>CAYVST010000004.1:63762-67850 GCA_964454185.1 uncultured Alteromonas sp.
ACGGATTAGGTATCTCGGTTATGCCGAGCATATGCGCACCACAAATGATTGGCCTAGGTCTTTCGGTTATCAATATAGAGAAAGACCCACTGATGAAAAATATTGGTTTAATTCGAAATGCGAGAAAAGGTCTATCGGTCTCAGCGCGCTCTCTATGGGAGCTTTCGGTTAAAAAATATAGAAAGTCACATGAAGTCAGGGCATAACTAGAGTTTGTTTGACCTTGGCAGACGGTTTGAGCTGATTAAGTACTATCGTGAATAGCTTCCTGCAAAGCGCAACACGGTCAACTTACTCATCAAGTAATTTACGTTCTAACCAAATGCTTTTGTATTGTTCAATGGCAAACTGTATGTCACCGTTTTCAATCTTTCGTGCCATACGGCTATCGAACTCAGGCATTAAATACGCGCAGGGCGAGCGTTTGCTAAATCCATGATGCACCACAGCGTTACTGAGTTCTAAAACAATTTTGAATTCGTCGGTCAAAGCATTGCTGTTTAGGAAAGACTGTGCGGTATGCTTTCCTATAACAAAATAGTCTGTTCTGCCCATCTTCAACATTTCAAAGTTTTCTTGAATACCCTTTATTTGGGCGACGTCTTGAACTGATAAAAACGAATCAATAGTCTTACCATGACTGTCGCCAGCGTTTACTGAGCCTATTAAACCATCAAGTGCATCAAGCGAATCTAACGCGATAGCATCAATATCGTTCTTACGATAAATAGCTACGGGGTTGCTGTAAAAAATAGTACTGGTAAAACTAATAAACTCTTCTCTTTCGGCGGTACGTTTCAATGCAGGTATGAGGTCTACTTTTCCCGAGTAGGCGCGTTGCAGCACGCGCTTCCATGGGCCCACATACTCTGTACGCCATGCGATACCCATTTCATCAAGGATCTGGCCTGTAATGGCGACAGAGGCACCGACAATTTCGCCATTTTCTTCCCAATGAAAAGGGGCGTAATTCGGATGGGCAGAGACAACGACTTCCTCACAGGCCATAGCTTCATTAGCTGCGACGTTTTTTAAATGGCTATTATCAGTATTAACAGAAAGCGTGAACTGATAGGAGGTTAAGGTTGGAATGTTTAAAGCACTGGCAAATGTCTGACAAGATAAACAGCTTAAAAGCGCAAAGGAGGCAACTGCAATATTATCTTTTTGATTAAACATAGCAGAATACTTACCTCCTTATTAGTTCATTCTATAATTACCACTTTTTCTTAGGTGCAAACAATTCATCAAGTTCGTCGCGTTCTTCTTCTTGCTTCTTCGCTCGGTCTTTTTCGTTAACGCTTTTCAAATTACTTTGAATTTCATAAAGCCATTCTTTGATAGTAGCAAGGCGCGAGGTTGAGTATTCATCCTGTGGCGTCTGGTTCTCAAGAGCAGCCTTTGCTTTTTCAAAATATTGGCGAGCAGAGCCCAGCATATTGGTTTGAAGCGCTGCGCGCCCGCGTTTTACAAGTGTCTCAACGTTCACTTTCAACTGAAGGCGTTCTAAACTTTTGTCCTCTTCAAGAAAGACCTTTGAATCGATTTGCCCTTTGCTATGTTCAGCACGCAAAATAACGCGAAGTTTTTTAACTGCCTGAATGTATTGAATAATAACTTTATCGTTGTCCGGTAATGAAAAATCACTGGTCGCAGGCGTGCTGTCAGACAAAGCCACTGAGGCTGCTTGCTCAGTACTGTTGATACGCTGCTTCAACTCAGCGGTACTCGCCAATTCGTTCATTGTTTTTAACGAGTTGAGTACACGGTTGTGAAGAATGCCCGTAATACGAGAAGAAATAGGCATGTTGACGCTTGCTGCAATGACATTCTCTGTTTCATCAACAATAGTGCGTTGTTTGGCGAGCTCGGTGCGTCGTTCCGCTTCTTGTTTTTGCCTGTGCTGCTGCATTGCATTAATGAAAATTGCTGCGATTAGCAAAACAACAATCAGAATAATGATAATCACGTACATGCGGGTAATCCGTCTCTTTTTGTCTTTTTATTATAACGTTCAATGCAGTATGTGCCTAAAACGTTATTTTGTCTTCATTTATTATTATCGGTCAATACTACGGTATTTTTACTTCAAATACACTTCCACCGTATGTTCCCCCGTTACTCAACTTAATAGAACCCTTCTCATCGCCTTGCGAATGTGCTTTAGCAATGAGTTTAGCGAAAAATAATCCTAGTCCAGTTCGACCCTGACTAAGCTCAAAGTCAGCTAGATGCTCGTCACTTTTACTGAGCATATCATCCGGGTAACCACGACCATCGTCTTCAACTTTAATCACTAGATGTTGGCTTACAGAAGCTTTTGCTGACACCTTTATTTTCGACGTGCCATAGCGCATTGCATTAATAATCGCGTCGTTTAGTAGAAGGTAAATTAGCTCTTCGTCAAGATACCAGCTAAGTTCATCCTCTATATCAACATCGATGGAAATGTGTTTTTGTTTGATATACAGCGTATTAGAACCCAACACATCTTCCACTAAATCTGATAAGAAGCATTCATCAACGGTGATAGGAAGGCTCTCAAGTTCCGCTCGGTACAAAGACAAAATTTGGACTAAATTCGTGTTTAAGCGTGAAGCTTCGTAATGCACATTAGCCACTTGCTCTTGTGCGTCTTCATTTTCAACGGGTAGGGCATGACTTAAAGCTTCAATAGACTGGATGAGGAGAAAAAGTGAATTCTTCATGTCATGAACTGCGGCGGCAAGTACTGAAGAGAAGTCTATTGATGAAGTAACGTGTTTGCTGCCCATAATAATGATGTACGTTCCTAATTTGACCTTTTTACACTGTAGATGATTTGCACTACATGTGAATTTTTTGTGTGCAATTTCGCATGGCTGTGTGTTTTTTCAACTTTATTATGCAAGTTTTGTAATATCAACTAGTAATAAAAGGTGGTTTTGGTTATAACGGTAAGAGTATAGTGAAAATCAAGCGCGGTAAATGGTGTAAAATATGAAACTACAGCAACTACGTTATATCGTAGAAGTCCTCAACAATAATCTGAATGTGTCAGCAACTGCTGAGAGTCTTTACACCTCACAGCCCGGTATTAGTAAGCAGGTTCGTATGCTTGAAGACGAACTTGGGGTTCAGATTTTTGGGCGTAGCGGCAAACACCTTACCCACGTAACAGACGCTGGAAACGATGTTATCAACATCGCGCGAGAGATCCTTGCTAAAGTTGAAAGCATTAAAGCCGTCGCACGAGAACACACATTACCTGACCAAGGTAAATTAAATATTGCCACAACCCATACCCAAGCGCGTTACGCGTTACCCGATGTCATTCAAGGGTTTATGACAAAGTACCCAAAAGTCTCTTTGCATATGCATCAAGGCACGCCGTCACAAATTAGTGATCTTGCGGCAAAGGGCGAGGCTGACTTCGCGATTGCTACAGAAGCGCTGCATCTATACAACGATTTAGTAATGTTGCCTTGTTACCATTGGAATAGAAGCGTCATCGTCAATAAGGACCACCCACTTTCTAAAAAGGGCACTATTGATATAAGTGATATTGCAAAGTATCCGTTAGTTACCTACGTATTCGGCTTTACGGGGCGTTCTGAACTAGACCAAGCTTTCGAAAGGGCTGGATTAACGCCTAAAATTGTCTTCACTGCTACCGATGCAGATGTTATCAAAACTTATGTGCGATTAGGTGTTGGAATAGGTGTCATTGCGTCAATGGCGGTAAGTGAAGAACTCGATGACGATTTAGTTAAAATTGATGCCAGTCATTTGTTCGACTACAGCACAACTAAAATCGGCTTTAGAAAAGGGTCTTTTTTACGCAGTTACATGTACGACTTCATTGAGCGTTTTGCGCCACACTTGACTAAGGATAAAGTTGAAAAGGCAATGATGCTTAAAAACAATGACGAAGTTGAGAAAATGTTTAAGGGTGTGAGCCTGCCTGTAAAGTAGCTCCGCAAATCAGCAAACTGGCAAATAACTAAAAAAGGGGCTTTGGCCCCTTTTTTAGTTCGAGGTGCATAATAACTGGCTGATTAGCATTCAATGATGTTGACAGCAAGACCGCCGCGAGCCGTTTCTTTGTA
>CAYVST010000005.1:0-62243 GCA_964454185.1 uncultured Alteromonas sp.
TGCTAGCAACGCCTACCAAATAAAAAAGAGCCGCCTAAGCAAACTCTACTTTGAATACGATGAATCGTTTGAAAAGGCGATTGAGGCTTTTCATGATTTTCAAATCTAATTGTTTATCAGTACTTTTTTGTTTGCATTCATGCCTTTAGAGCATTACGCTCACGACTTGGATGATTCAATGTGAATGGAACTACAAAATGCAAAAAGTTGGTGATTTATTCGAAGCAACTGCTTGTAACCCATGCCAGGTTGCAAACATTGAGAATGGTAATGCAGGATTCCGAATCCCTGAATACCAAAGGCCTTATGACTGGTCTAAAGATAATATTCATCGTTTGATGAACGATATCTTCGCAGGTTTTGAACGGCTTTCTCATACAACTAAAGCTAGCGCTTTCACATTCCTAGGTACACTCATATTAGTACGAGACCAGACTCAAGAGTCTTTGTTTAAGGGAAAATCGTTTTCAATAGTTGATGGTCAACAACGACTCACCACTCTTACTTTGGTAGCCTGTGCACTTATTGAACGCTTGAGGTTACTAAAGGTCGCTGTTCCAGCTTTGTCGTCTGATGTTCAAGAATGGTTAGATGTCGAATCTGAACATATTGAAGCAGGGCTATGCGATTGTATTGCAGGCGCCCAAAAAGTCAGAGGTAATCAATTTTACCCGTTCCCGAGAATAGTCAGAGCTGAGGATATACGAGCTGATAGTAAGAGGGAGGAGTTGTTAAACTCTGGTATAGCGAAATTTCTCTCAGCGTTTACAGAATATGTAAACGACGGAGCGATTGAATTCAGCATGCCAAATATTGGCACCTCTCGAGAAGCGAAAAAAGTTACCGAAAATTTTAATCACATTAGGTCTTACTGCCGCTCAGTAAATAATGCCGATTGGTATGCTGAAAATGAATGTCAGATGCTAGACGTTTCCAGATTCCAGTACGGGGGCTGTAAGCAGTTGTGGGAGAAAGCGCGGGACGTTCTTGGTAATGACGGCGCAGCTGCAATGACGCAAATTGTAAAGTCTGAAGAGGGAGTGCAGTATTTACGTACACTTCTTCTCGCAAGTTACTTTTGCAATTGTGTCGCAGTTACAACTGTGGTTACGAATGATGAAACTGCTGCGTTTGATATATTCGACGCACTTAACACGACAGGCGAACCACTTACTGCCCTCGAGACTTTAAAGCCTCAAGTAATTGTAGCAGAAAATAGTTCACCCTCTCGAACCTACAAAGGTTCTGACTGTGAAAATGCGTTTCAAGAAATCGACGAAATTTTGTCAAACGATTACCCAGATACAAGTAAAAAACAAAACGAGACTAAAGACTTGGTAATAACATTTTTACTTTATTTAGAGGGTAGAAAAACTTCAAGAGAGTTAAGTTCTCAAAGAAGCGAGTTGCGGCGAGCTTTTGACAAAACATCTAAGGTAAACGACGGAGCCTCGAATTTTATGCGCTCTCTAGCCGGAGTGGCAAGATATAGAAGTGATTATTGGGTGACTGCAAATAGTGGTCGAATAAATAGTTATCATTCAAATGCTGAAGTAGCAAATGAAGTTAAGGTGCTTTCAGCTTTTATAACAGCAATGAAAACAAGTCTAACCTTACCAATACTAACTAGATACTGGATCATTGCAAGAGAAAAAGGTGATTTCAACCAATATGTCGAAGTTCTCAGAGCTGTTGCCGCATTTCTGGCATTGAGAAGGGCCGCTACTGGTGGAACTGACGGGATCGATACTTGTTTTCGAGATATAATGGAGGCTGGCAATTCACATAAAAAATTTGGACTGTGTTCGGGCGCAATGCATGAAAACCAAATTTTACCGTTGGATACATTAAAAGCTGCTCTTCGACAAAAGCTAAGCTCTTCTAAAGTCAAATTTAACACCAAAGATGAGTGGTTAGACCATGTAGTAGATGTTCCTATTTACGGAAATGCAAAACCGTTAGCTAGATTTTTACTTTTCTGCGGAACACATTATACCGAAGTTGATGGGAATACTGGTTTGTTGACTAGGGAAGGCATTGTTCCTAGTGATGATAGAAAATATCTTTGCTTTGACCAGTGGATTAATGATCGCTATCTGACAGTTGAGCATATTGCTCCGAATTCAGATAAACCCGTTGGATGGCCTTCCGATATATACGAGAATGCTAGGGTCAAAAATACACTAGGGAATCTAGTTCTTTTGCCCACGGAAGAGAATTCTAGTATTGGAAATGCTACGTGGACTAAAAAGAAAATCTTTTATTCGGCGTTAACCGCTAAAACAGTTGAACAGCGCAAATCAGCGCTTGATGAAGCCAAAAGGGAAGGAATGACGTTCAGTAAAAAAACTGAAAAACTTATACTTTCGGGCGACCGATTTCCGATGCTTGATGGCACTTTTGATGTCGATCGTTGGGACAATTTACACATACAGAATCGTTCTAAGCGCATGGCTGGATTAGCATGGGATGTACTTTACCCCTGGCTAGCATAAAGTAAGTTTTCTGCCAATACCATACAGTGCCAAGCTGAACTTTATAGTCTTGGTACTGTTTTTTTGTACAGTTTTTGACTCTTCACTTTATTACATCATAAACAATCTATATCATTGTGACTTTGGACAGTTTTTCCAGGGGCGCTAACAATGGAACCTAAATTTTCAGGGCACGAAACCTTTCCTTTAAGGTACGGGTGGCTCTATAAGTCTGTTAATTTATTGAATAAAAAAGGAAATTTGAGTACCTCTAACGTTAAAGACGTTCAGGAAGCCATTATTGAACTCGGCGTTGGGAAAAATATGGTAAATGCCATCCGGTATTGGAGTGAGGCCTGCTCAATAGTTAAAACACTAAAGAATGACGCCGCACAGTCATTAACTGGGATTGGACAGTACCTTTTTATATCAAAAGGTCACGAAAATGAGAGCAAAAGTATTCAGAAGGGCGATGCGCCTAATGACCCTTTTCTTGAACGAGTTGGCAGTATATGGCTTATTCATTTCTTACTAAATTTTAATGAGAGCGTACTTACTTCTTATCGCTATTTTTTCAATATGTCGGCTATGCAGAACTTTGAAAAAGCAAAGCTGGTTTATGACATTGATAGAGAAATCAAAGTTTTGTGCGATAAAGAGGTGAAAGAGAGTACTATTAAGAAAGATGTAGACTGCTTCCTCCATACTTACTCAAGCAAACAATTATCCAAAGGTAAAAAGAATACTTCTATCGGTGAAGAGCATTTTGCTTCACCGCTTATAGAATTAGGTCTAATTCGAGACTTAGGCAAGGGCAATTATTCGTCTATTTTAGATGAGCGACCAAGTCTGCCTACCGAAGTTTTCTCATATGCGCTACTACGTTTTGTCTTCGAAATTAAAGCTTCAGAAACAGCGGGGTTTGACGCAGTACTGTCAGATCAGTGCTCTCCAGGGAAAATATTTAGACTTTCCGAAAGAGGGCTGGGCGTTCAGCTAGATAACGCGGTAAAACAGTATCCTAATTTATTTGAAGAAACAGATACGCAAGGAATGCGACAGGTGAGGGTTTTAGAAACATTCGATGAAGATGAAACTTTCCAATTTATCCTGGATGATTACTACAGAGGCTCGAAGTGATAACGATCAAGCAAAATTATAAAAGTTCGACAAGGATCGATGGTTTAGTTGAACCAAAGCAATTTATAGAAAATATCGTTTTGCATGGAACAGCGCTTAGTACATTGGATACTTTAGGTAAGGAAGTAAAGAACACTAATCAGCGTTGCTTCACCCTTACAGGAACATATGGAACTGGTAAGTCTACTTTTGCGCTATTTATGTCGCTTTTGCTGTCTGCAGATAAAAAAGTGAGAGGCTTAGCTAGTAAAAAGTTGCTAGCTGCAAAGGCTGATAGCACTTTTAGTAAAGACTTTAAGGCAAAAAAAGGTTGGAAAGTTGTAAAACACGTATGCGGCTTGGGCCCTCCTGCAGAGGGCTTAGCAAACAGTGTTTTAAGTACTTTAGAAGATAGAACTGCACCGTCTGGCGAAGATGATCATTTTTATGTTGAGCTCATCAAGTCCGTACTTAACTCACAAGATGAAGACAACGATGGTGTATTGATCTTATTAGACGAGATGGGTAAGGCCCTCGATTATCAATCTAGGGAGAATAAAGATTTGCACTTTTTTCAAGAGCTTTCAGATGCCATTGAAAAAAGTAAGAAGCCAGTAGTCCTTATAGGTTTTCTTCACCAATCGTTTGCTGAATACGCACGCTCTATGACATCTCACATTCAACGTGAATGGGGTAAAGTACAAGGCCGCTATAGAGATATTGCCTATTCGCCTTCAATTGATGAATCGTTAATTCTCATTGGTGAAACAGTAAAAGCAGATGATAATTTAAAACAAAAAATCGAAAGTAAGTACGCTCATATAGTTGATGTCGTAGCCAAGTATTTGGGACAAGAAAAGAATATAACTAATTCGTTAAAAAACGCATTACCTATCGATCCGGTGGTGAGCCTGCTGTTGGGGCCTATATCTAAACGCTCGTTTTCACAAAATGAGAGGAGCCTTTTTGGTTTCTTGGCGTCTAGTGAGAAACTTAGTTTTAATCAATTCATTAATACCTTTTATACTGATTATGAATCAGCAGAAGAGCTTAAACTCTATAACGCCAATCTTTTTTGGCAGTACCTGACCACAAACCTAGATCACATTATTTCATCTAGCCGAGATGGTAAAATATGGCTGGAAGCAAAAGATGCACTATACAGGGCTGCATTAGATGGTGATGAGCTACACGAATCGATAACGAAAACTGTAGCGCTGATAACGATGTTTGGCTATCAATATCAGCTGTTTGCTTCGAGGGAATTTTTAATTAGTTACTTTACGCAGCTTGGCTACAAAGCCAAAAACGTTGTAACTGCCATGGAAGAACTAGAGGGCTGGAAGGTATTAATATATCGGGACTCACATCAAGCGCTGACCATATTTCAAGGTAGTGATATTGACGTCAACGAGCTTGTGACGTCATCGGTAGAGTCCATTAAGGATGGTGTAGATTGGGTTTCGAAAACTAGTTCAACTAAACACATATTGGCTTCTGCGCATTATCATAAAAAGGGCACGTTAAGATGGGCAGACGTCCAGTTAATAGATGAGCGAAATGCGAATTTACTAGCTTCAAAGGCTAAAAACTTCTCTGAGAACGCGGCGTTTGTAAACTTTTATGTTCCTACATCAAAGGCCGCTTTAGATTTACTCGAACAAGTAGCTACTGAACAGCCACGAATAGCCTTTAGTAAAAGTATCGCGCCGGAAAATTTAAGGACGCTTGCAATAGAGCAAATTGCGCTGATAGACATAAAAGACACTAATAAGAACTTAGCGCATGACAAAATTGCTAGAGAAGAAGTTGATAGTAGACTTCAAGCTAATGGGCGCGCTTTAGAGAATGAACTACATTCTTTATTTGATAGCGCTCAATGGCACTATGAAGGGCATAAATATTCTGATGTAAGCCTCAGCTCCATAGTTTCTGCATTAGCAGATGATATATATTGTGAATCTCCTGTAATAATTAACGAGCTAGTCAACAGGAATAAGCCTTCAGGCAGTGCAAATGCTGCAATTAAGAAGCTTGTGTTGGCGATGGCAGAAAGCTACGACGAAGAGTTACTAGGTTTGCCTAGTGATACCTTTCCTGCTGAAAAAGGTCTTTATTTTTCTTGTTTAGCAAATTTTGGCATTCATGGTTCAATCGATGGCGCTTGGGGTTACCCAAGTAAAATTGAGAATAAGGACGTAGACAGGCTCTTCAGGAAAACTCATGAACTGTTAATAGCTGAGACTAATGCACCAGTGTGGTTATCGGAAATTGATGATTATTGGGCTGCAGCGCCTTATGGGCTTACCAAAGGAATTCGTTCAATTTGGCTAATGGCTTTTGTCATGAAGCATATGAAAGACTATGCGTTTTACGACAAGAATGAGGCAACTGGTGAAATCATTTTTATTACGCAACCAGATGATGAATTTGCTTTAAAGCTTATTCAGAAACCTCAAAATGTTGCAGTTCAAGCTGTACACATAGACCAAGAGAAAACCGCGTACCTTAATAAGGTAGCGGAGGCATTAGATAGCGTTACCGATTTCGAATATGACTACTCTAAAGACGCCACGCCGCTAAACGTAGCAGAAGGATTGGTTACTTTTTACTCTTCGTTGTCTAGTTATACAGTAGCGACAAAAAATGTAACTAAAAAGGCTAGGAAATTTTTAGAAATCACGAAAAAGGCGTCTGACCCTAATGCGTACTTGTTTAACGCTTTACCTGAAATACTAGAAACTGACTTAGATAGCATTTCTGTGCACGGTATTGAAGATATTTTACGAACTCTAAAGGACGCACATGGTGAGCTGCTCAGTAACTTCAAAAAAACAACTGAAAAAGCGCTAGGGAATGATCTAATCGCAAAAAGTACCTGCACTGTGGTAATTGATTTTACTGATGATCATAAGCTCAAGTCTTTTGCACAGCGTTTAAGTGAGAGGAAAGAAAACGATAACCGATGGGTTTCGAACTTGATATCGTTGCTATCATCTAAATCGGAAAGAAATTGGGATGACCTTGCCATTAAACGTGCACAGGTGGCACTTCCAGAGCTAGTTGAGAAATATAAGATTGCAGCTCATCGTGCAAAATTTAGTGGTTTAGACTTCTCTGAGATTGAAAAAGAATTCAATGAACAGATACAAGGGATTACAAGTTCACTTGAAGGGTTAGACAGCGAGAAGAAGAAAACGCTATTAGTTGCGCTTCTCGATGAGTTAGAAAATGGAGCTGTAAAAAGTTGAGTTCAGAAAAAAAGTTACACGTGCTAGGCCTTTCTGGAGGTAAGGACAGTGCTGCACTCGCGATGTATATGCGCGACAATTATCCAGAGCTAGATATTCACTATTACTTTACAGATACGGGCAAGGAGCTGCCTGAAGTAAATGTTTTTATTGATAAGCTTCGTGGTTACTTGGGTAAAGAAATTATCGACCCTTATGAAGAAGTGTTTACGTCCAACCGTAAAAAGAAAGACTTCGACTATCACCTAGAGCAACATAAAAATTACCTGCCTTCTCCACAAGCGCGTTGGTGTACTATTCAGATGAAGTTAGTGCCATTTGAGCAGTGGGTAAAGAAAAAAATCGAGGAAGAAGGTTACACTGAAATAGTATCTTACGTAGGTATAAGGGCTGATGAACCGGCTCGAGACGGGTTTCTGACCAATAACGTCACAGAAGAATACATTACTATCAAGATGCCGTTCAGAGAAGACGGCTTAAACCGCCAAGATATTTTGAATATTCTACAGCAAGCGGATTTATATAGTGATGATAAAGAGGTGCAAGCTTTCAGAGAGTTAAAGCTTGGCTGTAATGGTATTGAGCAAAAGCTACCAGAAGAGCTGTTAGAACAACATTTTGAACAGCGATTGACAGTGATAAAAGCAGACGAAAGTCATCCTTATTTCAGGTCAAACATAAATGTTCAGACGTTGGCTAAAGTCGTTAGCGCTATGGACCAAGGTAAACCAGGTTATTACGGGTGGCGCTCGCGAAGCGGCTGTACCTTTTGTTTTTATCAACAAAAAATAGAGTGGCTTCGCCTGATGGAAATTTATCCTGATGCATATGAAGAAGCAAAGCAATATGAAAAAGCCGCTGAAGATAAGCGACCTGATGGAACGTTTTATTGGTTAGGTAAAGGTACCCCTCTCTCGGTTCTTGAAGATGAAGAGCGAAAGCAGATTATTATGGAAAACCATAAAAAACGCTATGACCGTTTTGTGAAAAAGCAAGAGAGGCAACGTTCTAGAAATCCACTACAAAAGATAATCTACTTTTCTGATGTAGACGTGATGGATGAGATCTATGACCAAGCCGAAGGCGGTGGGGCATGTGTTACTTGTTATAAGTAACTCCCAGCACTGTTAGCTCAATCGTAGTAACTCAAGATTGCACTAGCTCAAGTAGGCTAAATTTGAGCTAGTGCAAAAATAAGCGTTCAAGATATATTTAAGCTTTCTGAAGCAACTTCCCAAATCAGTTTAGATAAGTTCTCTTGCCTTGCTTCGATCTCGCGCCTGGTCCAACTTTCTTCTTTAATTAAGGGTGTTATAAAGCTTCCCAATGAGCGGTTTTTATACATCAAATCTTTAGTGGAGTTCCTTACACTTACACCGCACTTGGACAAAGTTCTTATAAGCTCATCTACATCTGAAGTTTTTTCAGCGCCAAAACACTTTAGAAATATACGTTTAAGCTTCCATTCCTTGTTGCCTACTGCACTATTTTCGCTTTGTGGTAAAAGAGTTAAATTTCCGAGGCTATTTGGGACTACTTCACCATCGTTGTATATTGCAGGATCCCAGTCCTTTGAATCCTTTATGTTTTGTGGGGCTATGTGTTCGAGCGACTCGTAATGCTCACTGCGCCATGCGGTAAAGTTAAGAAAATCGTTATTGTCTGTCAGTTTAACATTTTCTTTAGTCAGCAATGAACTACTCTCATTGATAGATGCTGCTTTATGATGCGCTACTAAGAGGGCGAGTTTTGCAGATGCCGTGCTGACCGCGTATATCTGAACCCCTCTAAACTTGATGGCCCAATCTTCCCGACTCCCTATTTTTTTGCGAGTTAACTCGCTGGATAAAAAGTCAATGATTTCTTCTACAGTCAAAGTTCTATTCGCGCTGATTGAACCTGTACTTAGCGGGGCATGATTACCGCTTCCAAACATAAGCTTTCTATATACACTATCAATCCCAGAAGTATTTGAATGAGAAAGCCTCCAAAGCAGTGTGAACATTGCTAAAGCTTTCGTAACTTTAAAAAGTTCTAAGTCTGAAAAAGTGTTTACAAAGCGAGTAAGTATCGGAATAACCAAAGAGCTATTTAGGTCTTTGAAGTAACAGAAGTAAGTTAGTATTTCATTGCGTTTTTCGTTTGCATCAAGCTGTAAAAGAATACTTTTTTTATCCCAAAATTTTGTTCTGAATTGGAAAATTTCGTCAAGTCGTACAATTAGGTCAGATGCATAACCATTAGCTATCGATGCATCATAAAGAGCAACGAGCTTGTTTCTTTGCCACGTGAGGTGATCCTCAGTTTTTTCACCAGAAAGATAACCAATAAATGCATTAACAATTTCTCTGGATTCTTTTCCGCGGGACTTCAAAGGTATAGATTGAATATACCCATCTATTCTTTCGAGAATTGACTTTTCTTTCTCTCCGATATGGTTGGCTTCAGCGGAACCATTATTACTTAATGCTTTCGCCCTAAAAATATCCAATGCCGTTAGGGGGACCCCTGTTGTGTTGAGTGATTCAAAAGCATCGAACTGATACTCTTCATAAGTTCGAACCTCTGTAAGAACAACATTGGTGTAAATAAATTTGGCTAGTGAGTATATCCGTACTAGCCTTTCAATTTCCTGATGTTGTTTCTTGTTTTCCCTCAAAATATCTAACAATTCTCTTTCGACTTCAATCTCATTGAAATCTTTAAGACAAAAAAAGTTCCCCCGTTGACTAAGGAGCGCCGATATTTGCTCGCTTTCTATTTCGAACCCAGAACTAAAGAAGTCTTGTGCCGCTTCAAATACTGTTTTCAGCGATTTGCATTCTTCATCATTTCCAAGCGGCCAATTGAAAGGTTTAACCTCTTTTTTGTTTAAAAAATGATCGGCATATTTATGCAAGAGGCTAGCAATCGGAGAGTCGTATTTGTATTTACCTACTTTAAAGCTAGCAGTATCTGATGACTCTCTAATAATTTTCGGCATGTATTCATTAAGATTATTCTCTCTTTTCTTGACTTCGTAGAGGCATGAACGCGTTCGGTTTGTAATCTCATCCAGTTCGTCTTGAAGCCACTCTTTTAAGCGAGGGGGGCACTCTTCTAAGTTGTTGAAATTTTCGTATAGAAATTCATTTATGCATAATAGAACTAATACCAAACTCGTTAAACGTTGCTGCCCATCGACAACATTTAATGGCGCCGAGACTTGATCAAACCTATCTGAGATGTTGACTGTAATTACACTCCCAAGAAAACACAGCGACTTAAGATCCTTCTTGTCAACAGTTCTGCAAGAAGCCTCTAAGATATCTTTAAGTAATCTTTGAACGTCTACTGCCTTCCAAGAATAATTGCGCTGATATGATGGGATTTGAAAAATAACACCATTGTCACTAAATAACGACAAAACATCTCTTGTAGTTGGTTTAAAAATGTCTTCTACTTCTTTCATGCAATTTCCCTATCACTTAATTTTGCCTATACCAATCCCATCTAGTGGACTATATTTTTTTAAATAAATCAACGCTTTCTACTAGAGAGGCAATATCATTTCTTGTCGTTGAGAAATCAAAGCTGAGTCGAATTGTTCGCTCAGCTTTTTCTCTATCCAAGCCTATAGCTTTTAGTACATGTGATGCCTCTATTTCTTTTGATGAGCATGCAGACCCTTGGGCTAAAGAGAAACTTTCCCGATGTGCCAATAAAAAAGTAATTACGTCAACGTCTGGCAATGTTAGGGAGATAATGTGAGGAAGACCTTTTTCGCCGTTAATGGTGTATTTTATGTTCTTGCTTTGTAATTCTCGTTCAAGGTGAACAGTAAGTCTGTCAAAATTTGCTTTGGAGTAGTATGTGGGAAACGTCCTGCAGGCCTCGCCTAGGCCAATTACTAACGGAGTTGCAACAGTTCCGCCTCTAACTCCTAACTCTTGTCCAGCGCCATGAATGACGGGCAAAACAGGTAGCTCACGTAAATCTCTAATGTAAAGAGCACCAATACCTTTTATTCCACCAATCTTATGTGCTGAAAGGGATAACAAGTCTATATTCATGTCATCGACATCAATTGTAGATTTGCCAAAACTTTGCGCTGCATCAGTATGAAACAACGTCTCATTTTGAAAACATAGCTCACCTATTTCACCAATAGGATTCAGCGTTCCTAGCTCATTATTAGCATGCATTATGCTAACCAGAGCAGTGTCGCCTCGTATTGCTGCTTTTAACGCGCTTACAGAAATAACTCCTGTACTATCAGGTGATAGGTAAGTCACTTCATATCCGCATGACTCCAGATGACTACAAATACTTAAAACACATTTGTGCTCTATTTTACTTGTCACAATATGCTTTTTATTTTTTGCTTGTTCACAGTACAACAAGCCTTTTAAGGCCAGGTTATTTGATTCAGTTGCACCGCTAGTAAATATTATCTCACTTGCATTAGCGCCTAACATATCAGCAATTTGCTCACGCACTTTTTCAACTTCATCAGCTGCCATTGCTCCCGCAGCGTGGTCTGAAGATGGGTTTGCATAGTGCGAATCAATTGCGGATATGACCTTGTTCTTTACTTCATGAAGTACTGGAAAAGAGCCTGCGGAGTCGAAGTAAATCATTGCATATAACCTTGAGCTAAATAAATGCGCTTTTGTTTTCTAGTAGTGGCGCACTATGTTCATTCAAATGATAATCAAAAAAGTCGACATCCTGTTCTGCCATCTTGATCTTAACCCTCTCCTTCAATGTGGGGGAGCTACTTTCTTCAAAATTATCATAACCAAGTAGTGTCAGTTTACCTGAATTTATGTGGATTTTAATCAGTTGTATGTCTTCTAGCTCGCCATAAAGTTGCAACGCTGAGCTTACATAAACTCTTAACAAGGGCGATAGTAAGTCTAAGTATTGCTTATGAAAAGTCAGGGAGTGTGGTTTCTCGAATTCCTCTGCTAATACGCTTTTAGGCAAGTTTTTATGGGCTTCTAAGCACTCGGCTTCTATCATTTCGACATCTGCTATTTGAAACAGAAGCTCTTTAGCTAGCGTTTGAGCATTCTTGTTAGTGTCGAAGAAAGCTTTTATGTCACGTTTTGTTTGCTCTGGCTGATACTTGTATGGCTTCCTTTTACCAAAATGGCCTACAGCGAAGTATACCAGCAAGTCTTCCGTTCGCATTTGTTGAGCAATAGCAAAGTCATCATTGCCATAAAAGTTTAGGCACAGCCTAAACGCTTTTTTCATAGTGCCTACTAGTTCTATTAACTCGTCAGCTTTACAAAACTCGTCTTTCACGGGGGCTCGACCTAATAGTAAACAAGTTTTCCAGTATTCTTCAAAAAGCTCGCTGTGCTTGGTGAACAAAAGCTGTGTATTGGCCTCCTTGATATCAACAGGCTTAGACTTTTGCTCCCAAGTTCGCGTTCGCTTATGTCGATTTTGGAGGTAATCTTGTTCTAAGTACTTATCTTTGAAAACGAAATATATCCCAGGGGCTACCGCAATGGCTGACTCATCTAAACTGAGTTCAATGAACATTTTCAGCTCGCTTTGAGTGAAGTACTTTTGAAAGGTATTGCGACTAGTGATAATGCCATCTTTATATGGCGTAAACTTAGCTAGGTAGCTTTCGTTTGCTAGCATGGCCGAGATAACAAGAAGCTTATCGGTAAGGGCCCAAGCACCTTGAATAGCCTCCATTCGCTCGTTTCTTTCTTCAATTACATTAATTACAAAACCAATGTTGACTAAATCGGCATTAACTTTATCTGCGTCTGGTAGAAAGTTTGGATCCCAGCCAAGGGCATCTATTCCATGGGCTTCAAGCTCTCGAAGATCATCACCTCTGCCACAGCCATAATCAAATATTGAGTACTGGCCTTCTAAAAATCCGTGCTTGGCTAATACCTTCATAGGGGCCGAAAGCTCGTAGCGCACAATTGCGGTTTTATCCCTCTCAATTTTTTTATCTTCTTTATTGAGTAAAAGCGCAGAGTTACGAAACAAACGGCCATCAACAAGTTCGTAACCGTGCGCATTTATCAAAGCTTCCCATGATGCTTTAAACCCAATATGCCGCGAGTTTTCATAAAGGCCGGCTTGTTCACCTTCCTCGGTAATCTGTTTAAATTCCTCATATTTTGGATGATCTGGTAAAACCATGGTTTCTTTACGGTGAAGAATGGGCGGGTTATCGTAATTAGAATAGTCGGTCACTTTATGAGAAAGCTTCTGCAAGTCTACTGTGACGCTTTGCTTTAACGCGGGGTAAGACTCTTCTTCGAAAGTAGGGTAGTGCAGTAGGCTTAATGAAAATTGCTTTCTAGATAACTTTATTAAATTCCACTGTTCCCGTGGAATTTTAAGTGCCTTACCAATAGCCAAAATAACGTTTCGCAGTTTATCTGGTAGGTTCAGCAATGCACTATCATGAACATAAATGGCATCTGGAAGTTTCTTCCCAATTTTCAATTCACCAACAAGTGATTTAAATAACACTGCGTCCACTACAAATCCTCTGCCAATATTACCGCTTGATCACCAAATGCCTTTTTACCCGGGTAGCGCCGACCCCTCTCGCTCTCAAACATAATTTGTAAATGTTTAAGCGGCTCTGTTGGGTGAATACTTACATGAACAGGCCTACCATTACCATAATAGTAAATTCTGTCGTAGTTGAGATTTTTAGTAATGAAGCGCACAACACCTGAAGTTGATACCCCTGGTATATAGAAATCACAAGCGGCACCGCCTCTACAACAAATTTGTGAGCCTGCGCTATTAGTCTCGTAAGATGAATGCTGATCTAACGTGGGCGCCGTTCCATTTGGTGATATTTTTTGAATAAACTTTTTGAGAGAAAAGGAAGTGAAACCGTAGGTAATAACAGGTTTAGCGATATTACGGTTGATTGGTAACAAGATTTCATAGAGCAATTGCTCTAGTGCCTTTTTAGAATTTTCTTCCGATGGCTCATTGGATCTGGCGAAGTTGTGTTTCTCTTCATGCCAGTTTAATAACGCTTTTCCCAATGGATGATTTAAAGGTGTTGAATTTGGTGGGACAGAGTAAAAGAAAGCGCGGCCGCGCTTTTCGAATTCTAGCTTACCTTGCAAACGTAAATGCATTAACTCGCAGTCGGTTACTTTAAGAATTGCTTTTATGTCTGCACTGTTTAGTTTATCCAAAGGTAATGTTTCACTTTTGTCTCTTGGCAATTACTTTTGTGAAAAGCTCACTATAGCTCATATGTACTAGGATGTCGGTTCTAGTAGAGTAAGCATAACCGTTTGCCATGTAACATCATCGCGCCCTAATGTATCTGCGATTTGCTCGTTAGTAAGCAGTCGATAGGTAAGGCCGAACTGGCTAGCAAACTGCGCTAGTTCATCTGCTGAAACGTCGTACATGGTGCGCTCATCGTTACAACTTCCGTGGCGCAGCGAAATAATCAGTTTGCCGTTGGGTTTTAATAGTGAAGAAAGCTTTCTAAAGGCGCGTTCTCGTGACGATGGCGCAATGTGCATCCACACTGCACTGAGTAAAATAAGATCGAACTTGGTTTGTAGCCGAAAAACTTCAGTAAGTTCGGGTAGTGAGTCATCAATCCAATGAATAGGGTTAGAAACCGTGTATTGTTGCGCAAGTTCGCGAATGCCGTTTGCCGGCTCAACGGCTACCACACCAAGGCCTTTTGCTGCTAAATAGCGAGCGTCTCGACCTGAACCCGCGCCTACATCAAGCACTATTCCGTCTTTAGGAATTTCGTTAAGCCATGCCTTGTGTACTTCATCAAACGGCACGCTGTTATATTGCTTTGCCAGTTCAGAAGCATTGGCGGAATAGTAGGTATAATTCTTAGTCAAAATGTTTACTAATTCGCAGCTCGGTTAGGTTCAATCTTATAGCGAATTTTTCATATATTCATCAAATTCAAGAATTTCATCTTTAAATGGAGATTGCTCCAAAAAGTCACTGGCTTGCTGAGTGCTTTTACGTTTTAAACTCCGATAGATAGTTTTTGAAAGTCGCTGTTGGTCTTTTTTGCTATCAAGATAACTCATGTACTTCATTGCAAATTGAGGTTTGCGATAAGCTGCGTCATTAACAAAGTCAGCAAATGTTTTCTGATTGTAAATCGCGTCAGGTTGTTTAGTGAACCATTGCATAGCGGCCTCAGGTTCGTCCCAAGCCCAAGAGCGCAGAAAATCGACAACTTTTTTTCCGGCTTTATCTGGTGCAGTGTTATCTACAAGCCAGTTACCACTGCTCTCTCTGTCGTTATATCCCCACGTTTGTACAAAGTTGTCCTTGAGTTGCTCTAGGCGTTCGCCAGAATAGTCTTTAAGAAGCCACTCTCCTACTTGTTCGGGGTCATGTCTTGCCCATTCGCTAATAATGCCTTCTTCTATTTCATGGTTGTCAAAGGATTCGGTGAGTGTGAGCAAGTCCAAGAATTCCTGTTTCGACCCAAGGTCTTGAGTGAGCCCCCACAGCGGCATCATGACTCCATGTCCTAGTTGACTCAATTCGTTCAACTTATCAATTGCCAGCGACATATCTTGTTTCGCTAAACCAGAAAACGTTGCTATTAGGCTGCTAGATAGACGTTGCTTACTAATCCCCTCATTTCCTTGAGACTTTCCAGTAAGCGCTACAAAACGTTCATAAGAAGCTAATGGGTCCTGTTTGGCTAGGTTTACCAAGCTTATGCTTAACAACGCATTCTTAAGCTGCTCATCTACCATGTCGGTCATTGCAAAGTCGAGTGCCGCGGTTGGGTTTATTTCAGCATAGCGACCATAAAAAATGGTAAATATTGTATTGTTTTCTTCGGATTCCTTGCTAGATAAATCATGAATAATTGCAAGCAACTGGGCCTCAGATAAATTACTCACAAACATGTATATGTTTGCCATGTCAGAAAAGGTGAGCGACATAGGGTCGCGATTGACCAGCGCCTTTAGTTGCTGTGCAAGTTCACTGGCAGTAGCCGCTTCTTCATCGTCGCTTTCTTTTTCTGCGGTATTTGTCGCGGGTGCACGTGCGGTTGTGGTGGTAGCAGACAATCGCTTGTCTTCAGCAGCATTTTTTGCTGCTGACATGACTACCTTTGGCTGCCCATCCAAAGGCAGTGTTTCAGAAGAAAAATGATTAACAAAATAGCCTGCCGAAAACGCAAGCAAAAGCGAGACAAACCAAACGAGATGTTTCATTGAAGAGATAACCTAACCAAGTCCATTTTAGTGGTGTCAGATTATCACCTTCAATTGCACAGAACAATGCAGCTTCAAAAAGCTTACTGCTCTTGGGTTTTTGTATCTCTTGCGTCAAACCAGGCTCGCTGCCTTACTTCCATCATGCGCATTTCTTTTGAAAGCATGTTGCGGTTAGTTTGCATGAATATCCAAAGCTTGGTGGCTACCTGCGCATTAAAGCTCAGTATTAGCAGTACACCCCAGAAAACTTGGGTGGCTTCTGGGGCAGTAAAAAACTGATAGCCACAGTAAAACAAAGCGATAGAAAGCGTTACGGCGATGACGTACCCTAATTTCATGATGCCTGAAAAGTTGCTAGCAAAACCCAGTTTTAGGTAATCGGTTAAGCCGTCGCCCAACATGCTGTCTAGCTCTTGCGATTGCTGCTTTAGGTAGCGTTTAATATCGTCGTCTGAATTATTCGTCATAACCGTACTCCGTTCTAGAAATGCGTTGTTTAAGTAGGGCGCGTGCGCGGTGTAATCGCGACTTCACCGTACCTAGTGGAATGCCCGCCACTAGGCTTATCTCTTTTATGTTTAAGTCGTTTAGGTAAAACAGCTCTGCTACATCCCGCTCGTTTGCAGGCAGGCTTAACAGATACTTTAACGGCGATAAGGGGTCGCTATATACCAGTTCAATGGCTTTTTCTGGCATATGGCTGTCGTGTAATACTTCGTTGCTTGATGCGCGATACCAGTCGATTATTTCCCAGCGCAGCGCTTTATAAAGCCAGCTTTTAAACAGCGATACATCGTTTAGCTTAGTTACGCGCTTGGCGACTTTCGTCCACACATTTTGAACAAGATCGTCTGCCACCATACTGTCTTTCACTCGCAATAGGGCGTACTTGCGCATGGCTATATGAAAATGCGCATACAGCTTGCCCAGCGCCGCTTTGTTGCCGAATTGAAGCTCTATTACCAGTAGCTCTATGTCTGCATTTGTCATTGGTTTATAACAATCTCAAGTACACCAATAAGGAAAGTAACCAATAGCAATAGTAGTGGTATTAACATTGAACGCCCTCATCTTTCTATATAAAGACGGGGAATGAAGGTTTTGGGTTCGCGGTTTTTCACAGCGGGCTGGATTTTTGTTAAAACAGGTGCTTTATTATACAAAGAACGTCTACCAGTTATGACAACTAGTTTGGCGTAAACAGCTGTTGAGCAAAGTTTGATATGAATTCAATTACATTCCTTCCTCCAAATTGAATTAATGCTGTTCCTGAGAAGTCTTGCTACACATATCGTTAAGCCTCATGGGTTAAACGTTTATATTTCGTTCAAAGTATATTTTGCGGGGTTTCGTCATGGAAGGCTTTGATATTGTCGCCATTTTGGGCACCGGTGCTACTGGTTTCTCATTTCTCATGCTGTATATGGGGTATAGACTAACCTCAGATACGCAGCAAAAAATCCTTGCCAAAGACATTTCAGATACAGAGCCAGAGCAGCTTAGGGCTTGGGAGAAAATTACAGAAAAGCAAATTGCAAACACACGGTTTTTTATGGGCTTTTCTCTACTGTTTCTCATTGGCGGTCTCGCTATTTTAGTTATTCAGCATCGCCCTGACACCAAAGTTATCCTGTCATTTACCCCCATGGAAAAAGAGTTTCCACCTGTTGTATATGCCCAAGAAATTGAAATTGAGTTGGATGAAAATGGGAAAGGGTCGGCGGTGGTCAAAGACGAACATGCACTTACCATCGACACCAAGTTTGTATTTGATGAACTTAAGCGTATTCGACAAGATTTGTCGGTAAGAGAAGCTTCTGAACGGGCGCTAGTACAGCAAACTACCGTCAATAGTACTGATGCCGGATATGGCGACGTATTTCTTTAAGGTATGGCTATGAATACTAATCAGAGTTTTGCCTCCGGCTTAGTTTTTTTTCTATTTCTAATACTGCCCTTAATTGCTTTTGCCGATAATCCTCAGCTGAGGGGAGCAAAAGCGTTGCTTGATGAGGGTAAGGTTGATAAAGCCGTCGAGGTTATGAAAGACGTGCTTGAGTCAACACCTGAACTATCAAAAAAAGCCGATATTCAAGGAGCTATAGGTTGGGCATTGGTGACAGAAAGTAAATATGATGAGGCGGAGAAGTACCTTACTTCTTCTCTAAAGAGTGCGCTTGAGAGCGACAATCAAAACGCCGCACTTCGCGCAAACAATAACTTAGGGATTGCTAACTACTTACAAAATAACCTAGAGAGATCAAAAGCCTTTTTCAATCAGGACCTCGCCCAAAATAGTGCTACGGCCCAAAACTACCTGAACTTAATCGATGTGAAAGAGCGAAAGTTAAAGGGGGAAGAAGCGTTAAGTTCAGGGGTAGCGGAAAGGCGTAGTCTGAATTTTGAGGAAGCGGTGAAAAAGTATGACCTCTCTTTAGAGTATATGCCTGACAACGCAAAAACGCTTGAGTTAAAAGGCTATGCGCTTTTTCGTCTTGGTCGTTTTGATGATGCACAGCAAGCATTACTTATGGCGAATAAAGCTGATCCCAAACGGCGCTTTGTTTACTTAAACTTGATCAAAGTGGCGTGTTCAATCAATGCAAACGAGGCAATAGAAAGTACCGTGAATAGCTCAGGAATTGGGCTTGAAACTTATAAACACTGGTACAACATCGATGGTGAATTTAAAACTGTTTGTGGCAACAATAAAACGCTTGCAGCAATCCTTTACGATGGTGCAAACAATTAATATTCCGTATTTTTATTAACGGGTGTTCCTTTATTGTTTAAAACACCAAACTAAAGCATGCGCCGCCGTTTTCGCGATTTTTTACGTTTACTTGCCCGCCGTGGGCCACCATGATTTGCTGTGTTAACGCCAGCCCCACGCCAGTACCTTCGCGCTTAGTAGTAAAAAACGGCACGAACACTTTGCTAATGATTTCTTCGGGCACGCCAGCACCGTTGTCGGCTATCTCTATTACGCATCTACTGCGCTTAGTTAAGTGAACACTAATGGTCACTTTAGGGGTGTCTGTATTTGCAAGGGCGTGTTCGGCATTGTGCATAATGTTCACAATGATTTGCTCAATCATGTTTCTGTCAGCGTTTATTTGAATAGGGGCTGCGCCCAGCTGCATGTCTATTGTAATCCCTTTTTTCTGCCATGCTTGAGCGAACACTGCTACCGTATGCTGAAGCAGCTCGTTTACTTTTATGGGGTCTAACTGTGGATCGGGCAGCCGCGTTAGTTTCTTGTAACTACCTACAAACTGCATAAGCCCATTGCTTCGCCTAGACAGGGTATCAGCGGCGTGCTCTACGTCGTCTAACTCTTCTAATAATTCGCTGCTGTGTGAGTGGTTTTGTTTAATGTCTTTTACCAAGTGAGACGTGGTGTCGGCAAGCGATGCAACGGGCGTTATGCTATTCATAATTTCATGAGTTAGCACGCGCACTAGCGCCTGCCAAGCTTGTAGCTGTGCTAAGCCTAGTTCGCTATTAATGTCTTGCAGACTTACCAGCTTTTCTTGTTGGCCAGCAATAATAATATGCGACACCGATACCGTAAGCTTGTGATTACTGCCGTCGGCATCAAATTCTACTAGCTCTTTTTCTCCTGGACGCATTTTCATAAGCTTTGACGCAAGGTCAGGTGAGAACTGCGCTAAGTCTTGCCTACTTTTAACTAAAACGGTGCCAAAAAGCTTTCGTGCAGTATGATTCCACAGCACTATTTCGCCGTTTTCGTAAAGGCTTAGCAGCGGTACAGGTACTTGTTCTACCAACGCTTTCAAGTGCCTTAGTGTTTGCTCTTGTTCTGTCCGTTTTTGTTGAAGATCGCTTAAAATACTTGTGAAGGTTTCGCCCAGTTTTTCAAATCCACTGCCAAACTCGGGGTACGAAAAGCGCTGAGTAAGCTCTCCATGGCGAACCGACTCCAAAAAGCGCGTAAGTTCAGCATTGGTTTTACTTACAAACTTACGGGTTTCAAAGGCCAGTGCAATGGCGATAACCATAGTAAGAAAAAATGTTGCGGTATAGCCAGGAGTAAACCATAGGTAGGCAGCAAGTACTACCGACATCATAAGACAGCAAACCCTTGCGCTAAGTAGAAGCGAGAATCGATTAAAGCCCATGTTTTTCCATCCGTCTATACAGTGCCGCGCGTGTTAAGCCCAATGCTTTTGCTGTATGGCTAATGTTATAGCGATACGCCTTTAACGCTTTAGAAATTGTCTGCTTTTCAATGTCTTCTAGGTTGAACTGTTCGCTTGTGCTTTGTGTATCTTGAAGCGATGATGCGTTTTCTACTGTATTAACGGATGATGCAGTCGTGCCACTGTTTGTTTCGGTACTAGTGCCATGGCCATCTGAAACAGGTGGTGCCGTGTTTAGCTGAAAGTCATCAACGCCAAGTTCGTCACCGCTACATAAAATAACTGCGCGTTCTATGGCGTGTTTAAGCTCGCGAATATTGCCCGGCCACGAATACGCATTAAAAGCGTCTTGTAGGCTAGGGCTTAATTGTATGCCGTCTTTTGCGTACTTGCGCGCATAGTCGGCCAAGTACATATTAGCAATGGGAATGATATCTTCTTGCCGCTGGCGTAGGGCGGGTAAGTTAATCTCTACCGTGTTTAACCTAAACAGTAAGTCTTGTCGAAAGCGGCGTTCGTCGCGCAGCTGAGTATGAGGCATATTGGTCGCTGCCAGAATACGCACGTTAAACGGCGTGGCTTTGTTGGCGCCAACGGGAGTAACTTCTCGCTGTGCCAGCACCGCTAATAGTTTAGCCTGTAGATGCATGGGCAAGTTGCCAATTTCATCTAAAAACAGTGTGCCACCGTTTGCGGCTAAAATGCGCCCTACGCGGTCTTCCATTGCGCCGGTAAACGCCCCTTTTTTGTGTCCAAACAGCTCACTTTCAAATAGCGATTCTGGCACGGCGCCTAGGTCTACGGTAATAAAAATATTGTTACTGCGGCTGCTTTTTTCGTGAATGGCTCTGGCGATTACCTCTTTGCCCGTGCCGTTTTCACCCAGTATTAGCACGTTGGCGTCGGTTGGGGCGCAGCGCTCTACAATGTTCATCACCGGCTGCATTGCCGTAGCTTTGGCAATAAAAGGCTGAGACTGTCTGCTTGTCAGTTTGGTAAGGGTTTCGTTGGTTTGCCTAAGGGCACTGGCTTCGCCGCGCGACTGCCCCAGTTTGACTGCCGACGATACGGTGGCTATCACTTTTTCATTTTGCCAAGGTTTGGCAATAAAGTCGGTAGCACCGCGTTTCATCACCTCTACGGCGGTATCAATGCCGCCATGAGCGGTAATCATAATGACGACGGCTTGGGGGTCTAACGAGATAATTTTATCTAACCAGTTGTATCCTTGTTCACCGCTACTTTCGCCTGGGCCAAAATTCATGTCTAACAAAATGGCATCAAAGCGATGGTCGCTTAGTAACGTGGGAATGTGCTCTGGCTGGTTGCAAATTCTCACATCAGAAAAGAAGCGTTTCAGCAGCAGCTTGCCGGCTACCAATATATCTTCATCATCATCTACCAGCAGTACGCTTCCTTGTTGCTTCATCATAACCTCAATACCGTTCTAGTGTTCATTAACGTACACCAACTGTTCATAAACGTACACAATGCGCTAGGCTGTTTTTTGTGTTAATTCATTAAAGTTGTTTTAAATCATGTGCTTACTCTTTATGGAACGCTTCTTGTGTTAGTGAGCCCAACACAAACTTGTTTCACATGAGCATAAGTAGCAAATAGGTAGCAAAGGCTACGCCAATACTCAGCCCATGTACGCACATTGCAGGCAAAACAAAGGTACGCTATGACTCAACTTAAGCGAGTAAATACAACGTCCACGTCGTCACATTCAGGTGCGACCATGGACAGGCAAGTAAAAAAGGCAAAGCCTTGGTATACCAAGTTTTACGTTTTGCCGTTGGTCGTGCTGGTAATTGCGTTTGGTTTCTATAAAGCTTATACATTTGAAAGCAAAAGCCTGTCGGTCGACGGGCAGCGGTTGTCAGTGGCTACTGTGACACGCGGCACGTTTGAAGACTTTATTCCGGTACGAGGTCGCGTGGTGCCAAGCAGAACTCTGTACTTAGATGCGATAGAGGGCGGGCGAGTTGAACGCATTTTGGTTGAAGACGGTGCCCAGCTTGAGCCCGGCGACTTAATTGTTGAGCTTTCAAATGCCAGTTTGCAGCTAAGCGTTTTAAGTAATGAAGCCCGCGTGGCCGAGCAGCTTAATAATATTCGCAGTATAGAGCTTAGCCTTGAACAAAACCGACTTCAGCACAAGCGTGACCTTGTAGATATTGAGTACCAAATAAAGCTACTTACCCGAAAGCTTGAGCGCGAAGCACCGCTTCTGGCATCAAATTCTATTAGTCAGTCGCAATATGACGATACGGCTGACTCTTTGTATTGGTACAAGCAGCGTTTGGCGCTTACCAAAGAAAGCCAGGCTTCTGATGCTCGAATGCAAGAGTCACAGCTTGCCTTTCTTAAAAGCACTGGCGAACGCCTAGAGCATAACCTAGACATCTCTCGCAAAAACCTAGACAACATGAACGTGCGTGCGCCAGTGGGCGGCAAGCTATCAGGCTTTAGCGTTGAGGTAGGGCAAAGCATTGGTCGCGGCGAGCGCTTAGGCCAAATAGACACACCAGACGACTTCAAAGTAAGCGTGCTGGTGGATGAGTTCTACTTGCCGCGCGTAGATTTAGGTCAACAAGCGGTATTCGACGATTACCAACTAACTATTAGCAAAATTTATCCGCAGGTACAAAACGGCCAGTTTGAGGTAGACCTTACCTTTAACCAGCAGCAGCCTAAAGACATTCGCCGTGGGCAAACCCTTCAAATGAAGTTAACGCTTGGTGATGCAAGTGAAGCAGTACTTATTCCAAACAGCGCGTTTTATCAAGATACCGGCGGTAACTGGGTATTCGTGCTCAGCAGTGATGGCTCACAAGCCGCACGCCGCAACGTACGCTTAGGCAGACGCAACAATAACGCCATTGAAGTGGTAGAAGGGCTATCTGCGGGCGAGCGTGTGATCACCAGTTCTTATGCCGACTACCTAGACATGCAAGTTTTATATATTGACCAAAAATGAGGGACGAACAATGTTGAAAATGAATGATTTAAAACGAATTTACCAAACCGAAGAAGTAGAAACATTAGCCCTCAATGGGGTCAATATCGAAATAGAAAAAGGCGAATTCGTTGCCATCATGGGACCATCAGGCTGTGGTAAGTCTACCTTGCTCAACATTGTGGGTATGTTAGACAACCCAAGCAGCGGTGAGTACTGGTTTAACGGCGAGAACATTGCTAATTACAACGAGTCACAGCTATCCAAAATCAGAAAGCACCATATTGGCTTTATCTTCCAAAACTTCAACTTAATTGACGAGCTTACCGTGCAAGAGAACATCGAACTGGCACTGTTGTATCACAACATCAGTGCCAGCGAGCGCAGAAAACGTGTGGCAGAGGTGATGGACAAAGTCGGTATTGCACATCGCGCTAAGCACATGCCTGGTCAGTTGTCGGGAGGGCAGCAACAGCGCGTTGCGGTGGCGCGTGCCGTGGTTGGCGGGCAATCGATGATATTGGCCGATGAGCCAACAGGTAACCTCGACAGTGCCCATGGCCAAGAGGTGATGGAAATGCTGCAGGCTTTAAATGACGAAGGTACCACCATTGTGATGGTAACCCATAGCCCGTCACATGCCGACTACGCGCGACGCACTATTCATTTATTTGATGGTCACGTTGTTACCGAAAATGTAAAAGCGGCGTAGCGCGAGAGGTTCACTATGTTTAGTAATTACATTCTTATTGCGTGGCGAAATATCACCAAAAAGCCGTTGTTCTCTGCCATCAATATTATTGGTTTGGCCATAGGCTTGATGAGCTGCATTTTGATCATGCTGTTTGTTCGCTCAGAATCTGGGTACGACACATGGATAACAGATTCAGACCGCGTGGTACGTCTTCATACTGCCTACCACAACCCAGGCCGCCCATCTTTTCTTACTGTG
The DNA here is from genome assembly GCA_964454185.1 of uncultured Alteromonas sp. Lineage (GTDB taxonomy): Bacteria > Pseudomonadota > Gammaproteobacteria > Enterobacterales > Alteromonadaceae > Alteromonas. The sequence goes on from CAYVST010000005.1 coordinate 24,137, forward strand.
CGCAGTGCTGGCATGGTAATGCCTGCCGTACGAGACTTTATGGCTAACGAAGTAGAAGTGGGGGCGCGGCTCTTTTCGATGAACACCACTATTCGAAAAGACGGTGAAGGTTTCGATGACGATGTGTTAATAGGGGAAGAATACTTCTTTGAATTGTTCGACTTACCGTTGGCACATGGCTCATTGGAAAAGAGCTTTTCAAAACCTAATAATTTATTGGTTACCGAAGAGACCGCTATTCGTTACTTTGGGCGCACAGACGTAATAGGTGAAACCCTAACACTTTGTTGTGTGGCGGGCAGGCCTATAGAGCTTGCGATTTCAGGTGTGCTAAAAGACTTACCTGAAAATACACACTTAGATATCAGCATGCTGGTTTACATGGATGTACAGCTGTTTAGTACTTTCGATGGGCTGCTAAATACGTGGAACAGCGTAAATGTGTACTCATATTTTAAACTGCGTGAAGGCGTGAGCTTAGCGCAAGCACAGTCGCGCTTAGACTACTGGTTAAACAACGAAAGCCCGTATGCTGAGAATGCCAAAGACGCCGGTGGCGTAATGGGTGACAGAAAGGTGACTGACTCGGTACAGCTGCGTTTCATGCCTCTTGAAAAGCTTCATCTGCATGCACACAAACACGCGGGTAATATCGGCGATTTCAGCGAACTCGGAAACGACCGCATGGTGTTTACCTTCTCCTTAGTTGCGCTACTTATTTTGCTTATTGCCTGTATTAACTTTATGAACCTGTCTACAGCACGCGCAGGGCTGCGAGCACGCGAAGTGGCAATGCGAAAAGTGCTTGGCGCTAGCCGTGGTCAAGTTGCCGTTCAGTTCTTGGTGGAAGCAATATGCTTGGTGTTTATTGCGCTTCTGCTTGCACTTGTAGGCGTAGAGGTTGCCTTGCCGTTTTATAATCAAGTGCTCGATAAAACCATTGTGTTTGATTTGTTCTCGTCGCCTGATTTATTGCTGTCGTTGGCAGGCATTGTTGTGGTTGTTGGGCTAGGGGCTGGAAGCTACCCGGCGCTTGTACTAAGTCGCTACATGCCGGGGCGCGTGCTAAAAGCCAGTAAAAGCAGCGACTCTGGAGGCTCTGCAAAACTGCGCTCTGTATTGGTAGTGGGGCAATTTGCGATTTCTATTGGCTTACTTATCAGTACATCCGTTGTGTATTTGCAAACTCAACATGCGAACAACATGGATTTGGGGTACACCTCAGACAATAAGCTGGTGCTTGATATTGGTTCGGCGCGCGACAACAGAGATGCATTGAAAAGTCAGCTAGAGGCGATTGCTGATGTGACGGGGGTGAGTTATTCATCGGAAGCGCCGTCTCAGGACAACGAGAACAACACTAACTTTACCCGTCCAGGTTACGACAATAACGAGCCTGTAACGGCACTACTTAATTACTATTCGATGGGCAATGGCTTCTTTGATGATTATCAGGTTACACCTATTGCAGGGCGTTTCTTCAATCAAGCTAACAGCAGTGATGTGTTCACGAGTGGCAATGAAGAGAACTGGGGCAAGGGCAGTATTGTGTTAAACCGATCTGCGGTAACCAAGTTAGGGTTTGATACGCCAGAAAGTGCTATCGGTGCAGTAATACACAGTAACTATGGCAGCGGCATGTCTGAGCTTAGGGTGGTTGGCGTTATTCCAGACATCTATTTTCGCTCAGTAAAATTTGATATTCGTCCGTCGGTTTACTTGCTCGACCCAAATCGCTTTCGCGTGGCGACTATTAGCTATGCGTCGAACAACGACAAGGCAGTACGCGAAGCTGTAGAACAAGTATGGCGCGATGTCGTGCCGCTTGAACCGGTAAATGTGCGTTACCTGAACGATATGCTAGAGCGCCAATACCAGCAAGAAAATGCGCAAATGAAGCTACTAAGTGCGTTTGCAATTCTCGCAATAGCGGTGGCTTGCCTAGGGCTATATGGGTTAGCTGCATTTAGTGCAGAGAGGCGTACCAAGGAAATTGGCATTCGCAAAGTGATGGGAGCTGAGGTGAGCGACATTGTGAAGCTGTTGGTATGGCAGTTTACGCAGCCAGTGGCTATTGCCAATGTTATTGCGTGGCCTGCCGCAGTGTGGTTAATGTTAAGTTGGCTGCAGCAATTCCCGTATCGCATCGACATTTATTGGCTTATTCCAATATGTATTGGCGCTGGCGTTATCTCAGTTCTCATAGCGTGGTTAACGGTAGGAGGAAATGCAGCGCGCGTTGCACGTTGTGCACCTATCAGCGCTTTGCGTCACGAGTAGCATTGTATTATCTACAGCGCTAGTAAGTCATAGGCGTTAAATAAGAAGCCCAGCGAAATGAAGTGTCGCCGGGCTTTTTTATTTTGCTAGCGCCCACTACCTTCTTGAATTAGCCACATTTTTTGGTCTATTGCTGCCCTACGTTAGCTTATTCTTGACTTACTAAGTACAAAGGCATATACCGATATGATGGAATAATAATATTACTGGCAATGCGCGTTTCTTATTAGTGGTCTTCACATAACGGGTACTAAGGTTCAAGGACGCAGTCCCATTTATGGTAGCGAAAAAAATTACAGTATTAAGGGTTTGGTTTTCAGTTGTTTTACTGATACTCACGTGTCAGTCGTACGCCGATGATGAACATATCGCCAACCTTAAAACGCAGCTTGCAGCGATGACCACTAACGACCCAGCAAGCGTACCTGTGCTGCTAGAACTTGCCGATTTCTATCTTTACCAAGCGCCCTCACTGGCACAAGAATATGCATTGCAAGCCTTACCAATAAGCGTTGAAGCTGAAGATGATCACAGCCGCGCAAACGCGTTTAGACTGTTAGGTATGGCAAGTATGTATTTGGGTAATACCGACGAAACGTTTTCATATCTTACGCAGGCTCAAAGCGTTGCCAAAGGCTTAGACGATGCGCACTTACTTTCTGTCACCCATCGTTCTATCGGCGTATATTACGAGCTAATTGTCGACTACGACAACGCAGTTAAGTACTACATAGAAGCCATTAAATATGCAAGGTCCAGCGATAACGTGAGCGACTTAGCGATGGTTTATAACAATCTAGGCAATGTACTTAATTCGCAAGGTGACTACAGTGCGGCGGCCGACTATTTCACTAAAGCGGCCACTATCCATGAAAGCCAGAATAACCACGATATGGCGATGAATTCGACGGTTGGTCTTGGCATTTCATACCTTAAGTCTCAGCAGTACAACCAAGCACTATCGTTGTTCAAAAGCGTGCTGGCAAATGACGAAAAAATCTATGACTTTACCTACAGTGAAGCAAGTGTAAATCTTGCTCACGTTTATCAAGCGTTGAATATGCATGACGATGCTATTGCCATGTATCGCCACGTTATTGAAGATCCTCGCGGCGGGTCTTACCCTCAGGCGCTTGCGTCAGCGTATCTTGGCCTGGCTAAACTTTATGCGACATTGGAACGCTATGATGACGCGTTATCGTTATACCGAAGCGGCATTGTAGAGGTGAGAAATAAAACCTCGGTAGAAAGTGAAATAGCGCTTTATGAGAGTTTGGCGATGCTTGAACTTAAATTAGGCAAATATGAAGACGCGGCCAATACGCAAGCTGAATACATTGCACGTAGAAACAAAATTCAGCCAGTAACACAAGCAGGCATCATCAAAAAACTTGAAAGTCAGTTAAAAACAGAAAGAGAACTGATTCAGCTGCAAGAAGATTTGTTACAACGTGAACGCGAAGCCCAGCACTCTCGATTTTTTGTGTTTACGTCTGTCGTTATTTCGTTGTTATGTCTGGTGCTGTTCTTGGCGCTGCGTTTACGCCAACAAAAACTATTACAATTAGAGCAAACCAATCATTCGCTGTTAATTGATTCTGAAACCGACCCGCTAACGGGTATTGGCAATCGACGTTTCCTAGATAGACAACTTGCGGCCATGCGTTCAACGCCAGTGCAGCTGGCATTTTTGTTACTAGACATTGATCACTTTAAAAACCTCAACGATACCCATGGGCACGATGTGGGTGACGATATATTGGTTCAATTAGCGAAAGGCTTAAGTGCCTTGTGCCGGAAAGAAGACGTTCTTGCCCGCATTGGAGGCGAGGAGTTTGTTATATTGCTGCCCCAAGTTGACGAGAGTGCTTCTATGGCGTTTGCTGAGCGCATTAGAGAGAGTGTTGCAGACGAAGCATTTCACGCAAAAGCACGGATTACCGTAAGTATCGGTGTTGCCGTTGGAAATACACGCAGTGCCTCTTTTGATGAGCTATACAAACAAGCCGATATAGCGTTGTATCAAGCGAAATCGGACGGGCGTAACTATGTACGCGCGTTCTCGTAGGTAGCTGAATTATTCACCGTGAATTCACCTTTTCGCGTTTAATATTGCCATAGTAGTTGCTGCCAACAATGGTGAACATTCAGTGCTAAATAAACGGAGTGAAAGGGTGTCTGACAAACCGCTATCAATACTACTTATTGAAGATAACTTAGCGTTAGCTAAGCAAGTGTGCCGTTTTTTAGAAGGCCTTGGTTGGCAGGTGGACTTTGCTGATAAAGGGAAGCAAGGCATTGCGCTGGCAACGTGTAACGTTTATGACGTAATAGTGCTTGATTTGAACCTGCCAGATTGCGACGGTTTGACGGTGTGCCAACATATTAAATCGGCGCAGCAGCGCATAACGCCAATTCTGATGCTTACTGCTCGTGATGCGTTTGAAGATAAAGCTAAAGGTTTTATGTCGGGCACTGACGATTATCTTACCAAGCCTTGCGACCTTCGCGAACTGGCCTTTCGCTGCCAAGCGCTAGCTCGTCGCCCAACACTGCACACCAACACGGTATTGCAAAAAGGTAAGCTTTGCTTGGACACTAAAGCATTTACTGCTTCTTTTGATGGCGAGGTTATTAAACTCACTAAGGTGGGTTTTCAAATTTTACATGAGCTGGCCAATGCTTACCCCAGCCCTGTTGCACGAAGCGACTTAATCACTACCTTGTACAACGATGAGTTGCCTGAGAGTAACCCGTTAAAGTCACATATTTACAACTTGCGTAAGGCACTGTCTCAAGCTGGCAGTACGCTGTCGCTCGCGACTATTGGCAACATTGGTTACAAGTTAGAAGGCGTGGATGATGTTTAATAAAACGTCTCTAGCTAAACTGCGCATTAAGGGTATTCGCGCGCAACTTTTTTTTGGTTTTGGTGCTTTGGTGGTCGTGATTAACTTATTTTACTTCAGAATGACCACGTTATTTGTTGATGTTACTGAAGGGTGGGTGTCACACTATATTTTGACCAGTGAAGCGCAAGAATTTGTTCAACGCGGCAGCAGCAAGGCCCCAAATGATGAGGCCGCTAGGTTAAATACGCTAGACGGCTTCTTGGACACCGATCTTGTTATCGTAAGCGGAGAAGAGCTCGATGGCGTTGTGTCTATTACCCCAAGCTTGTTTGACGAGCATTTATTTCGTTTTGAGTACCAAGGCGTCGCGGGGTATGCCTACAAACTTCCTGCTGCGAACAACTATGTGTTACTGAATGCGAAAAATACGCCAGCGCTGGCGTATTTTTCATCGGTATTTGGGGTATTTCTATTAAGTGCCGCGGTCGGCGTTATTCTGCTGACGGTACTTAGCACCTGGTTTATTGCTGCTAAACTTTCTGCGCCTATTATCGCGCTTACAAACAAAGTGGCGTCGCAGCAAGTGGAAAGTTCATGTGAGATAGAAGAGTCGTCACGTCAGGACGAAATAGGTGAATTAGCCAAAACCTTTGAGCAGACTTTTTTAGCTTTGCAACAAGCGTGGCGCAGAGAGCACGACTTTGCTAGTGATGTGAGTCATGAATTGCGCACACCAATAGCACTTATTCAAAATACGCTGGTACTAAACCAACAGCAAGACGGCGTACAAACCCCGATGTCTGAAGATGATAGGCAGCTTATTTCTATGTCTGCGCATACCCTGCAAAATACCGTAGAAGTGTTGCTGTCCCTTGCCAGAAAAGAGAACCTCGTTTTCGAATCTCATTTACTGCTGCCCTTTATTGAACGGACGCTACTGTCTTTATACGGTGCTAACCCGAACAACGAATTTGAGGTAGAGGTAGACGTTAGCCCTAAAACATTGGGTATTGGCAATGGGCATTTAATAACACTGTTGTTCCAAAACTTAATCAACAATGGTTTTTATCATGGCGGTAAAAGTGAATCTCATGCCGGCATGCGCATCTATTCTAAAGAAATGGGCGTGTCGGGGAGTAAGTCAGAACACGCGGACTACGCAATAGTGTTTGAAAATGCAGTAGATGCATTACCCTCTACCAACTATCAAGGGCTGGGGCACGGGCAGTACTTGGTTAAACGCATTGCGCAGGTTATGCAGTGGCATATCGAGATTGAAAGCAGTAATACTACGTACGCAGTTACCGTGCGCCCTAAGCAATAATACGAGCTTGTGCGTTAGCGCGATACAAAAGTGCGCCAACCCAGACAAACCAGAATATATGTAAGATGCCAAACAATGCGCCAGCACTGGCAAGCGAAGGAATGAGGGTAAGGCAGCCCAAGCCACCAACTCCGGCGCCAAAAAAGTGCAGTGCACGTACAGGCAAATGATGTTGTAAGCCGTGTATGCTTAACACCAGTAGCCAAAAACCGCCTACCCACTCAACGCCATCACCTAGCCCTATTTGAATGCTATAAATTGCAAACCAAACGGTCCGCTGCTCTTCACTAGGCAGCATAAGCAAATATTCGATGGATAGAATAGCAATGAAGCCACAGGCAATGGTGTAACACGCCCAAATAAAGCCAAACATCATGCTTAGGTGGTAGGTCCATGTCTGATTGGCGGCAATGATGTGATTGATAGTGTTTACCAGCATTAGCAAGCTGCAGCCAAATACAACAAAAATAATCACATACCAAGCCTGAAAAAAGCGGCCATTTGTCAAAATGAAATCGAGCCTTTGATGTGGGTTTAAATGAATACCAGGCTCAATATAAAAGATCATCACAAAGCCAACCACAAAGCATATCGCACACGTAAAGGCAGCCAGTGGTGAAGACGCTTTTAGGCAGTTTTCCTTGTTCACTTATGATTCACCTTAACAGTGATAGATTCTTGCGCATCTAAATTCATTGGGTTTTACAGCCTGGTCAATACATGGGTAATTAATGAAGCATTCCATTTACTTAGCGCTAATGTGCACCATTCTATCAGCGAATAATTGCACTGCTGAAACATACAACGCTCTTCTGTCAGATATTAAGAAGAACATTGAGACCTACTACGTTATATCTGAAAGCATTCCCCACATAAAAACAAGCTTAGACGATGCCTCTTTGCAACAAGCTGTTTCAGAAGCTACATCACAAGTTCAAATAGCCGAAGTGCTTACTCAGCACTTACAACAGTTTGATAAGCACTTTAACGTACAATACATTCCCCGAAATCAAACGGCTGACTTAAAAGGTGTTGATACGACACCTAAGAAGGAGTCTTGGTTCAATCGGTTAGCCCGCAATAATGCAGGGTTTAGACAGGTTTCTATCAAGAAGGGAAATGTTGGCGTTGTCGAATTTTGGGGCTTCGCTGCGCTCGATGAGTTCACAAAGAAAAAAATACACGCAGCAATGACAATGGTAGAAGATGTCGATGCACTGATTATCGACTTGCGCGAAAATGGCGGCGGTAGCGGTGAAACAGTTAGTTGGTTAACTAGCTACTTTGTAGATGGGCGAGTGCACCTAAACACGTTTTACACGCGTCATACCGATACGCATAGTCGCTTTTATTCGTATGATAGTGTTTTAAGTAAGGCGCTACAGTCTGTCCCGCTTTATATAGTCATCGGGCCCGATACGTTTTCAGCAGCTGAAGAATTCGCCTACAACCTAAAGCATTTAGAAAGGGCCACAATAATTGGTAGTCCGAGTAAAGGCGGTGCAAACCCGTGGGCGTGGTTCCCGATTGATGATGGGTTTAGACTTGGCATTCCCACTACACAAGCAATTAACCCGATAACCCAAAGCAATTGGGAGGGAAGCGGCGTTCAGCCCCACGTTTTAGTAGAACAAGAAAAGGCACTAGCACATGCGTATATGATGGCATTGGAAGCGATATCATCATCGTTGACAAACAGGTATCAACGGCAAGACGTTGAAGATGTGTTGAACAGCCATGTTAACTCGCGCTCAGAAGTGCATTAAGCGCACATAAAAAAGCCGCGCTAATGCTATGCAAAAGTGCGGCTTGGCTTGATAAACGCCCAGGGAGTGGGCTTTACATCAATTAGAAATTGTAACGTGCATTTAGGCCAAACGTGCTTAGATCGTCTGACGTTTCGTAACTAACACCTACTGCAAATACTGGGCTAAAGAAGTAGTCAGCGCCAACTAATACCGAGGTGTCGTCGTCTTCATCAAGGTCGATGTATTTAATCGCGCCGCGAAGTTCAAGGTTATCTAGAATCATCGAACGTACACCGGCTTGAAGGCCGAAACCGTCTTCATCATCAGAAAGTCCTGTGCGAGAGATTTCAACATCTTCGTAGCTCACGATACCGAATAAATCTGTCTTGTTAGACAGTGCATAGCGGTAACCCACGCCAAGAGTAAGCATGTCTAAGTCAACGTCAATGCCAAGAATATCGTCTTCTTGCATTGAGTATTCACCTGTGATGAATATGTCATCGGTAATCAGTTTCGACCCTGAAAATGCAAAGCCATCTGGCTCGTAAGAAAAGTCAGACTCATCAAAGTCAGTGATGACATAACTGCCTTGAATGAAGTCCCATGCAGGTGCGGCGGCAAATGCGCCAGCAGATGCAACACTCAGTGCTACAGCGAGTGCAAGTTTTTTCATGTTGTGTCCTTATTGTGAAAGTTATTGGTTGGGAGACCAATAATAGGCAACGCGGGCAATGTAGAAGGTATTAGAGAAGAAATCATCAACTTTCATTAGGTTAGTGTTACAGAATGTTACTGATGTCGCAGAAGTTAATGTTTAGACATATTTATCTGTAGTGGAATGAGGAAACTACTATACTCGTTGTAGTCGTTTGAGGCTTTCATACTTAATACAATTACATAAAACAGAACGTATATGCTGCAGTTATCTAAGCTTTTGATTCTGGCAATCTTGATGCCGCTTACACTCGGTTGCGGCCCAATCTCTGATGATGAAAAGGAGAGGCCGGACGTTGGTGCCTTTCAAGGTTTCTCTATTGTTATCTCAAGTGAGCATATTCTCAATGCTCCACAAGTAATAGACCCGGAGGTACTGGGTCAGTTGATGAAGCTGAGTAGCTTTGGTTTAGAGCGAGTATATTTGCAGCGCGTAGTCGGTCAATCAAAAGAGGCTCAGCAAGATGCCAAACGTTACCTTTCGCGGCTCTTTTCTGACAATTTGCAATTCATAAATGTGGTTAGTAAAGAAGAAACTAGTGACTTGATAGGCACTGCTGTTATTCACGACACAAGCAGCAAAACCGAGTACTTCGGAAAACCAAGTTGGTACGTTAGCCCTACGTTTGCGTTAGAGCATCAATCACAATCGAAATCAGTTCTTACCTATAATACTTCGGCACAATCAAGCAACACGTGGCTGCAAGTCTTATTTAACTGGCTGTCAGAAAGTAACGCCATATTGCACATTTCTTCGGCCAACGCTTTACGAGACTTTTCAAACGATATGCCATTGTTAAACGCCATGTCACGCCTGCTTTCGTCAGGCGTGTTTGCACGTATTTCGGTCAATCAAAATGATTTTTACTTTATGAATGAAACCGAAAACCTTGTTGCTGTCTTGCTGGAACAAAGCAATAAAACCGTATTTTTGGTATTAAATGAAACAAATAAAGAACATGCAGTGCCGCTGCCTTTTGGCTTTATGGCTGTTGCAAAAGTTACGCGTTGGCAAACATCTGAGGTGGCGTTTACATCTTTTGTCACCTCTTCACCCCTTTCTATTTCACCAAATTCACTAGCGTTAATTATTAGAAACTAGCGCTTCTTTGTAACAACGGGGCGTTTATCTTCGGTGCAAAATGAAAAGCCCTCATTACACAGCGTAAATGAGGGCTCTTTATCAATTATCGAGGTCTGTTAGAACTGTTTCGAAACCAGAATACCAAACTGACGAGGAACACCTGGCGCAACCAAACGTGAGTCTCCGCCGGCAATGCCTTCGCCACGGAAGTTAGAGTAAAACTCGTCAAACGCGTTTCTCACGTACAACGTTGTTTTGAAGTCTCCGTTTTCGTAGCCTGCACTTAAGTTTACAAGGCTAAAGCTATCATTTACGAATTCTGGTGTATTTTGAATGTCGCTAAATGCTTCATCTTGATAAGTCACATTTCCGGCGATAAACCAATTGTCGTTAAAGTAATGTCTGCCGCCAAACGCAAGTGTCACATCAGGTGAATAAGCAAAATCACCGCCGCTTAAGTCTCGGCCTAAGCCGTCACCACCTTGACAGGTATCACCAATAATTTGGTCTTCCGGTGTACCGTCAACAAGACAGAATTCATCAAATTTTGTTTTAGCGATACCAGCACTTGCGTAAATGTTGGTGTTGTCTGACACTCTGTACTGAAGCTCAAACTCAGCACCGTAAAGCCTAGACTCACCGGCGTTGATAGTGTCTGTATCAAATAAACTGCCGTTTACGTATACGGTGAGCTGCTGATCTTTCCACCATCCGTAGTATGCGTTGGCGTTAAATACCAAGTCGCCATCAAGGTGGACAGAGCGCAAAGCGAATTCTAGGTTATCAAGGTATTCGGCGTCATATCTATCAACAGTACCAACGGTATCGACGTCTACACCGCCCGCACGATAGCCACGTTTGTAAAACGCCGACACAGAGGTGTCGTCGTCAATATCGTAGGTAATACCTAGTTGTGGCAAGAAAGCATTAAAATCAGTGCTTTGTGCAGAATTATTCGTAGGAGTAAGCTGCGATGCGAGTAGTGCGTTAACCTGAGTAATGCCACCAACAACTGCTGCAACTGTGGCTTCGTCGAAACCCATTCCAGCGGCAACTTGTCCAGCTAGCGCGGGGTCAGGCAATTCAGATCCTGGCGCGAGTGAGTTAAGTGCATTCGTGTTTACCTCTAATTCTTCGCGGTCGTAGCGGAAGCCGGCAGACAAGGTAATATCCTCAGCTACTTTCCAGTCCCATTCCGTAAAGAATGCTTTGTTCTTAGTTTGCGTAACAGAAGGGATTAGCACATCTACAGTGACTACAGATGGGTAAAATGGCAGTAGAACTGGCGGAACACCTAGCGAAGAAGGTACCAGTGATACAATACCTGTTGTGTCGTTTACTACTTCAACATCGGTATAGTATAGGCCCATGACACCGCTTAACGTATCGCTTTCGTAAGTTAAGCGTACTTCTTGCGCCCAGTTTGTATCTTCTGCAGTACGACCTCTAAATGCATTGCCACCCTCTGGGCCAGCATCATCATCGTTGAAACGGTCATAATCGCCATTGATATAAGACGTTACTGACCTAAGAGCCCAGTTGTCGTTGATATCATAGTTCAAGTCTAGCGCAGCCGACGTACCTTCGTATGTTTCAAAACTGTCTAGGTTTGAGCTGGTTTGATAGCTATCATCGGGTACCAAATCAGTTCGATAAACATCCCAACCAATCTCTTTTTCAGCATACTGAACAGTAAACAGCGCGCTAAAATCATCGGTGGGTTCAGTAAGGTATTTAGCACGAAGAAGCGTATTGTCGTCAGAATCGTACTTGTCATCACCCGTTGTAATGTTCTCGATGTAACCATCGCTTTTATAGGTCTCAGCGGTAATACGAAGTGCAGAATTCTCTGAAACCACTAGGTTTAGCATGCCTTCTAACGAGCGGGTGTTGTAGTTGCCGTATTCGGCACGAAATCCGCCTTCAAAACCTGAAAGGTCGGGATCGTTGGTAGTAACTACTACGGCACCAATAAGGGCTTGGCGGCCTACGTTGGTAGACTGTGGGCCGCGAAGTATTTCAATTTGCTTTACATCCCATAGATCACGCGGGCCAAAGCGTGTAGCAAAACCGGTGTAGGCCACGCCATCCATGTAAAAACTACCAAGCTCACCATTACCGCCCCCCGTAGAGGCTGAGTTCTGCGTAACACCACGGATACCAAAGTTTTCACCGTTACTTAGTGTAAATACGTTTGCCGCTGCTAAATAAGCATCTTCCAAATCAAGCAAGGCTATATCATCGATAAAGTCCTCTGATATAACTGCCACACTTTCCTTAGTCTCTTGGAGTGTACGTTGTATTTTTTGTCCATATACAACCACTTTTTCAACATCTGCGCCATCAGGTGTTTCTTGCGCATTTATCGTTAATGGCGCGCACGAAAGTGCCAACGCCACCGCTAAAGAAGCGTGTGTTTTTTGCATGTTTTTTTCCAAGTGTGTTTGCGTTTTATGTATCGCTTGTTTCTTTCTGAAAACGAACCAAGCTGTAAATCATGCCTATAAATGAGATAAGCCCAAGGTAGATGAAAAAACCTCGAACCCATCCGTACGAAGCGCCCAACAAAACAATGGCTGTAAAGTGAAAGGCGCCAGCAATAAGGCATTTGTTCTTATTATTCGTGAGTGCGCCGTTGTCATTTAGCATGTGACAACCCGCAAGACTTAGTACAACTGAAAGGGCTACGAGCAACAATTCCATATTAATTCCCTACCGCCGATGGTGATGGTGCTGCTCGAGAGTTAGCAGCCGAAGTATTAAACTGCTTGCGCAAGAAGGTGATTAATAACGCGCCTAGGACGAACAATGTAATATCCACGCTAATAGAGACAACATGTCCTGTGTCGAACACGTTAAACGGGTGACTGCCAGTTAGCAGAGCGTCTAAAGGCATCACTGAGACCAGACAGATTGCAATTGCAGACCCGAGTACTAACAAACCTTTTCGCGAAGGCAAAATAAGGCCTATTAACGTTGCGATGCCCCAAGTTGCAAAAAATGTGGTAAATATTTCACTCGTATGATTGGTCGAGGCAGCGTAAGCATTTAGAAGCAGCTGTGCGGGAAAGAGCACGCCCACTGCCAATACGATGCCACCACAGGAGCCAACCAACAATCTACTCATTGTTTTATATGTGGTTATGCTGTGCGCAGGGTTTTGAGCACTTAAGCCTCGCTCAATCCAAAGCATAATGCCTGAGATAGGTAGTAGCGCCATGGCGAGGCCAAGCCATGCCCAGATTGTTTTTACGAAAACCCCCGCAAAATTACCGAAGTGCAGTGGAAACATGGCATCAAGTATTTTACCCGTTACCCCTTCTAAACGACCAAAATTCGACTGCACTTTCAATAGCGTTGCCGTCGCACCCTCGAAAACTAATGTTTGGCCTCCTAAGTTTTCATCGCCTGAGCCAAAGGCATAGACCAGTGCATTCTTATCGCCATAGCCCATTACGGTAAGGTTTGTAATAGTGAGTTCAGGCTTCTCCTTAGCACTAACCTCTAAAACATCCGCAAGCTTGGTAGGCTGGCTAATGTGAGAAATAATAGGGGCTTTGGTAGCAGTGAATGTTTCAATCAGCTTTTCTTGGTCTCCGCCAAAGCTTACATAGGCGGCTGCGGGTACTAGAATGACGGTAGCAAGGCCTAAAAAGGCGCCGGTGAAAGCGAGAATGGAATGAAACGCCACGCCCCAAACCCCCATGACTTTATGACCATCGTTGAGCAACAACGAAAAGCTTTTTTGCGGCCTAAAAGTAAACAACTGAGGAAGTTTTTTCCTATGGACCAAAATGCCGGTGACGATTGACACCATCAATGTAAGACCAAGAAGACCCGTTAAAATTAATCCGACGGGGCGACCAAGGTGAAGGTCTGCATGAAATGACGCGATAAAGCTTGCCATATCGTATTCAAATTCGCTGAAATACGTTTCCATATCAGTAGATTTGAGCTTCTCAAGCGTGTTTGGATCAAATTCGTAAACAATACCTTCATGACGTTCTGATCCATCTTCTTGTTCAAAATGGCCTTCATAAATAACACGAAGTGTTGACGAAGAACGGGCGCCCGCTAATTGAACGTGTACTTCTTCTTGATACTCAGGGCCAACTTCTTGAGCATATTTTTCTATAACTTGCTGTATTTGAAGAGGGGTTGTTTTTACAGGTGAACGAATTTCTTCATTTGCCCAAATTTTAAGTTCAGGCCTTGCAAAAACGGCAACGGCGCCTGTAAAGGCAATAACAAAAAGTAATATGCCCGTGATGATGCCAACCCAGGTGTGCAACTTGTATAACTTCTTTATGGTGATACTTTTCATGGCGTTTTATCCTGCTAATGCAAAGTAAACACACGCAGCGTGTGCAACAGCTAAACTCAAAAGTACAACCCACAACCGCTTCATTGATGTCTCAAGAAAGCAGTAAATAAACAGTGCGGTCCAGATAAATGGGAACAACAGAATGGGGATCCCTATCGTGTCATTTTGATGAAGAGGCAAATAAGTGGACATACCGGGGATCATGATTGTAGATATGATCAGCACCAAGAATACAGACGCAAATAGCCTGCTTGGAAGGTGAGTAAAAGTTTGTTTCTGTTTCGCTCGGTCCACAATAAATACACGCGATATTAATTATTCGCCGTTATTTTACACACTTTTAAATAAATTTAAATGATAATGATTTGCACTAATGTTATTTTATGCATGTATGATGCTTTGAACAAGGTGTTTGTACAACGCGCACAAAAAAAGACGCTATGCAGCGTCTTTTTTATTAATGCTATTGGTAACCGGAAGTTTACTGGTATTTCTTAAGCTCTAAACGAGAGACCATACCTTTGTGTACTTCATCTGGGCCATCAGCTAAACGAAGTGCACGGGCGCCAGCGGCAAAGCGCGCGAGTGGGAAGTCACTACACATACCCGCGCCACCATGAATTTGTAGCGCCATATCGACCACGCTTTGTAGCATGTTTGGTACAACAACCTTGATGGCAGATATTTCTGTCATAGCGTGTTTAACGCCTAAGTTATCAATTTTCCATGCAGCGTGTAGTGTAAGTAAACGCGCTTGCTCAATGGCCATACGCGCATCGGCAACACGCTCTAGGTTGCCACCCAAGCGAATAATTGGCTTACCAAACGCTACGCGTTCATGCCCGCGCTTAAGCGCAAGTTCTAATGCTTTCTCGGCCATGCCAATAGCACGCATGCAGTGGTGAATACGACCTGGGCCCAAGCGGCCTTGAGCAATTGCAAAGCCTTTGCCCAGCCCCATAATAAGGTTGTCTTTACTTACGCGCACATTGTCGAAATGCATTTCACCATGACCATAAGGTGCGTCGTAGTCGCCATAGGCATCTAGCATGCGCTTAATGGTAATTCCTGGAGTATCTAGCGGCACAACAACCATGCTATGACGGCTATGCTTGTCGTTTTCTGGGCTAGATAGCCCCATAAAAATAGTGATGTCAGCATTAGGGTGGCCCAAGCCTGTAGACCACCATTTCTTGCCGTTTATAACCACATCATCACCATCTTCAATGATGGTCGCCGCCATATTGGTGGCATCTGATGACGCTACATCTGGTTCAGTCATGCCGAAAACGGAACGAATTTCCCCTGCCAGCAATGGCTTAAGCCACTTCTCTTTTTGCGCGTCGTTACCAAAGTGATATAGCACTTCCATATTGCCGGTATCTGGGGCATTACAGTTAAAGATTTCAGGCGCAAACAAATACTTGCCCATGCGCTCAGCCATTGGCGCATACTCTAGCGTGGTAAGGCCTTGGCCCAATTCAGCGTCGGGCAAAAATAGATTGGCTAGGCCTGCTTCACGTGCTTTTGCTTTCAGCGCTTCGGTGCCAGGGTGAAGTTTCCAGTTTTTCCAATCACCATGGTTATTTTCTTTATGATGAAAGTCATACACCTCGTTCTCGATAGGCGCAATGTGTTGCGCGATAAAAGCGTCGAGTTTTTCGAGCAGAGCTTTGGTTTTGTCGTTGTGAGAAAAGTCCATAAGGCACCTGTTATTTTGTTTACGTTTTCGCCTATAGTAGAGAATGTGCTTAAATGAATGAAATGAAAAATAATCCTTTATTATTGTGAATTATATTCATGCTATGAAGGTGCGTTGATTTTGGCCCGTAGAAACATCGAAGTGCACTTGCCAAAGGGCTGACTGGCAACGGGTGTTACCGTTTATAAAGGAGCAATAGCGTGTTAGAGCAACGACAGTTTGAAAAGCTTGATTTGAATTTGCTTAAAGTGTTTGAAGCGCTATGGCAGCATAGAAATATGACCAGAGTTGCCGAGTCGCTGCATATAACGCCATCGGCGGTAAGTCATGCTATGCGCCGTTTTCGCGATATTCTTGATGACCCGTTATTCGTAAAAGAAAAGCAAAGCATGTTACCTACCGCAGCCTGTGAGCGTTTAGCCCCTGCTATTTTACAGGCGCTCGGCGATATCAGGCGAGCTTTGGGGGAGTTTGCGGAATTCAATCCTGAGCGCAGTCATCAGCGTTTTGTTATTGCTATGCAAGAGTCATTAGAGCTAGGGGTGTTGCCCATATTGTTGGCAAGGTTAGAAACCGAAGCGCCCAACGTGGAGGTGGTTAGTACACGGCTTCATCGCGACACAATGCTGGCAGACCTGAGCAATAGGAATCTACATCTGGTTATTGATATAGGCCGCGCAGTGGCGGCGCCCATTGCTCATTCACTGCTTAGGCGTGACACGTACAGAGTATTAATGAGCAAACAAAACCCCTTGTCCAATAACTTAGATAAGCGCAAGTATCTAGCCGCGCGACATATAACGGTGTCTAACCGTGCCAAAGGCGCGTCAGTTGAAGAAATTGCGCTACAGCAGCTTGGCGTTAGCCGTCCATCATTATGGCGTTGTCAAAACTATCGTGCTGCCGCCGACGTGGTGGCAAAAACACAGGCATTGCTGACATTACCCGGGTCGCTTGCAGACTCGGTGGAGGATGAAAGCTTAACAAGTTCAAAGCTTCCATACGGTTTGCCGGCACTAGAAACCCACCTTTATTGGCACCGTCAACACGAAGGCGAGCCCGGGCTGATGTGGTTTAAAAACTTAATGTTACATTTGTTCGACGAATATGGTCATTCTAAGTAATGTTTGGTAGCATGCGTGTGTTCATTTTTGAGTTGCGCATATGAAAATCCACACTTTATCTGGTTACATTCAGCATATTTACCTAGTAGAAGAGGGTGAGAAACTACTGCTTTTAGATGGCTGTAGCCGTGCAGATGTAGACAAGGTGTGTGCGTATATTACTCAGAAGCTTGGGCGTAAACTCAGTGACCTAAAACTTATTGTTGTTACGCACATGCACCCTGACCATGCAGGTGGCGCTATGCGTCTTAGAGCACGCACCGGAGCGCAAGTGGCATCTCACTCAAAAGCAAGACGATGGTACGCCGGACTGTCTGGACGTTGTGCTCACGGCATAGATTTGCTGCTAACGTGGTGGGTGGCAAACCGCATTGGCAAGCCAAGAATGCCTGTATGGTATAACCCCATTCTCACGCCCGATTTGTTGTTAAAAGACGGTCAGCTTTTGCCTGGCTTTTCTGATTGGCAAGTAATGTTCACCCCGGGCCACACCGATCACGATTTATCGATTGTGCATGTGCCCACTCAGCAAGCCTATATTGCTGATGTGCTGGTGCAAGTGAAAGGTGAACTGGTGCCACCATATCCATTGTGTCACCCTAATCAGTATCGTGAAAGCTTATCAAAGCTAGCGCATTCACAAATTGAAACATTCTTTTGTGCTCACGTTCCTCCAACGAAAAAAGATGATATTGATTTTGCCCACGTGATCGAAAATGCCCCGCGAAAGCCAAAGAACCATTGGCATTCAAGCAAAAACCGCATTAAGAAGAAGCTGTTTGGTTTAACTCGCGAACACTGATTTCTCTAAATAACATCATATTTGTATGCAGCTATTGCGTGCTAATGCTAGTGTCTGCTCTTGCTTTTGACTGCTTTACATCCACATTTATATTATCTTGGGTATTTACTTACGTGCTATATGCGTAAGTAAAAGAGAAACGGCGTGAATAAAGTTGGGGAATAACACTAAGAAAATATGCAAAAAAATATTGCTTCGTTGGTAGGTAAAACAAAGGCTATGGCAGCGCTTACTGGCGACAAATTAGCTGATGTATTTAGCAAAGAGACACATAGGTTTACGATTACTGGGCTAAGTCGCAGCGGTAAGTCGATGTTGTTTACTAGCCTAATCACCATGCTGAAAAGTAGGAGTGAGGAAGGCTATGCCTGTCTACCGCTTTTGCGGTATCTTCCGCCATCCCGTGTGCTTGATATGCGTATTGAACCCATAGAGGGTTATAAACCATTTCCCCATTTAGAAAACATCGCGGCCTTAGAACAAGGCGCGTGGCCAGACGCTACCGAGGAAGCGTACGGCTTTAAGCTGGTTGTACGATTAAAGCAAACTGCATCGCTCAAACGCCATGTTTTGCCACACACGGACGTGGTATTTGAGTTTATCGATTATCCCGGTGAATGGGTAACCGATATACCAATGTTAAGTAAGACCTATGCACATTGGTCTGATTCTGCATGGGCACAGCTAAGTAGTGGCCCACAGCAGTATTTTGCCAATACCTGGAAGCAGTTCGTTAATCAATTTGACTTCGAACAAGCGCCAACTCAGGCGCTGATATCACAGCTTGTAGATGCATATAGAAGCTACTTGGTGGATGCAAAAGCCAACGGTATTTCACTGCTACAACCAGGCAGCTTTTTACTTGAGTCGAGCGATTTTGATTGGAATGAATTTGGCTTTACGCCACTGCCTTCAAGTATTACTAGCGATGTGTCGCACCCTTGGTTTATTGCTTTCAACAAGCATTACACTACGTTTCAAACCAAGTGGCTTGCGCCGTTAAAACAGTCCATTTTTAAAGAAACAGATAAACAAATAATACTCATTGATTTGTTTGAAGGGCTTAACCACAGTAGACAGCATCTCTACCAGTTAAAAGAGACGCTAAGTCACTTGGCTGACACATTCGTTTATGGTCAAAGCGGCTGGTTTTCCCGAAATATATTAAAAAAAGAACAAATAGGGCGCGTAGCGTTTGTAGCAACAAAGTCAGATCTTATCCCCCATAGTCAGCGCGACAACTTATTGCATTTGCTGATGCAAATTACAGAAGGCGCTAGAGCACGATTTACCGACAAACCAATTAGTTTCGAGCATTTTTTGGTATCGGCAATGCAGGTCACAGATGTTGGGGGAAGCGACGATGCCATTCGTTATAAAGATAGCGAAGGCCGTTATGTTGAGGCAACGTTTGAGCCCGTGCCTCGCACACTTAAAGATATGGAAGAGGGAAGTCATTTTCCTGTACCTCAAGTCTCGGTGCCACAAGACTTTAAAGCGCGTATTCTAGCGGGTAAAGGCATAGATCGATTGCTGCAATTCTTATTGGGCAAAGGCGTTGATTAGAATGGGTTAAGTAGCCCGATTGGCGATGAAAGAGGATTTTTATTATGAACGAGCGACCGACATATAAAACTAAGGTGACGACACAAACCTTGGATATCGCTCAGCCAGAGACAAAGCTGCCAGAGCAAGTTAAGCAAGATGTTTGGGAAGTAGAGGCAGTGTCCAAAGGCATGTCATTAGGCACTGCCACCCTGGGTTTTGGTGTGTTGTCACTGCTGGGCTTTTTTGTTTTTGAAGCATATACCACTCTTGCCGCCAACATGGCGGAACACCCCATTGGCGCGAGCACGTTGGGTGTACTGCTTGCAGGCTTTGTGGGCTGTTTTAGTTTTCTGAGCTTTAGAGAGTGGCGCGGTTACAAGCAAGTTAACACGGCAATGCACGATGCTGGCATTATTCGCGAGCTCATTGCCAACAATGGGTCCAGTGCGACGCCAGCGGATATCAGTAGACTGTTGCTAAATCACGGTAAACGTTTTAGCCGCGATTCATATGCCGCGCATTGCTTTGCGCGTTACCAGCAACATGTGCAAAGCGATATGACGTCTGAGGAATACATTGGGCTATACGAAGATACGGTGCTTACTCCTGTGCAAGAAAAAGCGCAAAGCGTACTGAGTAAAGAATCTGTCACGGCTGGGAGTTTGGCGTTTATTAGCCCAAACAACCTCATTCAAACCTTCGCCGTTATTTGGATAAGCTTTCGCACTATTCGTCGGTTGGCAAAAGTATACGGGCTTCGCCCCAGCAAAGTGGGCAACTGGAAGTTAATGAAGGTGCTGGCGCAAAATATAGCGGCCCAAGGCATCTTCGATTTAGCAACCGATGAAGTGGCCAATCAAATTGGAGGCAGTTTGTCGGCCAAGTTTATGGAGAACTCGGCCGAAGCAGTGGCGGCAGGCGCGCTAAATGCACGGTTAGGCCGTGCGCTGATAAAGTTGCTAAAATAACAGCAAAGAAAGGCGCTGTACGCTAACTACAGCGCCTTTTTAGTCGGTACAACTACGTTGGCAAATATAAGACCTGCGACCAAAGACATAAATATTAGAAATACTTCCTGTCCTAAGTGATCGGCTTTTACAAAGTCTTGCCCCGTCATAAACGAGTTAAGCCCGATGTAGGTTTTCGACCCTGGTACTAGTACAATTAAGCCGTGCATGGCTACTATGGTAGCGGGCTGGTTAGCAATGCGAGTAAAAGCGTTGGCAAAGATACCCAACGCAAATGCCCCAACGAATGCACCTAACCCTGGGCTCATGTAATCTGCGCTCCACGCTGTTGCGCTGTAAGCGATAAAAGCCGCGGCAAGCGCCCAAGGGATATGCTTCAGCCGCGTGCGAAAAATAGCCACAAGGGCAAAGCACAGCAAAAATACAGCAAGCCATGTGGCCCAGTAGGGCAGGGATTCCGCTGGTGTATAGATATTTTCACCAAACACGCTAAAGCCTACTGATACACCCAAAAAAGCACCAAAGTACAGCTTAAATAGCTGCATAATAGCGTCCATTGTGCGAGCAGTGCCCGACACCATGTTGCGCGATGACAGTTCTGCAAGGCCCATAGTAAGTGCAAGCCCCGGAACAAACACAATGACCGACGATAACACTACAAGGGGAATGTTGATGCCTGGATCGACATAGCTTCCCACTGCGCACGCTAATATTCCGCCGACAAAGGCAGTAACGGGCTCGAGCATAAGGTTAACGCGCTTCGATTTTTGTGCCCAAAGTGTCCAAAGGTAAGCAACAATGCCAAGTGCCCCTGACCAGCCAATTTCGCTCCAGCTTGCGCCCATCAGCATTGCAAACGCACCGGTAGCCATGGCGAACGCCACGCCAGTGGTGAACTTTCCATAAGGGCTGCCCATGGCATCAATTTCATTCAGACGCTTGTCTGCGTCATTAAGAGATAAATTCCCTGCCAATAATTCACTGGCCAGCTCATCGGTTAACGATAACGCGTTCATGTCTAGGTCGCCAGGTAAAAGGCGCGCGGCATGATTGTATTCGTCTTCGTGACGATCGCTCCAGATGACAAAAGTTAACGAAGTTGGGGTAGAAATAAACGAGGCATTTACGCCCAGATAGTGTGCTACATCACCTAGGTAAGCTTCTAAACGAAACGCAGGTGTACCGTATTTGTGCAGCATCTTGCCGAGCTTCACAATAAATCTACGAATTTGAATAAATTCAACGGTATCCAACGCACTGTCCTTCTAAAAATGGGAAATCGATGTAGCTTATCCAATATGGGACAACTAAAACGAAAAAGCCAGACAAACGCAGAGGTAGGCCTGGCTAAAAATTGCGCGGATTGTACGGGCGGTTTAGCGATAAATCAAAATATATTTTTTCTTTTTTGTACCAAGAAAAACTAATGCGAATTAACATCAGTTGTTGCGTATTCGATGTTTGTAAATGGCTGTTTTATTGACGATTATGGGCAAGCGCCTTGCATTACAAATGCTGCGCCTCCTTGTGGGGTGAAAAAGCGCCAAGTGCATGACTGTGGCATGCCATCTGTTTCGTGAGACTTCGGAATAAAACCAAGGCCAGTGCCAAAATCGACAGCGCCTTCGTTCTCTTTATAACTGCCATCAGTGGGGTCAGATTGAACACTCGCCTCAAGGTATTGATTTAATCGTTCTAACAGGCAAGTGTTTGTGTTTAGCAAACGGCCTTTTTTCAGAGCGCTGATAGCAATCCCATTTATGCGTGAACCACTGTTATTAACTTCTAATTCAATTGCGTCGTTGTTCATAGACACATCGTAAGCAATGACGTTTTCAGAGCGTACAGTGTGACGTGAGCTAGGCGTGCTAAGAGATAATTTTGCATGTAGTAGCATTGTCCCGCTGTAATTTTCCCACGTACCGTTAATATTCACATTACCATTGCCAACTGAAAACGAGCTTGGCCGAAGCTCTCGCTTGGCAAGCGTCGATTTTTCGCCAGGATACGTCTTTAAATATGTAGATTGTATCAAGTCTTGGTAAGCTGCAATTGTAATGGGATCAAAGGAGGCATCTACAGCTTGAACAATATGTGGAAAGTCGCCGCAACTTTCAGAAATGCGTGTTGTGCTTGAAGGTGCGAGAGATGTGAGGTTAGCGAACCTATTCTGATCATCTAGAGTTTGGTTTACCGATGCAATTACATCGTTTAGCTTTGCATAAGACGAAATAACATACGCCATCGATTCTTGTGCATTATCTGAGACATCCATAGTCCTGGCACTTAAATGACCGGCCTCAAAAGATACCTGAAAGCCCCAGATTTGCACTGTTTTGGCATTGGCGACCAAAACGTGTTTGGGTTTCGGATCGCATGGCTTTGCGTTGCCGGCGCCATGACCATTTTTGCAAGTGAGCGGCGCAGTAAACTCTTCAGATAAGGCTAATGCTTTTGCTTCTGATTTATTGCAGTCGTTGCATATTTTAGCTTCGAAATTCGATGCAGATGAAGAAAACGCAACTAACATCGAAGACAAACAAAGCAGCGTAACAAGCGCGTATTTCCCTTTTTCCATTTCTCTATTTATCCATCAATAGGTAAGTACTCATTTATCTCTTCTTGAGATACGACTGGCACATGATGGTAAATAAACATCAACAAATCAACTGGCATATGGCTTCAATCATGTTTCAGCTAGGTTGTTAGAAAAAGGCATCCAGTCTTTCCACACGGGCTCTAAGCCGTTTTTTATCATAGCGCTCACCACGTCGCTAACAGGCCGGCTGTCGTCAATATCAAACTGATTGAGTGCCGTTGTTGGGGTGCTGTAGCCGCCTGGCTGCGTTTGCGATGCGGCACTCATCGATGTGATGCCCAATGTCATTGCACCATCGCGAAATGCGGGTGACTCTCTGGTAGACAGTGACAGTTCTGCCTGAGGATTAAATAGTCTGTGTGCACAAATTAGCTGAAGTAGCTGTCGCTCGTTGGGAAGGTGCTTATTTTGCGATGCGTCGCCGCCAGTATTGTTACCTTCACAAGCGCGAAGACGCGGAAAGGCAATGGAAATGCGGCTTTGCCAGTAATGCTGCTGAATAAGCTGCCCGTGCAATGCTGTCATTACGCTATCTACTCGCCAATCGCCCAACCCCAATAGCGCACCTATTCCTATTTTGTCGATACCTGCCTGACCTAAACGATCGCTTGCTTCCAAACGCCACAAAAAGTCTTGCTTCTTGCCGCGAGTATGTACTTTTGCATAGTGTTGAGGGGAATAGGTTTCCTGATACACCAATACGGCGTCTAGTCCCTTTTGTTTTAGTGCCTTGTAGTCGTCTAGCGTTAGCGGTTGGACTTCCATCATCAGATAGCTAACTTTGTCGCGAATAGCCTCTAATGTGTTTTCAAAATAGGCCATGCCCACTTTGCTCTCATGCTCGCCTGTCACCAGCAGCAGTTGATCAAACCCCATCGCTTTTATTGCCTCAATTTCGGCCAGGGTATCGCTAACGGTAAGCGTGGTGCGCCTAATTTTGTTGCTCATGGTAAAGCCGCAATATGTGCACTCATTAGCACATAAGTTCGACAAATAAAGCGGCACAAATAGCTGCATAGTGTTGCCAAAACGGTGGCGAGTCAGGGTGTATGCTTTAGACGCCATGTCCTCTAAATAGGGCAATGCAGCGGGCGAGACCAGTGCCATAAAATCATCAAGTGAAAGCACGCTGCTCGCAAGTGCTCGCTCTACATCCACAGCAGTCTTGCTGTTAACGGTTAATGCAATGTGCGACAAGTCTTGCTGAAGTAAGGTGTTGGCTACTTTCATATCAATATCCTTATCACAGCTATGTCGGGCTTAAAAATGCCGTTAATGGGCTTGAAGCACTGGCCGCTTGCTGTGTACCACCAAGGCCTGCCTCGTAGGCTTTTCGGCCTGTTTCGACAGCGCTGGCAAATGCGGCAGCCATAACTTCGGGGTCACGCGCTGTTGCTATAGCGGTATTAACTAACACAGCATCAACACCCATCTCCATAGCAGCCATGGCCTCGCTGGGTTTGCCAATGCCCGCGTCAACAATCACGGGGATAAGCGCTTGCTCTACAATAATGTTTAAAAATGGTTTGGTCTGCAGGCCCTGATTGCTGCCGATAGGCGCGCCAAGTGGCATGACAGCGGCGCAGCCAACCTCTTCTAAGCGTTTACATAGCACTGGGTCTGCGCCGCAGTAGGGTAGAACATGAAACCCTTTTTTAACGAGACTTTCTGCAGCTTTCAATGTTTCGATGGGGTCTGGCAAAAGGTAGCGCTGGTCTGGGTGAATCTCTAGTTTTATCCACCGACTGCCTATGGCTTCGTAGGCTAATTCTGCTGCAAACACTGCTTCTTCGGCGGTTTTCGCTCCAGAGGTATTTGGCAGTAAGGTTACGCCCAATTTTTTTAATACGCCAAGCGTGGAGTCTAAGCGCTCGTTACTGGCTACGCGTTTCATCGCCAGCGTCACTATGGCGCTTTGCGACGCCTGAATGGCACGTTCCATCGTGTCAGGATTACTGAACTTGCCTGTGCCCGTTAAAAGGCGCGATGAAAATGTCTGGTTTGCGAGTGTTAGCATGGTTTAGCCTCCTGCAACCAAAGTAAAAATGTCGATGGCATCGCCGTCGCCCAAATAGGTTGTCGACCACTGCTTTTTACTTACGATACTATTGTTGTGTGCTATTGCAGTTCCTGTATCGTCCAGCGCTTTTAGCGCTATTAACTCGGTCAACGAAATGGGAGCGATAACCTCTATCACCTGGCTGTTAACGTTAATTTTTATTTGTGTCATTGGCATACCTCACAAAAAGATGAAGGCGTAAGAGAGAAAGATTGCATCGTGCCTTTTGCCGCATTACTGCTGATGTAATGCCCCCATTGAATGTTGGCGTTCTCGCGCAGCGCCAAAAACAGCAGGGTTTGTGTGGTCTGATGGCATGCCGCCAGACCTACCACGGGGCCAAGTACACCCTGACTAATGCAGTCTTCACGCACGTCAATATGGTCAACTAAACAGGCATAACATCCTGTAGCCTTATCATGGGGAGATACATTGATGGCTTGCCACGTCAGGCCACTGGCCGCTGCTATAAATAAAGGGGTTGATGCGGTGATACATGCGTGATTAATGTGCTTTCTTGTGACGATGTTATCGGAACAATCCAACACACAAGTAGCGTCACTAATAATTGTTGGTAAGTTGTCACTATCAGCAAAAACACTTTTAAAAATGAGGTTTGTGTTCGGGTTGACCTTCTTGAGTTCGTGGTAGAGCGCCTTTGCTTTAAGGTCGCCCAAGTGTATTTCGTTGTAGGTAACTTGGCGCTGTAGGTTACTTATGTCCACGGTGTCGCCATCAACAAGTGTGACCTTTCCTACTCCTGCGCCTACCAGGTATCTAGCACAAAGCGCACCTAATCCACCAAGACCAACAATGACCACATGGGATTGCGCGATATTTTGTTGTCCTTTTTCACCTATCTCTTCAAGCATAAGCTGGCGGCTGTATCGCTTGATGTCTTCATTGCTAAGCAAAGCCTGCCTCCTCTGCAAGTTGGTGATAGGCAGAGACTGGGTCGTTGGCCTGGGTAATTGCGGTCACCACGGCAATACTGTTTACTTGGGTTTGGGCAACCGCATTCACCCGCGATAGTGAAATACCGCCAATGGCCACTGTGGGAATACCATCACAAAGAGGTACGTAGTTAGCTAACCGAGCTACCCCTTGCGGATTAGATGGCATATCTTTGGTTGTGGTTGGAAAGATATGTCCAAGGGCAATGTAAGAAGGCTTAAGCTTTTTAACCCGCTGTATTTCGGCATACCCATGTGTAGAGATGCCTATTCGCAACCCTGCCTGTTTAATTGCAACAAGATCCGCAGTATCCAAATCTTCCTGACCTAAATGTACGCCATACGCCCCTAGCTCTATCGCCCATTCCCAGTAATCGTTGATAAATAACTGACAATGGGTGTCACGCGTTAATGCAATGGCTTGCGTTATTTGCTGACGAATTTCTGCTGGCGACCCCTCCTTAACCCTTAATTGCATTATCCTTACACCAGTAGGTAGCAGTACTTTCAACCATTGCACGCTGTCTACAACGGGATAAATACCAAGTGCTTTGTCTACTAGAGGGGGGAACGCTTTAGTCGCCAATGCCGTTGCCGCCAGTTGATGACCGCCTGCGTCAAATTCATCATTCATGTAAATATCTGGAAAAGCGCTTGGGCATTGCGGAAAGCCGGTGGTGCGCGCAAAGTGGGTTACACCCGGTAGCTGGGCACAAAGTTGTCGCACCTGATTGACATAAGCTATTGCCAAAGTAAGGGCATCAAGCACATCGTAATGACGAACGACAAACGCGCAGAGCGCACTGGCAAGAATGCATCCTGTGCCTCTTAGCTCGCCGTTTACAGTTCGTCTAACTGCAAAAGTACACGTTTGTTCGGCGGTAACAAAAACATCAAAACAGTGCGTTTGATTGCTTTTATCACCGTTTTCTTCGCTCGTGCCTACGTGGCCGCCTTTCACGAGCACAGCATTGGCTCCCATGTGAATCAGCTGTTGTGCGCTTTCTCTCATATCTTTAACACAAGAAGCATTCTGTGTGCTTTGCGTTAACATGCGAAGCTCATCGGTATTTGGCGTAATGATGTCCACCAGATTTAACAACCGAAGTATAACGTCGTGACTCAGTGAACCTAATTGACCGCCTGAAGATGTGCGCAACACGGGATCCCATATTGTAAAAGGGCGTGGTGCGTCGATTGATTCGAGCCGAGAGCACAAAAGCTGTGCTTGCTCGTCGTTAGCAATAGCCCCTATTTTTATGGCACTAGGTGGCGTGTCTTCCCATAACACCTGCCACTGAGAATTGAGTGTAGACACACTAGACTCGTCGCGGCTCAGCATAACCGTGTTCGACTGCGCGGTAATTTGCGTGGTGAGTAAACAGGCGTGCACATCTAAGTCGGCTAGGGTAATGGCGTCGCGAGTAATGCCTGCGCCGCCACTTGAATCAACCCCTCCAATACACCATACAACCCGTCTTTTTATCAAGGGTTGTGTCATGGAACCTGTACCTTGCTGTCAGCTGAGTGATAAAGTTCCGCGCCAGACTGATTGAACGCGTTTGCCATATCCTGCATGCCTTGCTGTTTTTCCTCGGCCTGTTTTGCCACATCACGTACTTCTTGCGAAATTTTCATGCTGCAAAACTTAGGGCCACACATTGAGCAAAAGTGCGCCACTTTGCCAGATGCCTGAGGAAGCGTTTCATCGTGATAAGCGCGGGCCGTGTGAGGGTCCAGAGCCAGGTTAAATTGGTCTTCCCATCTAAATTCGAAGCGCGCTTTTGACATGGCGTTGTCTCGTATTTGTGCGCCGGGGTGACCTTTCGCCAAGTCTGCTGCGTGAGCCGCAATTTTGTAGGTAATTAAGCCCTGCTTGACGTCTTCTTTATTTGGCAACCCCAAGTGCTCTTTGGGCGTGACGTAACACAGCATGGCGCAGCCATACCATCCAATCATGGCAGCGCCAATGCCTGAAGTGAAATGGTCATAACCCGGCGCGATGTCTGTGGTAAGTGGGCCAAGTGTATAAAACGGCGCTTCGTGGCAGTGTGTTAACTGCTCTTCCATGTTCGCTTTAATCATGTGCATTGGCACATGCCCTGGGCCTTCAATCATTACCTGAACATCGTATTCCCATGCGATTTTGGTTAGCTCGCCCAATGTACGTAGCTCTGAAAACTGTGCATCATCGTTTGCATCCGCTACGCTGCCGGGGCGAAGACCGTCGCCAAGTGATAGCGACACGTCGTACTGCGCACAAATCTCACAAATCTCGCGAAAATGCTCATACAAAAAGCTTTGCTTGTGATGGCTTAAACACCATTTGGCCATGATAGAACCGCCACGTGACACAATACCCGTTACGCGTTTTGCGGTAAGGTGCACGTATTCAAGCAGTACGCCCGCGTGAATGGTAAAGTAGTCAACGCCTTGCTCTGCTTGTTCAATAAGAGTGTCTTTGAACATTTCCCAAGTTAAGTCTTCTGCTACGCCATTAACTTTCTCTAGCGCTTGATAGATAGGCACTGTGCCCAGTGGCACGGGGCTGTTACGCAATAGCCATTCGCGGGTTTCGTGAATGTTACGGCCGGTAGACAAATCCATAATGGTGTCTGCACCCCAGCGGGTAGACCACACCAGCTTTTCCACTTCTTCTTCAATCGATGAGGTCACTGCGGAGTTGCCAATGTTGGCGTTAATTTTCACCAAAAAATTGCGCCCGATGATCATTGGCTCAAGTTCAGGGTGATTAATGTTGCATGGAATAATGGCACGGCCAGCAGCGACTTCATCTCGCACAAATTCTGGGGTAATGGTCTCTGGTAAGTTGGCGCCAAAGTGTTCGCCTTTATGCTGCTGCGTTAGCTCTGCTTCTTTAATGGCCTGTCGGCCCATATTCTCTCGAATGGCGATGTATTCCATTTCAGGAGTCACAATACCTTGGCGAGCGTAATGCAGCTGCGTAACGTTCCTGCCTTGCTTGGCTTTCAGCGGTTTACGCTCACGAATAAATCGAAAGTCTTCCGTGAAAATGTCGTTTTCTCGTTCTTTAGCGAATGATGACGATACGCCGTCGAGTGCAAATGTGTCGTCTCGCTCTGCAACCCAGGATTGGCGAAGTGGCGACAAGCCTTTGTGAACATCAATGGTTTGTGCTGGGTCGCCATAAGGCCCAGACGTGTCATACACAGGAATGGCGGGGTTAGGTTCAAAGAGCGGGTTTTCTTCTGTACCACCCACCAAACTGTCGTGTTGGTGGATATGGCGCATAGCCACTTTAATATCGTCACGGCTGCCGGTTTCGTAGTGACGTGTGGAGTTTGGGTATGCTTCGCCCGCTAGTTCATTGATAAATTGTTGCGCTTGTTGGCGCTGTTCGCGTCGTGTCGACATAGCATTTTGGCCTTAAAGGTTTAGGTTTAAAAATGCTTGTCAGGAGTGAAGGAGAATATAACGCAGGATTGAAGCAAGAAAGTTGTCACGGTATGTGGCTTTTTGCGCTGTGCAACACTAAAACATCAAGATGCTAAGGCATCTAAACCACAGTAACAGCGCGTGCTACTACAAAAGCACAGCAGCACAACAACATTTCTACTTCAGCATTATATTTTCTTGTTCCCTTCGCAGGTATTAGCCTGATCAGGTTCAACGGATCCCGCTTTCGCGGTCTCAGCTTACTGGGTATCCAGTGAAGCACTCCGACAAGTAACTTGCTTTT
Source organism: uncultured Alteromonas sp. (assembly GCA_964454185.1). GTDB lineage: Bacteria > Pseudomonadota > Gammaproteobacteria > Enterobacterales > Alteromonadaceae > Alteromonas. The sequence continues at coordinate 53,939 of CAYVST010000005.1, forward strand.
TACTATATAACCAACGTACGAGATAAAACAAGAGGGCGTACGTAGGTTATCGTTAAATAAATATTATGTGAGACTAACTTTAACTAGCTGTTTGCTGACCTTCTTTGTATAGCTGAAGGGCAGTTGCTGTATCGTGTTTACGCTCACTGATGGCCGACAGAAGAAGTAAGTCTTCTTTGCGGGCTTTCATTTTGGTGGCTTTCAATAGCGCTTTTTCAGCCAGCACATCGTCGCCCGAGTTAAACGCGACCTGACCCAACGTGGAGTAGAGCTCCACGTTTTCTTCGTCTTGTTTAATCCAGCTCTCTAGTGCTCGAAGCGAGGGCGATGAATCAGGAATGTTAAGTTGTGAAAACAGTGGAAACAAAGCACTGTTAGGGCCGCGTTTTTGCCACTCTACTAACAATTGTTGGGCATCTGCGTGCATGCCTTGGTCGAGTAGCTGCTGAACAAAGGCTGCACGATAGGCGTCATCATTACGCAATTTACGCGGTAGGTTGTCCCAATACGTTTTGAGTTCAACGGCTCCTTGCTTGCTGGCAATTTCAGCAAATTTACCTTTGGCAATACGTGCAGACCATGTCGTGTAGTCATTTTTAGGCAGTGATTTACGCCACGCGCCCAAGTTGTCTTGCAGTGTTTGCCACTGTCCAAGTTCTGCCAATATTTGTGCTTTTAACTGCACGACTTGTTTGTTTTCACGAACTTTCTCATCAAGCTCATTTAGCTTTTCAAGCGCACTATCAAGTTGGCCATCGACCATATCAATACGCGCGTGCATAACAGTAGAAGAGACCTTGGCGTTTGAAAAGTCACTCGCTTGCTCTAAAAAGTAACGAGCCTTATTAAAATCGCTATTAGCAAAAGCAATTTGGGCAGAGGCTAGATAATTTACGCCTTCGAAATCACCATTGGTGGTTTTGCTTAGTGCTTTTTGTGCACTTTCAAAATCACCCGAGGCCATAGCATGTAAACCGTCGTAAAAAGCGCGTTTACGCTTGCGTTCACCCAGCGCACCGAACCATTGGTGCGAACCTGTAAACAAGCTTAGTGCCCACATAACTAGGCGCAATAGACCATACGCGCCCACTACACCAATGATCAGAAATAGACTAAAGCTAATAACGGTCATCTCAATACCCTTATTGCCAAGGGATATCAGCACATAACCTTTGTCACCTAATATCATTGGGCCAACAATAAGCGTAACAATAAACGCGGCTAACACCGCAAGAGCAATGACTAACCATCTCATAGCGCATTTGCTCCTTGGCCAAACACCTGCTTCACGCGACTATCAAGTAACCCTTCAAGGGGCCTTTGTGCTCGCAACTCAGTGGGAATAGGGCGAGACACATCGGTGTTAAGTAAGTTCTGTAACGCATTGACAAAACCAGTCACCTGGCTTTTCTCAATATCAAATTTCTCGATAAGTAGAGTTTGCGCATACTGCAAAGACTGCTCATACAGGCCTGCGTCGCCAGTTAGCGCTGCAGATTGAGCATGCATTAACTGAAGGCGAAGCTGTTCTTTAACTAAAAATTGTGCTTCAAGCGAAAGTACTGGCTCTACGGGCCCTTCGATGGTTTTCACAGTGAATAAGTCATCCACCAGCGACTGCCACACTTTCGCCAAGTTCTCTTTCCAATCGTCAGTCGATTCAGACAGGGTGTTATCTTGAGCATTAACGTCTTGTGGTTTTTCAAACGTGTTTAAAGGTAATTTGTCTATTTGGGCAATCATGCCGGTTAATGCGAGTGCCACAGAACTTGGCGATACTGGGTTAAGCTGCTGTAACGTTTGAATGTCCTCAGCAAGTGCAGCACGGACAGGTAGAACAGAAGGGTCAGCAAGTGATTTCAAGCGTTTGTCAGCGTTTACTAACAATAAAATAGCGGTGCGAACATCGTTTTCTAGCCACAACTTACGTCCAGCCATGCGTACTAAATAATCGGCCTCTGCAATCAGCCAATCTGCAGGGCGACGACCTTCCATGTTCTTAATTTGCTCAAGTGCCGATTCGGCCTGAAGGGCAAGGGTATCGTTTTCGGCTTTTAATGTCGCTATCGTATTCGTTAGCGTACTGTTTTGCGTAGCAATCGCATTAACTTGTTCATTGAGCACTGAGCGTTCGCGTTCAAGAGTTTGAAGCGCAGCAGAATTTCTTTGCTGCGTGTCGAGAGATGCCTGGCTAGCGGTTTGTTGCTGTAGATAGTACCAATATCCCGCACCGCCCATGCCAAATACCAGAACAAACAAGATAATTACGGTAAACCAAAGAAGACCATTGCCAGAAGATTTGGCCTGTTTCGGCGCTTGCTTGGGCGTATCAGACGATTTACCAACAACTTCATTGTCAGCGTCTACATGCACAAGTTCTTCGCCTTGAGGACGACTATCACTATTATTGGCCATTCAAAACTCCCAGTTATCCTTTACCCAAGCCGTTAACGCTTGATCGGTCGCACGCGGACATACAGACACGCGCGTCACCCCTATTTCTTTTAAAGACGTTGCAATACGTTCACTCACCGTTAACCATTGTACCGTTAAAAGTGCATTGCCGTAGTGTGAAATAAGTTGTGTTGCCATTGCTTCGCTTGTAGCGATAATGCCGCTAACGTCGCTAATTTTCCACCGTTTTGTATAAATAGGTTGGGTAAGTTGTTCTCTTTTATACACACAGAAATAGCTAACATCACAACCACGCTGCTGCAAACCTTTAGCAATAGCGTCACGTCCACCTTCGCCCTTCATAATAACCACATGTTGGTTGCTTGGCTCATTGAGCTGCTGCATTGCCAGTATACCCTCTGATGTATGGGTATCTGGAGTCAGGACTGTTGCTCCCTTTGTGTTGCGTAGGGCGTGTTGAAGCTTTCTCGCTGTTGCTTCGCCCACTGCGATAATGGTGGGCATGCTCTCACAAGATGAGGCCTTCATTGTTAAGCCGCGTATTGTCGCATCAACGGCATAAACGCTTGTAACAACAATGGCCTGAATAAATGATGAAGCTATGTAGCTGCTGGCGGCGCTACTTTCGGAAGGAATGCTTACAATGTCAGATGTTGCTACGCCCACCGCGTCGATACCCGCTTTCTCAAAAGCACCGGCGGTTACCTTTAGTTTTGGCAGTGGGCGAGTAAACAGCAACATTGTTTTAGTGTGCTTTGCTTACTTATCGTAAAGTGCTTTAAGTATGTCACCAGCGCCTTGAGCTAGCAGGGCTTCGGCCACTTCAATGCCAATTTCTGCTGCTCTATTTTTTTGTGCAGTGGCAGAAGCAAACAGTAACTCTGAGCCGTCCGGTCTTCCTACCATTCCCGTTAGCGTTATTGCGTCACCATCTAGCGTTGCGAAGCTACCAATCGGCACTTGGCAACCACCTTCCAGACGTTCATTCATAGCACGTTCAGCCGTTACACGCGTATGGGTATCATTGTGGTTAAGCGCCTGTAATAACGTAATAAGTTCAGCATCATCATTACGGCATTCGATGCCTACGGCGCCTTGTCCCACCGCTGGTAGTGATACGTCGGCTGGAATTGGCGTGCGAATACGCTCTTGCATCTCTAATCGTATTAGCCCCGCAGAAGCTAAGATAATGGCGTCGTATTCACCTGCGTCGAGCTTGGCAAGACGGGTATTTACATTGCCGCGTAAGTCTTTAATCACAAGATCTGGGCGGTATTTACGTATTTGGCATTGACGACGTAAGCTAGATGTTCCAACTACTGCGCCTTGAGGCAGTGCATCAATACTATCGAAATTGTTAGAGACAAAAGCATCAAAAGGATTTTCGCGTTCACATATCGCGTGTAAGCCGAAACCATCTGGAAATGCAACGGGAACATCTTTCATTGAATGCACGGCAATATCAGCACGCCCTTCTAACATGGCAATTTCGAGTTCTTTTATAAACAAGCCCTTGCCGCCAATTTTAGCCAGTGGCGTGTCTAGAATTTTGTCACCTTGTGTACTCATAGGTACCAACTCAACAGTTAGCGAAGGATAATGCTCGATAAGCTTCGCTTTCACATATTCGGCTTGCCATAGTGCTAGTGCACTTTTTCTTGTTGCAATGCGAATGGTACGGGTAGTGTTAAGGTGACTCATGATGATTCCAAACAAAAAATTAATACTGTGAAGCGTATGCTAGAACGTGTTGCCTTAGGTTGCAAAAACGTAATGTTTAAGACACGCTCTAGTATACGTATTCTACGGCTTAATGTTTGAAAATAACCAAAATTTTGTGACTGGTGATATGATGTAAATCAGTCTAAGCTGTGATTTCTATAATAATAAAAGATGATAACGTGTTGGCAGCAAAGTATTTTTGTGCGGCCGCATTAAATACGTCAACAGGAGAGCAGGTGTTGTGATGGAACATTCATCAGTACGACAATTGTTAAGGGGTTCGCAACAAAATGAAGCAGAAACGAAGCGCAGACGCTTAACCCTTTACTTTATTTCCTATGTTGGCGGCATCATTATGGCGGTGATGGCGTGGATTAACTTGCAAGGCGGTGACACGCTGCTTGTTGGATCGCTAGCGGGTTCTGCAGCGGTTATCTTTGCCAATGTTATTCTGTCTCATATATTTCCTCGCTACGACATTTTCTATTATGTTGCTGGGCTTATAGTCGGGTTTACGATAAACGCGCTGGTCTACACAGGTGGCCTAAATAATACGGGGCTGTATTTCATATTCCCTCTGTTATTTATCCAAATCATTGTTGTACGGTACAAACCGGCTATTTTCTACGTTGCGTTGACGTTGGGGCTGGCAATCTTAATGCTGTTTCACCAAGACAAAATTGCCGCTACTTATCCACCAGAACACGTCTCTCGTTTCCTTATTGCTACCTTCTGTTTTGTTTGTGTGGCCTTTATTGGTGAACATTTTTGGCATCAAAGTCGAAGAGAAATGTTACAAGAAAACTTTGAAAGAATGCGCCAAGCGAACACTGACCCCCTTACCAAATTGCCTAACAGACGTTTTCTTGAAGCGGTCTTTTTTGAACGTGCAATGGAAGACCCCTCAAGCTACTTCCCATTAAGTACCGTCGCCGTTGATATTGATCATTTCAAACGAGTTAACGATAAGTTTGGGCATGATGTTGGTGATGAAGTGCTAATACATTTTTGCGATTTAATGCGGCAAACCGTGCGAAATACTGATGTAGTAGCGCGCACGGGTGGAGAGGAGTTCCTTGTATTGTTCCCACACGCCAGCCTAAGCCAAGCAGTAAAGCTTGCCGAAAAAATGCGACGTCATATTGAAGATAACCCGTTCATAAAGGGGGATATCAATCATGCAATTACCGCAAGCTTCGGCGTGGCAACAGCGCTTACCGATAGCAATATTCATGCGACACTCAAGCTGGCAGACGACAACTTATACACCGCCAAAAACAGCGGACGTAACAGAGTGGTTAACTAGGCAAGTACCTTCTGTAACCACGTACTAATATCGTTTAGCTCTTGCATACACACGTTATGCTGCATGGTGTAGGTTTGCCACGTGGCATTAAAGCCATTATCGGTCAATGTCTTGAATGCAGCATTACCCATAAATACTGGCACTACTTCGTCTTGTTCACCATGTGCCATCATAATTGGCGTCGTACGGTTGGTTGCAGTGGCTTCGTCCGCCAAAAGCGTTGGCTCACACATATAAGTTGATAGTGCTAATATTCCGGCAAACTGCTGTGAAAAGCGAGGCGCAAGATGCAAGGCCACGACACCACCCTGAGAAAAGCCCGCCAAGATAATGCGATTAGCAGGTATCCCGCTGTCAATTTGTGCTTTTATTAATTGTTCAACTTGGTCTGCGGACTCTTTAACACCGGTTAAGTCTGCACGGCTGTCAAAGTCGAGTGATTTTATGTCGTACCACGCGCGCATACGCATGCCGTTATTAATAGTAACGGGGCGCTCAGGCGCATGAGGAAAAATGAATTTCACAGCCATAGTATCTGGCAGACGAAGTTCAGGGACAATCGGCGCAAATCCGTGGCCAGAATCACCAAGCCCGTGTAACCAAATAACGCAGGCATCAGGCGTGGTGGAAGGGCTAATTTCTACGCACGGCAAAAGTTGCTGAGTCATGCTCATGTTCCTATATGGTCTTGTATTTTGTTGGCTAAAACGCGCAGGCGAAAAAGCACGGTAAGGTATTTTTGTTATCATTTTCGAGAAGCCGCATAAGCAAAACTGTGTCATTGCTACATGAATGCATAGTTCTTAATACAATGGTTATTACGGCAGTTCGCTTACCTATGCTATCATTGCGTTTTGAAATCACCATACTTTGATAGAATTTTTATATTTTATGGCTTCACTTCTCGGTAATTTATTTATTCTTGCTGCACCATCTGGCGCAGGCAAATCTAGTCTCATTAAAGCGCTAATGGAAAAGTACGAGGGCAATACCACATCGCCGATGCAGGTATCTGTCTCTCACACTACACGTCAACCTCGTCCTGGCGAGGAAGATGGTGTGCACTATCATTTTGTGAGCCGAGAGCAGTTTGAGGCGCTTATCGAACAAGGTGTTTTCTTTGAATACGCAGAAGTCTTTGGCAACTATTACGGCACATCACGCGTTACTATCGAACAAACGCTCCATCAAGGCATTGATGTGTTTTTAGATATCGACTGGCAGGGGGCGCGTCAGGTAAAACAGCTAATGCCTGATACTTGTGGCATTTTCATATTGCCGCCATCGCTTGATGTTTTAGAACAACGCCTAAATAATCGCGGTCAAGACAGCGATGAAGTGATCGCCGGGCGAATGTCTCAAGCAGTCTCTGAGATGTCTCACTTTAACGAATTTGACCACGTTATCGTGAATGATGACTTTGCCATTGCGCTTAATGATCTTGAAGCTGTTGTGATGGCTCAGCGCCTTAAAACGGTCAAACAAGCGATGCGTTATCAGCCTCTGTTGGACGAATTGCTTGGCAGCGCGTAAGCTAGAAATAGATAAATAAGCGTTTTAGACTCAGTGCATACGATCTCAGCGATCGCGCTGTGTTAATTTCAAACAAAAACGCTAGGATCGCGAGGTACATATGTGTATACTACACGGCCGTTTTTTGAATAACTTGCTCAACCTAATTTTCGGAGAAATACATGGCTCGCGTAACTGTAGAAGATGCCGTAGATAAAATTGGTAACCGCTTTGACCTAGTGCTTGTTGCTGCACGCCGTGCACGTCAAATTGCCACTGAAGGCAAAGATCCTATGGTTGACGTTCAAAACGATAAGCCAACAGTAACAGCACTTCGTGAAATCGAAGAAGGTTTAGTGACTGCTGCTACGCTTGAGCAAGCAGAGCTTCAAGCACAAGAACAGCAAGAACATGCTGAATTTGCTTCAGTAGCAAACATTCTATCTGATCAGTAAAACGTGCCCTTTAGGGCTGTTTACGAGTAATTTAGCGCCAGTGCTTTGAAAAAAGCACTGGCGCTTTACTTTTGGCGTATTGGCTTATAGCACAATAAAACGTATTCTTAGGGTTGTAACGTTATATAAGGGTCACGCTGCACTGTGTATTTGTTTGAAGGTTTAAAGCAGAAAGTTGTTGAATATCTACCAGCCGAACGGGTTCAGCTGGTACAAGATGCTTTTGTTTTGGCGCAAGAAGCCCACGATGGCCAAATGCGTTCAAGTGGCGACCCCTATATCACACACCCCGTAGCAGTGGCGGGTATTCTTGCTGATATGCATTTAGACCATGAAACCATCATGGCTGCACTGCTGCATGACGTTATTGAAGACACCCATTACGACAAAGAAGACCTAGCTGAAGCCTTTGGTGACACCGTCGCTGAGCTTGTGGAAGGGGTCAGTAAGCTTGATAAACTGGCGTTTAGTACCAAGCAAGAAGCGCAAGCGGAAAACTTCCGTAAAATGATGATGGCCATGGTACAAGATATTCGCGTTATCTTGATAAAACTGGCCGACCGAACTCACAACATGCGTACGTTGGGCTCGCTTCGCCCAGACAAACGCCGTCGTATTGCCCTTGAAACGCTGGAAATCTACGCACCTATTGCGCACCGTTTGGGTATCCACGATATTAAAAATGAGCTGGAAGACCTAGGCTTTCAAGCCATGTACCCTATGCGTCACCGCGCACTTAAATCAGCCGTGCGTCAGGCTCGTGGTAATCGAAAAGAGATTATCGAAAACATTAGACAGGAGTTAAACACGCGCCTTGAAGCCTACGAAATTGAATCGAACGTGCTTGGCCGTGAAAAACACCTGTATTCCATTTACCGTAAAATGAAAAACAAAG
>CAYVST010000006.1:0-12950 GCA_964454185.1 uncultured Alteromonas sp.
CTTTTAGCGCGTCTACAATGAGGCCTATGACTGAACTTTTACCGGCCCCAAGTATTCGTTTCCAGTTTAATGTAAACCTGAAGAAGGCTATTTGAGTTGATAGCGCTAAAAAGAAAACGGCGTCTGAAAGCCTAGAGTAATAGCTATATTCACGCTCCTCGCCATTAACAAGCGTAGCAAAATCATCAACAAAACTGTAAACCATGACCAAATAACCCTGTAAAATCCAATGTGTAAACTAAATTTAGTCACTTTACTCTTTAACTAGGAACACACATCAAACGCAAGTGTAAACGTAAAAAATTATTGCTTGCGAGTGTACCATTTCATCCAAGTAAGCTAAAGATAACAACAGAGCTATGTGGCTATAGAAAAGTACTTAGCAGCCTTTTGATAAGAGGAAAAGCACCATCAACACGATTCTTTCTATTCAGCTACCGCTCAGCACCTCGAACTCTCAATTAGACGATAATCATCATCCAAATTATTCTTGAAGACGCAAACGTATCGTGTGAGCCTGCTTTGTCTAGCATATTCTAATAAATGATTGCAAAAAGAGATAAGATTGAAACTTGATTTAAAAGCTTCCCCTATATTTGACATGAAACATCGCCTCAAAAAAAATGCGCCACTCAATTCCTGTTTTTTACGACTAAATTTACCGATTATTGTTCCTGAAGTTTATAGGTAACTACAGGAGAATATAATGACTTCAAAAGCAAGCAACAAATCATCATCGCCAATGACTCAAGAAGCGGCACAACGCATTCAAAGCGCAACTGCGAAAGCAAATGGAGGAAGTGTACCAAAAGGTAGCTTCGCAGCGCGAGCGACTAGCAGCGCAGCTAAACGTAACTAATAACAGGGAGGGGTCTCCCCTCCTTTTAAATGGATTTAGAGGTTTAAATATATGATTTCCATTGATGAACCGTACCCGAATGTTGGATATGTCCTCAATCGACTTGCAGATATCGCTGATACAAAGTCTCTAGCAAGCAAAGGAGAAACTCGTTTCCGTAAAGAGGAAGATTTCTCGTCTAGGAAGACAGTCGATCCACGGCTCATTGGTGATTCAATAAGACATTTGTTTTATAAACCATTAACCAAAGTCGTTACGAATGATTTCGCGCAGTTCTTTTCTGACTGCATTTGGACGGGGTTAAATAATTACATCGAAATTATCAAACGTGTACCAATGGAAGGCGTGTCTCAGGATAAAGTTGTGTATATAGTCAATAAACATCTATTTGTTGAAACTCTGGCCAGTGTGATATGGAGAGTAGGCACAAGCCAAATGCCTACTCAAAACGTACCTAGTTGCTACTGCGATAAGTACCCTATCAAAGTACTCATTTCGTTTTATGAAAGCCAATACTCCCAACCGGAACATTCTTTAGGGAGGTTCTTTGATAGTACCGAAAGAACCGTCAGGAAATGGCGTAATGGTGAAGAGATCCCGAATATTGGCAATCTTTCTCGGCTTGCTCAATGGGCATCGTTGTCAAACCCTAAAGCCGTAAATGAAGATAAAGAAACACTGTTTCTCGCTAGGTTTATAGATTCATTTCACAGGAAAACTAACTATCGCTTTGTAGAAAGTTTAAAAGATGCCGTTGTGTGGAGGTTGCAGAACAACCGAGAGCCAACGGTAGATTTGGGGCACATACTTCATTCATTTTACATTAAAGAAATAGGTTCATCTAAGCTTGGTAAGCTATCAGTTGAAGGTAGTAAACTGCATAGGTTAGTACGTCGCACCTCACAAAAACCACCGAGCAGTTTAATTGAGTACTCAGCCAGACTAGCTTCATTACAAGATTCCATTGAGGCTCATGATTTAGGGGATGAGCTTCGCTATCATCATGAATGGTTGAAAGGACGAATCTTAGTACTTAGTGGTGATATTGATGGTGCGCTTGAGCAATATGTCAAAGCAGTCGAGTCGTCACTCTATAAATCAGGTAATAACATTCGTGACCTTTTAAAAGAAGCTTTGGCTGTGGCAGCTATTCAGCTTAAGCCTCATAAGCCCACCATGAAGAAATTGAAAAGCAGAGCATTGACGTTTTATCCTAAAATCATTGAATTTCACTTGAGAGAGTTGCCTGTAACCATTTCAGATGAAGATATCGATAGCTGGCGATTATGGTTTGTAATGCGCTTTCCACAATCTGGCTGGTTTGATGAAGGTAAGGCGCAGTTGATGGAACATTTGACGCAACTGGGATACGCGGGGTTGTTGGGTAAACATCCTACCTAAGTTGCAGGGTTTTGCGTTGGATTATTTTGATGTTCCATTCTAGAACGGTAAAAATTCTAGTTTACTTTTAATAACGAATACTAAGTACAGTTACCTTGCTGAGGAAATCACCCTAGAGTAGTTCTCCTAAAATAGGAGAACTTATGCAAACTAGTATCAGACAGTCTGAATGGAAAGAAGCGTTGCTCGAAAACAATAAGCAGATGGAAAGAGCTGAAGTATTACTCAGTAATTTGCTCGCGCTGAAGAACCCAAATGATGACAGTTTTAACATACCAATGGATGACGTACTTGTCACGGTTGAGACGGCGATTCTGCTGCTACGTAAGTAAAACTGCTCTTCGAACGGGAAGTGGGAATACTACACTTCCGAGCAGGCACGTATATTCAACATTGGCACTTATCTCACTCAAGACGTAAAATATCGTGTCTAATATCTGACATTTATGACAAAGAGTTGAGACCTGTTCTGACAGGCATTCGTAAACAGACAGCAAACTATCAACTATATTAATTTCGTTACTTTTTCTGCGACTACTTCTGGGTGTTAGATACTGTGTAAACCGCTACGGGTTACTAGAGTAGTTGGCTACTCGGTAAATACCCTTTCTCTATCATCCGCTGCTCCATGCTTAGAAAATACTGTAAATTCTCATCTGTGTAGGCCAAAAAATAAATTTTTGGTGCCCGTTGAGGTTTGTTTTCATAGTCAATCACAGAAGCAATAATCGCACCTTGCGGCCCACCTTCAGTCAAGACAATCTGCGGAATATATCCTGTATCTTTATCCACATACACTGTAAAAAAGCGTTGATTACCAGTGAGTGAAAAGGGATCAACTTGAAGTGTTAAGTCCATACAAGTCCTTATTCGTTCAATGTTTAGTATCTTATTCAAACCTTGATTAGTGTACTATTGAGCATTCGCAACATCTGGATTAGGAACAGCTCTGTTTAGAAAAGACGTCGTGTGGTTTGCGGCATTTAAGCCACCATCATGCACAGTTCCTAACTCCTCTGGAGTAACGTCTAGAGTTGGCCAGATTTTATTGTGTCCAATGTATTTATCCAGATTTAGTTTAGCTAGTTCCAAAAACAAATAGTCCTCTGTCTCTCCACGGCTCACTCCGGCAGCCCAATATGAGAAAGAGCTGGCAATAATGTCAGCTACTTGTAGCTGTAGGTGGTCATCCGAGCTAGCAAACTTTAATGATCTGCCTTTTAAAGGAAGGTTGTATTTTCTTCGGTCATAACCCAGTTCGATGTCATCTTGTGTCCAGTCCATAAACTGAGCAAATAACAAACGCTGTCTTTCAATACTATGTGAGTCATCATGTATGATATGAAAGCCTCTAGGATATGCTTCCCCCCATTGGGCACAATGACTAAATAGCGCCGGAATTGAAGGATCCAAGGCGAACTTATCAATACCATTGAAAGCGTCATCAATAAACTCCTTGGTGGCTAAAATGAGATCAATATCTCGCTTGAATTCTTCGTCCGTAGACGACTCTTTTACTCTTTCGACATCGGAATAAAAGTTATCAATATGCTCTTGGCCCTGCTCTCGAATCATGACTACAAAAGACTTATACATAGCTTTTACTAAATCTTCATCGCAGAATATAGGCAGGCAGTAGAAAAACATATTTGATAGCGCGATGTTTCGTCCGTTTAGGTAAAGATCCTCACCCGAAAGATGCATCATGTGCTCAATTAACAAATCTACAATTTTTGTAACAACCATAAACTCTTTATGGAAAACATTAACCTTAACAGTTTCCAAATTAAGTAGGTTACTGCTCATTAGTCTGACAACACCATCCTGCCCAGACTTCCTTCGGCGCAGATTTTTAAAGTGCGCCTCATTCGGAGAGTTCGATTCGAGAAGTGCAATTAATTTCTTGGAGTCATCCTCAGAAAAACGACAACTCGCTAAAGTAAATACAGGTTGATTAGCGTCAAGCAAATTTGAACCAGTATTTCCAGATTCATCATAATAGATAGTTGGAATCATCCGTAGCCTTCTTAAAGCCGCTTCTCTTTTTTGATTTTGCGATCTCTTGAGGCTTTTTTTCTTGGAGTCTCTTTTAGCTTTACTATTTTTGCTCATTCTATCCTTACTACTATCGTGTTAATTCGCATCCAATTCGCTTTCAAGCCGATATACATCTAAACCATCAAATCTAAGACAATCTGCCAATACTTCAGAAAAGTATGAGAGGTCATTAATGATGACAACATATTATCAGTCCTTTGATTTTACTTACGTTTCAAAAATAGTGGCTAATTATTCCTCATTAACTATTCAAAATCACGCCCGAATCGAGCACTATGTTATTCGCAGCCATAACCAATATTTGTTTCAAGGAAGACCAATGCGTACTTACATTACATTAGTTGTTCTATTCCTAATATCATTTCAGACAAACGCCGAAGAAATGTGGCGTGGACTAACTGTTGAGCCTGAACATCGTTGCTCCAGTTATGATAAAAGCGAACAATATCCCTACCCTCAAAGCGTTGAGGATGAAGTTGTCGCTAACATGGGCGGAGTCGTTTATGGGCCATATACAAGTCGTTATTTTGATAATGATAGACAAACAGACATAGAGCATATTGTCGCTGCGTCTGAGGGACATGATAGCGGGTTATGCGATGCTTCTGTTAGTAAGCGAATTCAGTTTGCGACTGATCAACTGAATTTAACACTTGCTTCCCCTGAAGTTCATCGGTGTGGAGAAGGTGGCAAATGCGGATTTGACGCTGCTGAGTGGATGCCCCAAAGAAATAAATGTTGGTTTGCAAATCGAGTTCTGGAAATTAAAACGAAATATGACTTGAGTGTTGATGAAGCTGAGGCAGCAGCTTTAGAGGCGGTTTTATCGTCTTGTGAAAGTGTAGACATGGTTGTCTTTCCAGCGAAAGCGATTGCCTCTGTAGGCGATGAGCATCAAAATCTAGACGCATTAAAGCAATATGACACTAACAAAAATGGCCGTATAACGTGCTCAGAAGCCAGAGCACATGGGATTGCTCCTGTTAGGTCTGGTCATCCAGCTTACGAACATGTGAGAGATAAAGACGGCGACGGTGTTGTTTGTGAGTAGTTAGTATTCTGACAGCCTTTTTTGTGAACCGAATTCATTACGCTCAATACGTTTGCGTACATTTCTGTTGCGAATTAAGCTTTGATTTGACGATTGAGCTGATAGAGGTTTAACACATGGGTACATTAAAAAGCAGTAACAGAGGCGCTCGAAGCAGTGCATCTGACATACCAAGAGATACCATATCAGAGACAATCAATCAGCATATTGACCTTGAAGTGAAATTCAATGACGTCAGGGCTTCGTTGCCAAAGTTACTTTCTGGCGATAATTCAGTTGTTAAGGTGAATAACCGTGTTTCGGGTGATTTTATTGCTTGTACTCAAGAAGGACTTATCTCGCTCATTCAGAATGTTATGGACAAACAGCAGACTGCCCCTTCTTTTTTCGACGGAATGGATTCTTTTAATACAAAAGAGCAAGTTGGTGTGGATGCGCTAAACGCTCTTCTTCCGAGAGCGCCGGAGCACAGTGAGGAAGATGCTGAAGTGTTAAAAAGGCTACTAAAGCGCTGATATACAACAGACGTTAAAGAATGACTTTAAGATTAGTTTAGAAAGGTAGAAAGCACTTTTAATTGATAGATGTAAAAGAGAGTCTATTACCCTTCCCTATAGTGTTTCCGAACAACAAGTTTACTCTTGTAAAGCTAAGCTTTTTTGAATAGCACCTTATGTGTAATAGCTCATATCAATCTGACACTCTCCAACAGGGGTTCAGCCCTAATCTTGTAGACAGCTATAGACAAGGAGCGGACATTCAACGCCTTATTCAGAGGTAATAAAATAGCTGGTTAAAATTAGCGAGGCACGAGCAAAAAACAGCTATTTTTTGTCCTGTTGCAATGACTTGTTAGCCTTACTTTACAATAGCTTCGACATCCCAGATGCTTTCTTAGAGATACCACTGGCTTCTGCTTCTTCTTCACCTGCTGCAATTATGTCTTTTAGAAGACCGCTAAACTGAGTTGGAGAGTTGAAAAGTTGCATACCAAAGTAAGTGCCACTAAATTTTAAGTTTTCTTCTAATTTATCTTGAGAGTACCCAACAATACGCGATGTTCCGCTACCTAAGACATACCAACCAAAGCTAGAAGCCAACTGACTTAATACGTAAAGCCCAAAGCCTGAATTATCATAAACATTTTTAGATAGTTCTATGTTCGATGTACTAGATACTCCCGGTTTAATAGCCATATTTAATGCATCTATATCGCTATCCAAGTGATATGACTTCTTTAATGATTCACAAATGCCAACACCCTCATCTATTACAGCTATTTCAACTTTACCATTCCACCATCGTTGACCACATACATAGCACTCTGTGGCTTCTGAATGTTCAAAAACATTCCTGATGATTTCACGCAAAGCGTAGTTATAGAGTCGATTCTCTTCTGTGTCTACTGCCGTCCCAGAAACAACACGAGCTAATCCTCGAACGACTGACATAATTTGGTCGTACCATTCCTGAACACTCTGTGTACTTGAATTGAAATCGGGTTTTTCAATTCTCGTAATAGGTAAGTATGCCGCCGAACCACTCGCTTGTCCGACAGCATTACCTTCTCCCATTAATATGTAATCAAAAAAACCTAAGTGAGATAAATAGGAATGCACAGAGTGGGAGCTATGAACACCTGACTTTTTTGTTTTTAGTTTATTCTTATGTCGCGTTTTAACCCAAGTTCTTATTTTAGAGCCAGCCACAAGCATTGCTGTAGGAAATGAGTACCTTAAAGTTGAACAGTCTAAACACACTTCTGCTGTGTCGATATTGCTATCGAGTTCTTCGAAAAAATCAGACAGAGTGTCTCTATCGAATCTAATTGGAAAAGAGATGGTTATCATAGAGCTTCATCCGTAAGGCTAACAGCTTATAACTGAGATTTCATAATAACATCCGTTTCCCCTGAAAAACCATATTCTGTGTTTTCAGGGGAAAGGCCAAATGTCTGCTGCACGTACACAAGAGACCGTCATACTTGATTCCACTCAATCGCTAAAAGTGTCAGGTTAGATAGTGACCTATCCACTAATGACCAATCCACCTTATGCGCATATGAGAGAATACACGAGACGGTGTCTTCTCTTTTCTTCCTCACTATTTACCGATAGAAAGAAGCCTTCGCTCTGCTCGTCAGACCTATCCAATAGGAGAAGCAATGACCGAAGCGTTTCCTTTTGGTTACCTGTTAGACAGCTTATCTCTTCTCGTAATTGCTCTTCACTAGTATCCTTCATATGGGTGAAATACTTCCCTAGAAATCCCGCAATCACATCGGAAACTTGAACGCCTTGGCAATCATGCGAAGCAACAAAATTGTAGTTGGGTATGGGATTACCACTATCGATTATTGAAAACTCTTCAAAGAGATTTTGTACATAATCTTCTTGGTCAAAGATGTGTTTGGAATCTTTGAATATGGTCAGCTTTTGTAGATAAAAAACCAAAAAGTCATCTATTAACTCTTTCCCATGAGAGCCTGAAACAAAAGGCAACTCATCCAGCGTCATTGATAGTTTTATCAAATATTTCAGCATTTCTGCGTTGTAGGTGGGCAGCTCACTCGTATGAGCTTCGACAAAGCTTAATAGCCATTGGCAAAACTCTTTCAATCTATCTTTTGATACATCAGGATAGTTAAACTCTGTGAGTCCTCGGAGAAACCCTTCCTTATCTGACCTGACCAATTCGTATAAATCGCCTTTAAAGCCGAAGTGGGATGCCATCAGTTGCGGCTGGTTAGTCTTACTGATGATAGAATCAACAATATCAACGATAGACCAATACAAAGGATTGAGGTTAAGGTAGTGGATGTAATAGTCGTTTTCATTTAACCAGTCAAATACCATCTTGAGCTTTGTTGACTTGAGCATATCAACCGGGCTTCCTTTTGCGATATGCTTTAACTTTAACTCTTTTGCTGTTTTCTGAAGTGTCAGCGACTGGATTAACGAATTAAAATCATCGCAGTCGCTCTCACCAGCTTTTACTACGCCTGCCAATACAAAGTTATTATCTTGTTGAACGTTCAACCCGCTTTCTGTCAGGTACAACCTTCTTATATTGTTTGTTTCGTCGTAATAGAAAGTGTATTGCTTATCGAGATTTTGAACGTTCGCACTTTCGATGAGAGTTGCTCTAAGTTCCGCTAGGTCCATAATTGTAATACCGACCTATAGAATTAGGCCGTAGTCTCCTCGAAGCTCCCTATCAACCAACTTGAACTTATCTAAATTTAAGCTCTTCCAATGACTTTCACGAATGTGTTCCATCAAGATAACTTGGATACCACCTTTGTTATCCATGTCCGACACGAACTGATTTATTTCTGCTAGTGCTATATCAAGTGACTTAATATCATCTGGCGTCTCATTGCTGTATGGCGTACTGACTTGGTCTAAGATAAGAAATGAAGGAAGGCTCAGGTCACTGTATCTTCTTGCTGTCTCATGTAGAGCCATGAAATAGGCCAAATGCACGTAAAGGTAATTTGATGCACTACCAATATCTTCCATTTTTTCGACTGCCCTTCCCTCATCGAGAATGAGGTTTACTGTCTTCAAGTTTTCAACAAATACGGCTTTGCTGTTCTCGTAACCTTTAAGTTTAAGAGCTTCAAGATGTTCGTTTATTTTATCGTTCAACGCCATCATGATGTAGTCTCGCTTGGATTCCCTTTCATTAACTTTGCCAGTTAATTCTGAAATTTGATTTTCAATTTCAATTAGACGGTCATCATTATCTTCCGATGTTGTTTCAATAGAATATAAGTCGACTTTAGCTTCAAGTTTTCCCTGATACTTATAAATTTTTTCGGGCGAAGAAGTCTCTGAGATATTAGACTTAACCTCTGAAATTTTTTGTCTAATGTGATGCAAACTCTCTCTAGTCTTCCTTTCTTGCTCTTTGACATCCTGATAAAGAACAGATTCACCACTCAGTTTCCAGCCAGATTTTATTTCTATTAGCTCACTTTCGAGCACTTCAAGAAGCTTCAATGTTGAACCACTTGGAATTAGTTCTTCATAATTACTTCTCAAATACTCAATACATTGAATTGATTCATCACTTTGTTTTAGTGATTTTTGGTACTCGTTATATTCTTTTGTGAAATCAATAAAACGTTTGAGCTTAGTTGTGAGACTAAACTCTTCCCTTTCGAGGTTTATAAGCTCTTCGTTACCTCGCGTGAATCGTTCGAATGGAGCCTTTGCAAGCTCACGGAGGTTTGTTAACGCTTCTTTTGGCTCGTAACTACTGTTTTCCATAAGGCCGAGTTCGACTGCTTCCTCTGCCATTTCGAATAGCTCGTCTTCGAATTCATACTTTCTTGTCTTATAGATATTTTTGTTTTTGATGAGCCTATCCCTCATCGCATTAAGTCGCTCCAGTCTTTCATCAACTATCGACCCCTCAGCGTTCAAAATACCCACTACCATTTTGAATGTTCTTTCAATCCGTTCAGATAATTGTTTATCATTTGGCCTGATGTACAAATAAGATGGCGCAACGAGTGTATTCTGATCTTGGTAGCAAAAAGGCATGAAGCTTCTGTACGTTATACGACTTCCCGGTCGTATGGTATCGCCGCCGTAGGGCACTACTATGTTGCTATCAATTCCCAATTCTCCGTCAAGAATTCTTTTCAAGCTATCTTGCGCCATGTTAGCAACTGGGTGTTCAGGGATCTCACCATGTCTATGGAAATAGACTTTTTTTAGATTTCTGTGAAATGCTGGACGAGCAATTGTAATCAAGCCTTTACTGGTCCAAAGCCTAACTCCATACCATTCTGACTTGTTATCAATATTTTCTTTAGATATTCCCTTTGCTGACGAGGCCAGCAAACAGTAGTCTATGATGTAGAGAATAGATGACTTACCTTTACCAGAGTCTCCGGTAATCACATTCACTTTATTTTTTTCGAACTCCAAATTTCTAAGAATTCCATTCTTTTGCCATATTAGTACGTTCGCAATTTGAAAACTCATAACTTAATCCGTAAAAGTGAGTACAGCTCTTTTGGCTCTTCTTTAAGAAGGCTTGCTGCATTTCGAGAGGCTTGATTTACTTCATCCAACGTTTTGGATACACGTTTTGGTTCGACCTGATAGGGTTTTCTAGAAACAAGACAGTTCTCTTCGATAGAAAACAATCCCATTTCTACACCCATAACAATGGCGTTTGAGGTCGTTAGGAGATAGTCTTTGAACTTGTCGTTGAACCCAACAAAGTACTCGTTTTTGTCAGTTATAATTTGCTGTGCTGATAGAATTTTTGTGCTCTTTCGTTTCAAATACCCACGAATTTTCTTATCCAAGAGTAATGGTAACGCGATGAGACAGTTTGAAAGCTGAAGGGTTTCGGCCTCCGTAACTATTGACTGTAATGCCAAAACCCCAATTGCTTCATTATTATTTATGATGCTCATTTTTTTTGATGTCCATATCTCTTCTTCCAGTCATCAAGCCATCCAATTTTAGCTTTATCTGACAGTCCTATGGCTTTGCCTTTGACTAAGCCTTTTACTACGTTGTCTTTGGAGACTTCTACTCGCAGTGAAGTTGTAGCCCTCAGCACACTTCTGGCAATACGTTCTTTTTCATCATCAGACCTAGCTTCGCAATCAAATTTGTCAGCATGGATATCTTTCCACTCATAGGAAACCTCTTCCTCAAAGGTTTTATCCTCTGAATCGGAATAGTCCCCTTCCCTTTTTAACTGTTCTAAATACATATTTGTAGCGGCATATTCGACAGCATAATCGATGATGTCTTCTTGCTCTACTTTGATATCACGAAGCTGGCGGCTAAATAGTCCGTCTTGAGGGTTAATATCTTTTGGCTTTGTAAATTCATAATACCTGTCAAACCTTTGTTTTCGTGACCGAACAAGCTGTAAATTTCGATCAAACTGAAACTCTTTTCTAAACTGTTCATAGGAGACAACGAATTTCTTTTTTGACTTTACAATTTCATATTTTTTCTTGGTATAAATACCAATTGTTTTATCCAATAACTCTTCAGAGTTGTTTTCGGGCACACCAAATGTCTCAATCTTTCGTCTCAGCTCTTTTATAATTTCTTGGCCGTCAAAGACAAAAGTAATTTTACGCAATACGTTATGTTGTAGCTCTTTGGTTTGAGAACAAAAGTATTCGATATAGAAATTTGTCCCCATAGGAGTCTTTTTGTCAGCGTTTTTTCTTTTTGCTTCTGCGAACATTGTTTGAAGTACTTGCTCAATCTCATCAGCGCTATATTCATCCCTCAGTAAGAGAGCGAGTATTCCCGGTTTGTTCGTTGGTTGTTTGTTTGCATAAAACGTAAATGAAACGTTTTTGCTGGGGACGTCTTCTAGAGCGCGAATCCAGTTGTAAAGTGTCTTCCACAAATCCTCATCTTTATTGGTAAGCGTTTCACCCTCTGTCGAGGAATGCTTTACCTGCACTAACTGTTGATTGCCATTTATTGCTTGATGATGCACGTCATCAAATACTTCACAACCGACCTCTTCACCTTGTTGCAGGTTCAGTAAGTACTTTAAACAAACTAAATCTTGATAGAGAAAACCGAGTTGCTGCTTATCCGCAGAAGTCTTTTCGTAATAAGGCTTATCCATTTGCTGTTTCTCAAGTTTTTAAAGCGCAGTTAAACAATTGTTCAAATCAATCTATCATTGTAGTAGACAAAAAACATTGTTTTCTCAATTGTTTAGGCCGGAAATCAATTATGTTTTGGCTTGAAGATTTGGGTCCCGATATTTTCTTACAAAAATATGGTTTGGTGTCCCGCACCAAATAATAGGCTTGCCTTTGCCTTCTCCACTGAACCGACATGTACCTGCAACAATGACCCAAGCACCAAGTAAATCGTCAATATCATCAACATCAAACAGTTCCAGAAAATCATCTACAATATCGGCAAATATGGAAATGCTCGCCGAACTATACTCTTTACTTGAGTTCAACCAGAGTCTCCCGTCAGCAGTTTCACCAACAGATGCTATAGGGCCCCAGAATAGCGCAGCGCGGTTGTTGTCGAAGTCAGTAATCTGGTCAAAACGCTTAACAACATTTTTGATACCGCCTCTCACGAAAAGCTCATTGTTACGCTTATAGAAAACCACTTCGTCTGAAGAGTTTCTGAAAGTTTCACTTTTGACTAATCGCAACAGTAAGCGTCTTAAGTTTGACTGCTGTGGTGTATCACCATCAAAATTTCGTCGAACTAGACGATTGCTGGTAGAACTTGAAAACTCTTTGTCGGGATCACGCTCTGGATGTTTCTCAACAACTTCTATCGATCCGCCTTTCTCTTCATCAAGGTTTATGATTAATGTGTTGGAAGCATCGTCGTCAGTTTCAAGTGCATCATCGTCACTTTCACTCGCATCTTCGTAATGTGTTTTGAAGCTACATTCATCCGTGTGGTGGGCACAAAAATGAGCAGGAGAAAGCCTACTTTCCTTTCTAAACCAAGCAAACCCGTTACACTCTGTGCAGATCAAAGCTCTTCTTTTACTCTCCCTCTCACGAGTGGGAAGTGCGACGAATTCGTCAACTTCATATTCTTC
>CAYVST010000006.1:13050-61488 GCA_964454185.1 uncultured Alteromonas sp.
TACTCTCCCTCTCACGAGTGGGAAGTGCGACGAATTCGTCAACTTCATATTCTTCGCCATCGTCTGTACAAAATGCTACATCCATCTTTACCTCCGCTTACTCAGCTTCTTCACTTCCGTTTCGGTTAATAAATTGCTCAACACTCATCCATTGAATATCGCTATGTGATAGACAAGTTGGAATGTCGTCCATATTGATATACATATAAGCATTCAACCAATCATCCAAAGGCAAACCTTTCGGGAACTCATTATCGAATACTAAGTCGTGAAGAAATGTTGCATAGTGATTATGCGTAGTCGTAATCACCTCTTTTTCTTTTGGTAAGCAGACTATGTAAGGAGCGAGCGCTTTATCTAAAGTACAGATGTACAGAACCTTGATTTCATCACCAAATTCTTTAACCATCTCCTCAGTGGCATCTAAGCATTCGTATCTTCCGAACTCACTGCAAATCTCTGAGGCGGCGATCAGGTCTATTTCTTTCTGAGTTTTCAATAGGCTTCCTTATTATTTTTCACCAATTTGAGCAATTGACTGCTCAATACTGTACTGGGCATCATCCTCATAATCAGACTTTAGTTTCCAATAAAAACGGTCGGATATCGGTCGGTTGGTTTTCCTGTGCTGATAGATCTCATTTTGAACTTCACGAAGCTTTTCATTTGTCAGTTTCTGGCTTGAAGCCTCTGCGAAAGCCTCCTCTAGCATGTCTTTCAGTCTTGAAAGGGTCGATATAGACTTTTTGTTGTCGATGATCAATTTGATTGAATAGCTCAGAATAGGAAGTAACGGACATATAACAGATAAAAATAATGTTTGAAGTGATAAGTCTTGATTCAAAGCAACCGTAAGAGTGAAAATGCTCCAGAAAACCAAGGCGATGAACACCCTATCATTCACAATTTGTCTTAGTGATTTGTCCCAATATAGATTCATTCTCTGACACAACAATACACCTACATCGTGAGAAACACTCTCAACCTTTGGGTTGTACCAATCAACCAAATCATTTCTTTTGTTTTGCTTATTATTCAAGAAGTCGTTCTTAAGTCTATAGATGACTTCTGCGTCTGGTTTAGGTCCGACTAGCGTTGAATTCCAAGGCAACCCCAAAACGTTAGTATCAAACCTTTCTTGGATTTTAGCCGCAAGTTCCTTACCGTCTTCGATAAACTTTGAAAAAATGATCAGGTCCGTTAATGCAATGACAACACAATAAAATGATACGTAAACTGCGATATCTACCTGAGCGATACCAAGAGACGCTGTTAATTTTTGACTATTTAATGCTAAAGCCAAGAGCACAAGAAAGATTGGTAACCATACAGATAAAACAGTCTGAACAAAGCTCAAGCGTTTTACATCTGCGTATTTCTGTCTAAACGCCGCAATCATGCTTATTGAAGTTTCTTGATTTTGCTTGATGCTGATATCGTTAGGCATCATCCATACTCCGGGAATTCATTTCCAAAAATCTGTCGCCATTTGTTGATACTACCTTTATGGTCATCGCCCGATTCGGCTCCACGAGCCTCTCGTGCAATGCTGGCATCCGCACTCGCTTTAAGTGATATTTTTAGTTTGTCGTCCCACGATAATTTATCATTCAAATCGGATTGAATACCTTTAGGGTCTGGTACGCTTGAGAAAATTTTGTTGGAAATGTAATCGAACAACTCTGCTAATTCTAAATCTTGATATTGAGAGCATTGTCCTTTGCTCTCGAAGTGATTGAGCACCATACATTCAAGTAAATAAGACTGCATAGTAGGCATTGTTCTGCGACGCTGCCAGTATTTAATAAGCCTGAGGACATTGAGCATATTACCGCCACATGCGGTGTTTATAGCAGTAACTCTATCTCGGTCTTTTCGTGGATCAGTTTTTTTCCAGTTTCCACTCCCATCGGGGATAATGTAATACGTTCTGCCGAATCCATCCTCATCAGTGAAAAAGCAAGGAACAACATCAAACACCCAATCGTAGGACTTCAAATTCAGTACTGCCGCTTCTTGATTTCGCTTGATAGTGGCCGACTTGTATTGGTCAATATCAGTTAGCTTTCTAACGAACTCATTAACAACTTTTACCGAATTTAGTGTGTTCGAGTAACTATGCTTATACTTTCTGTATGCATCACACTCATCTGGAACGATGATTGTTACTTTACCATTTGAATCCTCGGAATAACTGCATCCCTGTCCCATTAATCCGATCATGATGTCAATATCATCTAATGCGCGAATTTTGGTCCTTCTGGCAAATGAACCAAAGTAGATATGCTTTTCTGAGTACAGAGGGAAGAACTCTGTAAATGAATTTATTCTTCCAACCAGCCAATCCCTACTCGAACGCGCTGTTTTTGTTCTGGTGGGGTCGAGATTGACGATATCTCGTTGAAATGAATTAAATGCTGCACTTACTGTTTTTGACACGTAAATTCCCTTTTTTCAATATCATAGGTTCGTTGTTCTTGTTGTTAATTTGCCCCGCTATCGACTTTGTTTTTGCAAAAACCATTCGCTTATGTTCTTTAAAATCTGATGTTATATCTTGCAGGGCATCTTCAAATGGTTTCAAGCGTTCTACTTCTGAAGCAACTGTATCTCTTTCCTGCTCAGCGCTTCTTTGTCTTCCAAAGGCATCTGTCACATTCTCCCTGTAAAAATCTGCGGATACCGGATTAGACAAAATTCCACCGTATATTATTTTAGCAAATGCATTGTTAAGGTAGCGGTAGTACTCTTTCATTTGTTCTGGATTGGGAGGTTTAGTACCAGCACGTTCCTCAAGCGTCATGTTGTTGAGTTTACCTCTATGATAGGCATACCATGATTTTCGAAGTATTTTATTTCGACGCCTTCGCATACATGGGAGTGCATCACTTTTACGACTAGCTTTCGTCCCCATCGCTTTGCGTTGCTAGAATCTTTGTCAAAAATACAAACGATATCTGGAACGTAATAATTGTACTCTCCCTCGGAAATTAGCTGTAATCGCTGTTCAGTTTCAGCCGAGGTAGGATGAATAGAAAAAGATTCTCCTCCACACTCAAATGTGAGCATTTTAAGCTCCGCTATCGCAGCAATTTCAAGGCTGTAGGAAAGTGAGCCAAAGTCTGGATCTCCGTTCGGCTCATCTCTCGGCTTCTGGTTGGGGTTGTAACGGAAAAAGCCCTTTCTGTTCGTATGGAGTTCCTTCCTATCTTCCTCTAGACGTTGTGTACTAACGAATTGAAAATGACTAAACTCAGCGGGGTCACTGCCCTCTAACGCTAAAGCTTCCCGAATAAAGTAGAGTTTACGCTTTTGAGCTTCTCCCAGCACATATTCTTCTGTGCGCTTGTCTTTAGCATATGCCCAATTTTTTTTTCCTGCCATACTGCCCCCTGCTACTTCGAAAGGACATAATATAAGCAATAATAAATAATCCAACCAGCCATTTTGGCAACAATACGATTCCATAAGTGAAACATCCAATAGAATCAGTGTGCCTAATAAAATCATTAATCTATTGAAGTCACTCACGTAATCAGCCTGCTGAGTAGGATTATAAAAAACGAGAAAACTCTCCTTCGCTCTTTCAATTGATTCAATGAAAATTGCTTTTCATTTAGTGATACTTTATCGATTACAGACATTAGAATAAAAGAAGACTATATTAACCTTGCTAATTGACGCAGCTCTTACGCTGTAACGTTTTTGAAGGTTGTCAACAACCAGAATATCGAAGGTTTTTATTGATTCACTATTTTTTGAACAAATGCAATAACTTCAAAACTTTTTAAAGCATTACATTTTCAAAACAAAAAATTTTCTTTTACCCTCAAATTTTTAGCTTAGATTTCTATACAATTCTTGAAACTGGTATAGCGCGAAATTTAAAGCGACTTTTACCTTTTAAGAAAAACAACTTAAGCCTCGTTCACATATGGACATTAGATTCAATAATTAATACGAACAATATCAGCCACTCTCCTAAGCTGACTAGCAATTAATAATTGCATGCATATCGAAGACGAATTCCTAAAATGAATTTCACTGTTTCCTAATTAAGTACATCTTAAGAGTCGAACAAATATTAGTCTTTAGTCTAAGTTCAATCCCTAATAAGGACCTTCTATGAAACTTAGACAAACAAACCACACAAGCACGCGAAAGATAATTTTTGCTTTATTATTTTTCAATTGTACGAATGCTCAATCCAATCAGACTGATCCGATTCAAGACTCATTTACTGGAGGTCCTTGGAAAATATCGTTCTCAGGAAGCTCTGCGACAATGAATAGTAGCGGACACTGTTGGCAACCCGGAGACTTAGTTTTCGAGCAAGTTGCACGAACTGGAGCTTGTACCTACGACGCGGTGAGAAAAAGCTGTAGTGGAAGCTCACCAAGCAGAGCTGACCCTACTGTTTTAACTGTTTCTGCAACTCATTTGAATGAGAATGGACCTCATGGAAATTGGTCGTGGACAAGAGATACTCCACTATCTTCAGATCCTTGCTCGATTCAATGTCCTGAGGGGTCAAATGAGGTAAATGGTTTATGCGTTTCTATAGATGAGCCTGATACTCCAGAAATTGGTCAAAACGAACCAGATGACGGTGATGATGGCGAAAACAGTTGCCCAACCGATTTCTCAAACTCTCCCACTACCAACAATCCTGTTCAGCTCGCCACTGGCGCTAAACAAGAAAGCACTCACTGCTTAACACTCCCCTATAAAAATGCCGGAATAAAACTCGGCCTTCAGTATGATTCAAGCTGGATTGGATATACAGAAACACGTGCAAATGATATTGCAGGACCGGGCTGGACAGTTGGCCACACACAACGCATTGATGTTTCAAAATTGAATGATGCTGAGCCTCAGCTTGATTACGTTCATTCCAACGGGCTTACCTACCCTATGGTTCCTAAAACAGGAGGTGGAAGCGGATCTGCTGGGAATATTACCTTATGGTTAATGCAAGACCTTGATGACAATTCAGCGAATACTGAGACGTCACAGGATACTACCACTCAAGAATATACGTTTACGCAGGCCAATGGAAACTCTCAGACATTTGATGCTAGCGGCGACCTTGTGAAGAGCTGCTTTGCTTACGATGACACTTGTATCAATTACTCAACTTCGTCAGTTTCGGAAAATGGAACAAACTACGAAATGAGAAGTTTATCTCTAGTCGATAACAGCACAAGTGCTGAAACTCAACGTATGGAAATGCTGATCAGAGTCTCTGATAACAAGTTGAAAATTGTCAGAGATGCTTCGTCTCAGATTCCTGCTGCGGAAAGAAGAGAGGTAACCTTCTCATACAATGCACAAGGTCAGTTGAGTCAGATTGTTCAAGCTGATGGCGCAACCACCTCTTACGAATACGATTCCGAAGGGTACCTTACCAAAAAAGTCGAGCCAAACATGCAAGATGGCAGCGGCACAGAAGCTGAAGGCTGGAGTATCGAAATTGATTACGAAACTACAGCAAGAGAGGTATATCCAAAACGTCGCGTTACCAAAGAGACTTGGAAAGACGCAGCTAACAATGCAGTTAGATCCGTAGTTTTCAATTGGGACGCTACTGGTGTAACAATCGAAACTTATGATGAGTCTACGACGTCACCTACTCTTCTAACTTCGGAAAGAAACGAATTTGATAGCGAAGGCAGATTAACTAAAGCCTACTTGACCGACTCAACTACTTTATTCACCCAGTTTGAATATTGTGACCCGTCAACTGATGCAGTTAATTGCCCTTCTATCCAAACTGAAGCTCTTTATAGACGCGTTACCGCACCAAATGGAATAGTCACTGATTATTCGTATGACGCAAAGGGCAACATGATTTCAAACACTATTAGTGACAGTCTGTAGCGGAGGACGTGACATGAATAATTTAAACTTAAATAATCGAACTGTGATCGGTGGTGTAGCTTTGTTTTTGCTATCTCCAATTGCATTGGCAACCACCAAGGCAACAACTTTTTCGAACATCAACCAGTTAGGTTTAGCTGAGTCAATTACTGAGTCTTCTGGGCAACAAAGGCTTACAACCTACAATCAATACGGTCAAATCCTCTCAAAAACCAGATGCGGAACAGCGTGTGGTGATTCAAACGACAAGGTAACGAGCTATACATATGAAAACGGACAATTGAAAACAATTAGTCATCCCGATGGCAGAACTACAACCGTAAATTATGATGCAAACCGAAACATTTCCTCGGTAGTAATCGACAAAAGCTTGAGTTCACTGACGGAAACTAGACAAGTCAACAAGTTTGGCTGGCTCGATTCAATCACAGACGTTAATGGTGTGACCACGACTATTAATTCGCGAGATGAATATGGTCGAATTACGAATGTCACAGAAATGAGTAACAGCGCTAGTGAATCAGTCACTAAGACTTTCGAATACTATCCGGGAGGCCAACTAAAAAAGATGGTCGTTAACCCCGGCGGTAGCCCCGGAAAAACGAACACCACTGAGTATAAAATTGCTTTTGCTGGAGTATCTGGCGGATACCAAACCGTTGAGAAAAAAACTACTTGGCAAAGTTCTGATGGCTTAAAAACATTCACAGACAAAACAACATATGAATACGATAATTTAGGACGAAAAGTGTCCGAGACTATTCATTCCCAAAACCCTGAAGACCTAAGTGTAGTTACATTCGTTACAACAATGTCTTACGTTGAGAATTACACTGATGCGAGCCTACCCGACTGTGACCTTGGGGGTTGCAGGAAAATGCTGGTTACTCCTCCAAATAGTGGATCGTATGAAGTAATTACAAATTTGTTCGGAAGCCAAGTTAAAGTCACCTCGCCCAGAGGTGAATCTA
Organism: uncultured Alteromonas sp.; assembly: GCA_964454185.1. GTDB lineage: Bacteria > Pseudomonadota > Gammaproteobacteria > Enterobacterales > Alteromonadaceae > Alteromonas. The sequence goes on from CAYVST010000006.1 coordinate 19,902, forward strand.
TGGAAGCAACATACGACAACTTTGGAAATTTAATTTCTCGAAAAACGGCTGCATCTGCCGTAACCGGACAACCGGATGCATTAACTGGTCTTGATTCGGCATTAAACCTAACAACCGTTTATGCTTACAACTCATCAGACAAGCTCGTTGAAATAACTTCAGGGCAAGATACTAATGATGATGGAACACTCGATCCCACAACAGAAGTACAACAAATATCTTCTATATCGTACAATGATTTAGGACTCAGAGAATCTGTTTTGATTGGTAGTACTTCTAACGGGATAAGAACAGTATATGAATACGATGACAACTATCGCACACTAAACACATGGACACTAACCGGGGGGACTGGCTCCTCAACATCAGGCTTCACTCGCAAAGTTTCAAATGTTTATGATCCACTAGGAAGGCTCGAAAAAACAATAGTAGCAGACGGAACTTCTGATGCTTTAACTACTACCTTCACTTATATAGATATGAGATTAGTTAAAGTTGATGGACCTCGCACAGATGTGTTGGATGATATTGAATATTCATACTCCATCGGAGGCAAATTACTTAAAACTACTGATGGTGTTGGCAACGAAACTGTTTACGTTTACAACGACATTGGTCAAATTGTCTCAATGCTTCGTCCGGGTCAATCTGCCATTAATTACGAATACGATGGTTTGGGTAGAAAAACCACCGAAACGATTGGCGTAAACGGAAGGTCAGAATCATATACTTACTGGTCAGATGGCCGTTTACTTAAGGCACATGATCTTGCAGGTAAAGAAGCTAGGTTTTACTACGATGCTAGCGGCAATATTTCACTTATTGATAAATTCCCGTACGGAGGTGCGCCTGCTCTTGAGGACATCTCATTAGGTTACAATGCTAACGGGCAATTATCATCACTTACCGATTACCGTCTTGGAGCAAGGACTACCTCGTTCTATAGGGATTCATCCATGCGCATTGTCAAAGCGGATTACCAACAAATCGGGACGGTCAATTATGTATTTGACGGTATGAATTTGGTTAATGTTCAATCTAAATTTGCCTCAGAGACTTCAGTTGCTAATCGATATGTATCATATGACATTGAAGGAAGACCTATTAATAGTACCCTTGACATTGACGGTCAGTCACTAGCTTCTATTCAGAGTGCTTTTTCAAGTAAGGGTTTAGAGTCTGTAGATTATGGATTGACAAACAATGTCATAAGTACCTTCAGTTATCGACAGAATGCCCTTCTGTCATCAATCAGTCATGAAAATACAGCGTTAAATTGGGACCATCACTCTCATTATTCGTACAAAGGTTCATTCATCGATGGAATAGTTGAGACTGGTACTAATGCATTAAATCCAAATCGCTCATTTGCGATGGATGAAAACAACAGGATTACATCCAGTAACTTTAACGGAATACCTGTAATTTTTGATTATGAAGCGAACGGTGGTATTAAAGAAATCACTCAAAACCCCGGAGGTTTTGGTGAGGACTCATTCTTCTTTAATAGTGATGTTGACGGTTGGTCAGAATCAGGAACTTTGGTTAAAGGTGCCCCATTCTTCACGACGGACAACTTTAACCTAACAAGAGATAATGCGGGAAACCTAACCTCTTATCCTGATGAAGACAGTGTTCAAGTAACAGCAACTTATGATCAATCGAATAGACTGACAAGCACTGATAACGGAATTACAAGATCAGAATACATCTATGATGGTTTTGGTGAATTAATCCGGGAGTGCACAGGTCCATCATCAGGAACTCTTACTTGTACTGACATTCTTTACGCTTTGGACACTGGATTAAGTCGAATTATAGCTACAAAAGAAGGTACGAATAGCTCTGATAACTATCTTTACGGCTCACGTGGGGAATTATTGAGCAAGTCTGATGGGACTACAACGCGTCACTACTTGAGCGATCATCAAAACTCGATTATTGGGGAAATCGATGACAATGGTAGTTGGCTTGGTAGCAGAGCTTACTCTCCTTATGGCGTCAAAATGGTGGATACAATCAGTGATTTACCTTTTGGATTTAATGGCGAGTATACGAGTGACCATAATGTGCAATATCTAAGGGCAAGAAGTTACCTAACCAACTTGGCGATGTTTGCACAAATAGATGCTTTCAAAGGCGATATGGGATCACCGAACTCACAACAACGATTTTCTTATGGAGAAGGTAACCCAATAAGCAACTCTGATCCGACAGGTAATCAAGTGGAAAGAGCACCTATTCCTCCACTCGAAGGTTTTAGACCAATCACGCCGGAAGACTTAGGTGAAAAGAGGGGTAGAGGATTCCCTAACATTCAAATCCCTTGGTTTCAAGACAATAGAGACGAACTTGGTCCGCTTCTAGAAAGCGGAAGAAGAGAACGAGCCAGTGTTGCAGGTCATGGTTTTTTCTATCCAACACCTGATATTGCAGAGTGTAATACTGTTGAGATGAATAATGAGTTTCAAAGGATGAGTATCTTGAGGACTGTTCCTAAAAAGTTTGCAGAGTTTCTCAACGCATTTACATGCGGTTCAAAGTTATTTGGCGACCCTGATGAATATTTTACCGTGCCCGATGATACCACTCTAGTTTTCGGTGTGCCTCCCATGGGCATGCTTAGTGATGAGCAATTGGGGCCAGTTTTTGATCGGTGCGAAGATGATATTTTGAATTACAGAACTTTGGTAATTCACGCAAACACTCCTGCACCAAACATTTTGGTCAAGCCTCCTGTTGGTCTCACTATCAACAGAGATGGTCCGTGGCCTGTTTACACAACAGATGTAGAAGACGGAGTTAGACTTTCTGACTTAATCGAACAGAACAATCTTGCAGGAAAGATTATATGTGTATCTGCGTGTCAAGAAGCAACGGGAGCTGAAGGTTCTGGATTTATTTACCCTCAGACGTTCGGTGCATTTAATACTAGGCTAGATACTCCAGCGGGATCTCCCGTTGCGCTCTGCGAAAACGAAGAGTGTGAACGTTCGTTCCGAGAGGTAGCATGCAGATATGGATATTGTGAACTCGATGAAGACGGGAATGTCGATAGAGGACAATGGAACTATCCAGAATTCGGTAATTGATCAAAAATAATCTTAATTGCTTTACCATCAAAGTTTTAACCGAGCAATTATTTATTAAATAGAAAGCCTCACTAGACGTGAGGCTTTTTTCTAAATCTCGTTCTCAACATTTTCTGATGGCACTTTGTCCGTCTTTACCACCTTTTGATTACATAAATCTCATTACACAAAAATTCGAAACTGGAAAGTACCTTCACAATGAATTTTTAGAAGGAATGTAAAATAGAATACAGTACTCTAAATTTCATTTCTTCCTGACCTCAAAGACTCAATAACGCAGGTATAAAAATAAGCAGAACTTGTCGCTACAGCATTTACGAAATGAGAAAGTTTTAATCATGCCTGACTCATCTAAATTAGAACCCGTGCTTGGGTGCATTGAAGATGAGAAGCAAAAAGAAATTACTGTGAATATTAAAGTACTACTGAACATGCTCAATAAGATTTATATAAGAGATGTTTGTTTAATGAATAGAAGAATTACGAGGTTTGATTTTCGCATCTAAAGAGGAAGTTTTTAGACTGAAATATCTCAGGTGACTAAGACTCCTCTATGATTCAGTGGATAATGCTGTAGAAGTTTTTTGGTTAGAATTCTAATGATGCATGCGATACTAAAAAATCGATAACTACTCGTATTCTTCTAGTCTTTTGCATTTTTTGATGAAAATACAAGAAAATTCCTTCACTTTTCTGCCAATAGTTAGGCAGTACTGGAATCAATTCATTCGCCTCAAGCTCTTTTTGAACAAATTTTTGCGGAAGCAACCCAACTCCCATTTTCTCAAGAACAAGGTCTTTAACAGCTTCATAATCATTGACCACTATTTGACTTGAAGACACGCTATCGTCAGGTAGCTTTGACATGCCGAATAGATTTTCGACTCCCCTTTGTTGTTCATGAGTTCCTGCATGAAATATTAGTTGATGCATATTGATGTCTGATGCGTTGCATAGCTCTGGACTATTATCTATGTAACTAGGAGAGGCATATAGCGCTTGTTTGAAATCAGGAGAAAGCCTCTTTACCACAAATTTGCTTTTGATGCTGTCGCCCACGTCAATGGCGATATCAAAATTTTCATCCGCTTGGTCAGCATTAAATTCATTAAAAGATAAAACTATCTCTATAAGAGGGAACTCTCTATACAAACTACCAATGATGTTTTTTAAAAACATTTTGTAGGCAAAGCGCGTCGTCATTATCCGCACCGTACCCTGTGGCTCCTCTTTTTTCTCTCTAACATTATCAAGAAAGTCACTTACACTTTCTACAATTAACTTACTGTTATTGTATAGTTCTTTCCCATCTTGAGTAACTACAAGGGAGTTTTTGTCACGTACAAAAAGCAAGATATCAAACTGAGATTCTAACGACTTTAGACACTTACTTACTGATGATGCAGTAATACCCATCTTAGCCGCTGCTTTTCGAACACTCTTTTCTTCAACTATTTTTTGAAAAATGACGAGGTGTTTGTAGTTAAATTCGTCCATAAAAAACCAGATATAAACGTATTATCAAAATACTTGAAGCTTCTAAAGAAGGCTCGCGAGTTCCATTCTAAGTGGTATTCACGACTCAACGTATATTCGAACAACTGCTTTACGCATTTAACGAGTGAAAAAAGGCATAGATCCAATGAGAAACATGAAGAACTATGCCTGATACTCTCATATCAAATGCGGCGGATAATGCTGAGTGGTAATTTCTACTTAGTGCTATTACCAAGACAACTCTATAGGTCCACCGAACTTTCTCATTTCAGCAAAGAACTTACCATTCGCAGTTACAGATTCATCTGTTCCAAGGTATATCGCTGTTTGAATGGCCTCATCTACGGTGAAAGGAGCATCATCACCACCGATACTTGTCTTTGTCCATCCGGGAGAAAAGGTGTTTACCGTTACACCAGTACCTTCAAGTTCTTTTGCAAAAAGAAGGCTTATCCCATTCAGCGCTATCTTTGATGTACGATATGATGGACTCAATGGGTAATAATCAGACTTGAGAATTGAAAGAGATGCCATTTCAGTAGAAGTATTAATAATACGGCCAGATGAATTAGCGACCATAATCTTGGCAGCATGCTGCATTACACGCATAGCACCGATGGTATTAACTTCCATCGTTTTCAAGAGCGTCTCTGAAGTCGCGCTCAATACTGAAGATTCATTTTCATCTCGATAAGGGTTAACACCAGCATTGTTATATAGCAAATCTAACTTTGCATACTTAGATGAAATGTATTCAAACGCGGAGGTTACGGACTGTGAATCGTTAACAACAAGCTCGACCCCATCAATACGGTTAGCATCATATTTTTCTTTAAGAGCGTTTAGAGTATCTTCGACGGATGTTTCGCTCGTTCCAGCTACGACAACAGTGTAATCTTGGTAATTAGCAAGTAAATGCTCAACTATTCCTAAACCTATTCCAGACGTACTGCCTGTGACTAATGCAACTTTGTTCATTTTTGGACCTTAAAGATAATTATCGATTAATAAAAAAAAACCACATAGATAATATAATCGCCGATTCAAAATCCTTGAAATTGATTATTTGGTAACATACTATTGATCAGATGAATAGAGATAATTTCGATATAAATCTGTTGAGGGTGTTCAGTGCTTTGTTCTCTGAACAGAATGTTACTCGTGCAGCACAGAAGGTAGGCTTAGCACAATCATCTATGAGCAATGCATTGAGCCGCTTACGTTATGCTTTTGATGATGATCTTTTTGTACGAACCCCAAAAGGAATGCTACCGACAGATAGAGCAAAAATGCTCAAACCTCACGTCGATTTGGCGCTCAATCAAGTATCTATGATATTTGATGTAGCTCAGCCTTTTGAGCCAGAGTTGGCGACGGGAAAGATAAATATAGCTACCAGTGATAATATTAACCTGTTTCTAGCGCCAAAACTCTCTGCACTTCTTCAGGATAGGTCTCCTAATCTGTCTGTACATTTTGGTTCACTCAGCAAAGCGACAATTATTAAAGAGTTAGATGATGGAAAAGTGGATTTAGCTATCGGCTCTTATCTGGACCTCCCAAAGAGATTTAATAGACAGCAACTCTACAAAGATTCTTTCGTTTGTATTGCTAGAAAAAATCATCCTTCGTTAGAGGGCGGAATGACTATTGAAGCCTTTACGGAAATTCCCCACGTTCTGATGACGCTCAATAATGACATGACTGGAATCGTTGACTCCCTTCTCGCAAGAGAAGGTCTAAAAAGGCGTGTAGCGCTCTCAATAGATCAGTTTACTGTATTACCTTACATTGTAGCTAACACAGATTATCTAGCGGTCTGTCCTGCTAGCTTATCTAAGTCTTTAGTGAATAGCTCTAACTGCGACATATTTGAATTGCCTTTAGAGCAAGATAAGTGGGAAGTTTTGATGGTCTGGAGTAATTTAAAAGGCTCAGAGCCAGCTAATAGCTGGGTTAGAGGATTAATTAATGCGTCTATCGAAACCTAAGCACTCGGCAATACTTCTGAACTAAGACCAAAAATCTCGAAAATTAAGTCTTTTATTGCCCCATTACAAAGTTCGTTAATGGGACTCTGTTCGAGTGTTGAGTATAGAATTTCAAATCTAGCGACAAAACCCTCAAGAACTTGTTCTTCAGAATCTGTTGCGACCAGTGCAAAGAAGAGATTTTCTGAATCTTGCCGACTGTTTAACTTAGCTTTTAATTGGGAATATGAAGGCTCCAAATATACATATACAGATAACAAGTACTGAGCCTTTGATAGAGGGATGTTTAGAAGTTTTGCAAGACGTTTACTTTGTCGTTTCACATTGTCTTGAAGTTTACTCTTGTCGTAATTAAAAAACATACTGATGCCGTGAGCAGTATGGTCCACAACACCATCCTACTTCTTTTATCAGCCATATTTTTTATATGCGAGTGCGTCCACTTTGTAATTGCGGTCACTGGCAGCTCGCTGCTACCAAACATCAATATTATAACGGAGATGCCCTCAATATCTAGACATTAGTATCAGAATGCAACTAAGAGCTAAACGCAATTCAATAGTCACATTGAGTCCTATCGGTTCCGTAAATTGCATATACCATCCAAATTATTCTGTTCAGATGTATTGTGGACTTTTAAAATACTGGAAGAATCAGTAAGGTCAAATGGCCAATTGGTGATGACAGTCACGGAGTAGAAACAAGGAGCTGTTTATAAATCTGTAAATTGCGCCCTCCCCCTACAAAGGGAAGGGTAGAATATTAGTTGTAAGAAAAAGCCATTATTCACCGTTATGAATAATGGCTCTAATGACGCTTTTAAAAAAGGCTATCTAGTCGCTCAGCCCATCGTAAAAGCTCAACTTTGCGCTGTTTATCACCAAGTCGAGCAGGCTGATGTACCTTATGCGGCTCTAGAAACTCAAACCCTATATACTCGAATACGCCCTTGCGTATCGGCATTATGATTTCCTCAATCGTAGGGTAGCCAATACTACCAGAGAAGAACTCGGCTGGAGCACCTGTGGTCAAAGATAAAATGGCTCGGCGTTTTAATTGATGGCCGGAAGCATATACTCCCCCGCGACTATAGACACGCCCCATTGCAAGAACACGATCTACCCACCCTTTTAATATCGCTGGCATACCAAACCACCAAAGCGGAAACTGAAAAATAACAAGGTCGGATTGTTCTAGTTTAACTATCTCAGCTTCTAATGAAGACTCAAATCCACCATGCCTAGCGGCATGCATCTCTTCATTTTGAAGCTTGAGGAACTTTCCATCAAAAATTTCAGTAAAGTTCTTTCGACTTGAGACAGGATCAAATTGCATCTGATAAAGATCAGAAACCACTACATCATGCCCCATTTCGGTTAGTACTTCGTGCGCTGTTCTAGTCATGGCCCCATTAAAACTTTGAGGCTCTGGGTGTGCATGAACGATTAGAACTTTCATAGCCCTTGCCCCAATAGCTCTTTTGCAACGGCTCTGAGATTAAGTATTCCCAATCCATCAATAGGTGCAACAGGTGTCTGATTTGGGTGACGTTTTTCAAACTCAGCCATCGCTTCAATCGCATCTTGCTCTGAGAATTCTCCATCTGTGATAAGAAGATTCACTATATCTCGCATGTCGCGTAATAATTTCCCTTGAGCATCTAATAGGCCAAATAGCGGAGCCTCTGCTCCATGTCCGGGATAGGTCATGGGATTTGTTGGGTAATCGAGACGGACTTCGTCGAGTTGCCCCAACCATCGAGAAGTTCGTTGCTCATACACAAAGCCTTGCATATTATTCTCAATAAGATCGCCTGCAAACAACGCATTAATTGATGGAACATAAAAAGCAGTCATTGCAACAGCTTCTCCGGGACCAATATCATTTACGACTATATCTATATCTCCAAAATTAAGAGATTGCCCAGCTTTCAACATATGTGTTGCTGTTGGAGTTTCTTTCGGAAACTTGTCGCCGTTAACGCGACGAGCAAAGGCCATTATTCCGAGTTTGTCAGTTTTTAACTCCTGATTTACCTCAGGAAGAGCATAAATTGGGGTATTTGGAAACGATGCCAGTACAGAGGGTATACCGCCGATATGATCCGGATGTGGGTGCGTAACTAAAATTGCATATAGCTTTTTATTTTTCTCCTTTAACGTTTTAGCTAATTGAGCGCCATCGGCATGCGTGCGCTGAACATCAACCAAGACTAATCCGTTGTCATCCTCTAAAATCCAAGTGTTTACGCTTCCTACACCTTCAAAGTGAAAGCGTGTAACAGACAATTTCCCTTTAGCCTGAACAACGCAAGTAAAGAATGTGAGCACGCTTAGCATTAAGACTGTATAGATATTGTGTTTCATGACTTTCCTTAACATCTTTAAAATAACTTACAAAACCTGTAGTGAGTATTCTCAACATTCATTAGCCGTTTTCGATATTGCTTGAAAAACAATCTAACTGCGGCCAATGCACTGAGCGCTAGTCCCAGTAAGCATCTATGATCTGTTGCTGAATTCCCTCTTCTTGTATTGCTTGAAGGTGAACATTGAATTCGCGAACAAAATCTTCAACGCCATCAAATTCGTTTACTCCCAATCTGCCAGCGCTTTCGTAAAGCGTCGTTAATTTCTTTATACTTTTAGATGCCTGATTTAATTTGAGTAACTTGTTGTTTTGCAAAACCCAATCAACTGTAAAACTATCGTTAACATGACAATCAGCTCTCCCCGAATAAAGTAAGCTCAAAGCGGTTTCTACCCCTTCCACCTCGACTACATCTATACCTTCGACTTCCACGTCATCCCAAAATCTTTTCTCCCCCAGAAGGACACCTCGTGTGTAAACAAAGAGGTATTCTTTGAACGCTTGCGGCCATTCATTGTCACTATCAATAGTTTTGTTTTCCTCTAACAAGTTAACATTGCAGTATATCGAGACCTCTTCTGTCATAATCGGCGATGAATAAAGAACTAGATAAGGTCTTTCAGTAGGAAAAATATGAGGGGGAAAGACTCCTTGAGCATCTTTTGACTCAACCATTTTTAATGCTCTTTTCCACGGAGCCGAACCTAGCCTACTCTTGTAAGAAGGCATCCGGTCAAGAACCGTTTTAATTATATCGTGGTAGATGCCTTTAATTTGGCCATCTTCTTGATAGGAATATGGTGGGTGATTACTATAACCAATTATGAGGACTTCACTGTTTTGCTCAGATTTAGCTGCACACGCCCAAATAGAAGAAGTAAGCAGGAGGAAAAGCATTCCACATTTCTTGCGTGGCCAATTTTGAAAGGACACTAAATCCATAGATTGACCTCAACACCTAAAATGTGACTGAGAGTTTTCTGAGCACTCTTATGCGCTTCATACCTTTCATAAAGTAAGGCTCTCAAATCGTCAGAAATAAAGTCTGAGTGATTGTTCAATATATCGTAGGCGTTTGTTTCAATTCGAGTGTTAGAAGACTTAAGAAATAGCAAAATATCTAAGATTGAAATGTCATCTTCGATGTTGTCTAGCGAAGAGTATTTTCGCAAATGCTCATGAGTGATGATCACACCTGTATTTATTTGATTTATTTTTTTTGCGATATCTCGGCTAGCAAATATAAGGCTTTCCGAGTGATGGCTGATAAACCCATAAACGGTATTATTCGTTGCGACGTCTTGTCTAAGCATCAATGTTTGGACCTCAAAGCTCAAGCAAAATGTATCAGATAGCAACCCTGTTAGTTCGTCCACAATGTCTCTTCTTGCAAACATATCTAAAATTCCATCTCCTCCACTATCCGCATTCGACCGCCCGCACATTGCTCTTCGTTTCGAGCGGTTTGTTGCTTCTTTGTCAATCCAAATTAGGCAACCTTTCACTTCAGCATAAGTGTCGCGACTATGCCTATACACCAGACCGCGATTAAAACTAAGATTCGAGAAGGCACGATTTTTCCAACCACACTCTTCTCAAACTATCGTGCTCAACTCCAGTTAACATAATAAACCTTGCATCTCACAACCGAGTTAAGCTACGAAAAGAGTAACGCATTACTAAGTGGAACAATGCATTGCGAAAAGAAACAAGGAAATTCCATTTGAGAAACACATATGGATAAGGGACGTTATTAGCAAGACTTTCTATACGAAGCTCTTTTGGCAATTTCTAAAGCCCCATCTTCGCTTAATGCGCAAACTTATCGATTATAGGGTTTTGCTAGAGGCATTTAGTGCAGTCGCCAATTAAGACTAATGGCATATTGTAGTAGCGTTCAAACTCAACCCCCATGCATGACCGTAGAAACGCTGAATATTGCTTTCCCTCTATAATGATTAAACCGGGTTCAACATCGTAGAATTGTTGAAATTTTTCACTCACAGCTCGATAGTAATCAAGGTCTTCTCCGATGTACTCACCGTCATTGTTATGTTCAAACAGCTCTAAACAGATTATTCCGTCTCCTATTACGAAAATGCATTTGTTATTGAATATATGTTCTTCTGTGAGATAAAAACTCTTAGTCACACTACTAATCTCGCTCCCACCTATTGGATAGCCAATGAAATAAAACTCAAGACTGCTTATTTGTTGCACCTTAATTTTATCGACCCGGTACTCTGCTTCTACTGTTTCTAGCAGCTCGTATACATTTTTCTGAAATTCAGCTTGCTGAGCATTCATGGGTAGACTGACTTTGCCGAAAGCATTTCCATCAGAGTTCGTATTATTCTGCTTTGTATTCAAGTAAATGTCGGCTGACTGTTGCCAGTACTCGCAGTCTCGCCACATTATCGGTGCAAATGGAAACTTAGTAAGCTCTGAATGAAGGTCCTTTAACTCAATAAGGCTGTTTTCATCAAATGAGCATTCAGTGATTACGTTGATAGCAAGAAGTCGAAAAGGAACGTCATTGATGTAGAAGTCTTTGAAGTAAACCGATGTCTCGTTCTCATCAAGATTCGAAGCTACACGCCACTCGTTATGCTCAAAGTACAGAGATGGCCTTATAGGTTCTCCCTCATTTTTGAAGCCAAAAATCCTTAAGATAGCTTTTGTTAAAGCCATATAACTAATAGGCTTAACTAAGAGCTTGGAGAGCCTTTTTCCAATGACCTCAATATTACTTTTTAGATATTCGAGTGACGCCTTGTCAGCAGACGGAGAAATTTGGCAAAAGGGATATACAGAAGACTTTAAGCTATTTTGCTCAAATTTTCTTTCAAGGTCTTGAAAGTCATGGCAATGATAAATTGCCTTGGCAACAACATCTTTAGCTTTGGTAAGTGGGACATCAAGTACTTTAGATGCGCGTTTTGCTTGAAGGTATATATTTTTTGAGTAACTAATTTTGGACATATTCACGCCGCTCTCACTTAAGAAAGAATTAGCGCAAACATCCGCCTAGGCTCACACTAAATACAACGTAAACAAATTGTCTGGATGAATCCACTTTGTCATCAAACACGTTTAACGTGCTTGGCAGATACAGGCTGTCCAGTCGGCCAAGATAAATAATAAGAGATTTGACGTTCAAATGAAAGGCGGACGATGGATGGGCACGTCCTTCCCCCGAATTCAGCTTCTGTAAAGTCAGAGCAAACATCAAAATACCAAATACCCACCATATATCTCGGTTATCGAAATAGCACTCAAGAGACGCAGTTAAGGGGTAATTCTGTTGCCCTGATGGAAAAGTTAATGACTGATATGCCCCCAGTTCCATTTAAATACTTAGACATCTTGATTCGGTATAAAAATGAAATGGCACATCTTGTACTACGCATTCTTCGAACTTTGACTTTAACTGTTCATGAAGTGTTGCTAGCGCTTTAGGGTCACGGTTTTCGAGAAGAACCTCTGTTTTTTTGTCTGTCTGGAGCTTGACCCAATCCCAATCTCCTTCTCTTACGCTGACAACATTGTCGTTCCCCAAATGTTTTCCACGCATTGTCTTTTTTGAGCTGGATACAATTAATTGAAAAACGCCCAAATTAAATGTGTTCGTGTTCGTCCATGTCCCACGTAACATTCGCTGTTCAACTGAAAAATCAAGTTCATGCAGATAGGCCCTTTCCCCATCTAGTGCAACGATGTTTTCACCATGATATTTTCCTACAGAACGCCAAATCTTCTCTACATCGTATTGTTCACCTTTCTCTCCAGATGCTCGTGTATAAGTGAATTTAGAAACCCATAAACCAACGAATGCATCTGTCGTTTTGTCTGTACGAATATGTTTCTCAGAAGAATAAAATGCGGCAAGTTCTTGTCGTGAACTCACGTCAAACTTTCTCAGCAGTCTCGACACATACTTTTTTACAGTCCCATTAGATATTTTCAGCATATCTGCAATTTCGCTATTGGTCATTCCTTTGGAAACTAAGTTAAATGTATCGCGTTCTCTGTCTGTTAAGTTGTAGCCTAGCATGTCCATACCTCCCCCTTGAGTGGCCACCTATACCCCTACTAAGTGACCCATACTACAACCTATTGATTTATAGCAGAATCAAGGTGAAGTCAATCGCCGATTGACTCAATTCACGAGGAGTAGTGCTATGAATGTTATGATCAACAACAATGACCGTGCTTATACTATGTACCAATCACTGCTCAAGGACCGACCAAAAGCACAGGATGTGTCTCTTATAATAGTTCAACACATTTTACCCAATACGCTACCGTTGCTCCGCTCGCTGCACAAACATCATCATGTTGCTTGTGTAATCCCGAAACCCAGATCTATAGAAACAAATGCTATGGATTTTATTGAACAAAGCGATGAGCGGCTGCCAATAATGCACTTAACCAGAAACCAAACATCGGACAAAGAGTTTCTGATTAAGTATGTGAAACCCTGTGTCCCTGAAAACAATAAAGTCATCATTCTCGACATCGGAGGATATTTTGCGAGTTCAATAAAGCATTTACAGGAGATGTTTGGAAATCGAATTCTCGGTATTGTTGAAGATACAGAGAATGGACATCAAAAATACCAAAGCTCAATGAGTAAATTAAAATCACCTCTCAGCTTTCCGGTTTTTTCAGTTGCTCGAAGTCCATTGAAGGAACCTGAAGACTATCTTGTGGGTCAATCAATAGTCTATTCTATTGAGCGAATACTCAGAGATAATTCGACATTACTAACGAACAAGAGCAGCTTGGTCATAGGCTATGGCAAAATCGGAAAGAGCGTAGCCAATAGTCTTTCAAGTCGTAACATAACAGTATACGTTCACGACAAAGACCCTATCAGGCGTGCACAAGCTCTGTCGCATGGATATAGCTCACCCGACAGAGAAGTTGCACTTGCCAACGCAGACTTAGTTATAGGAGCAAGTGGGAACAAATCTCTGCGATTTAATGACTTCAAAGCGCTAAAAGATAACTGTTTTGTGGCATCTGTTACTTCTGGTGATGATGAGTTCGAGATTGACGAGTTACGAGAAGAATATCGCTCAAGGGACAACAAAAATGGGGTAGAAATTTATTATCTTCACGAAAAGTCATTCTTTTTGATGAATCAAGGTAATGCGGTAAACTTTGCCTACAGCAATATTCTTGGTCCCTACATTTACTTAGTGGCGTGCGAAATTATTCATTGCATGAATAAGTTGATAGATGGTGACAACTCTTCAGCTCACCTCGACAAGATCAATACACTGAATACACCCGAAAGACAGTTAATTGCTGACGTTTGGATGAAATACTTCGGCAATGGCAAGTAAAAAGCCCTCATCAGCACAATTACCTCCAAACAAGAAGGCCAGCAACTGCTGGCCTTCTTGTCTTTAGCAAAGTTAAATTTTGATACCTGTAACTTTCATTTCATTTTTTAGGGCAGTTAGGTCTTTTTCGGGTAAATCTAATATAAATGAGATAGCGCTCATACCAAGGCCCCCAAAAGAGTTACCCACTACAACTGCCTTTCGCGAGTCCACAATCCAAACTCGGTCATGTACGAAAAGCTCGTCGTACTTATCTAAATCACTAAAGCGTAATTTACCTGAGAAGCTGCTCTCTATTTGTTTTCTAACTTTTGGTACTTCAGCATGTCTTTTACTGTATAGGAGATTTAGCTCGGAGATATCATTGGCGCTAGTGGCTTTCATTAGGTCTGAAACGTAGCTTTCTTTAACAAAAAGCTCTTCGACTAATTTCGTTATTGCCTGTTGCTCTTTATCTTTTAGGGAAACATATTTTTCTATGTATTTAAGAAGCTTGTCTTTTGAACCGTACGTCTTACCGATCATATTCTCAATAACATTAAGAATCGCTCTATTTGAAATGCGTTTTTGAGCCAATGTAAAAAATTGCTGGTTGACCTCACATTTCCCAGTGATCCCTCCTAACAAATACGGATCAATAATGCTGACCTTTCTGGCTCCCTTGGTAAAGGATTTAAGCTCTTCAATCGCGTTTCTGCGTTCTCCAGCATCAACCATGTAATGGAAGACTTTAGACAATCCATCCCCCCTGAATCCAGAAGAGTTAGTTTTTAGTACAGAATAATCTACAGGTTGCCCAATATCGCTGATAGCAGCAAAGACAGTGTATTCGTTTTCTAGAATTACGACATATTGCTTTTTCTTAATGTATGTCGACATTTTTTCAAGATGGTGTGAAAACCGATACCAGAAGCCCCCCGGTAACGTTGCGATGACCCTGAAGCCTTCAGGAACGTTTGATCTTTCTTGAGATAAAAATGAATTGATACCTTGATGGTCATACTCTGAGTACTCGATATCATGCATGTATTTTGAGACACGCGTCTCGACCAAAGGCTCACTGCTGCGGTCGAGACGCAGCCCTCCTATGAAGCGATAACGAAGTCTTTCACCTACTCGTGGTGCTATCCTTATCTCCCAGTCTCCGTCATTGATATAAAGTTTATGAATGATGATACTTTGCATGAAAACTCCTTTTTAGGTACTCGGAAGCAATTCGTATCGAGCTATCCATTTGTTCGATGCTCAATTCGTTCGTCGGCGAGCTAATTTACTGTGCGAAAGGGCCGCCCAATATCACATATTGCACCAAAATTTAGACATATACATGTATCAAATCAACTTACACAGTGTTCTCGTTTTACGCACAACACGACATAATTAAATTAAAATTAATTCGCTGATTCAATATGTTAGAATAATCACAGATACAAAGATACATACCTTAACTAACAATATTTTTCGAAGTAAGGCATTAGAATGATGTCAATTTGAAGGTACAATCTCGACACATGCCCCAGATAAAAGAAGAAATTAAGGACGCACATTGGAAGTAAAATTTATCAATGAGGAAGATGGAGTTCAGCTAGGTTGTAGAACATACGATGGGATCGCACAAACCATCATCCCAGCGTTCAATACCAATGACCATGACATCTATTTTACAAAGTCTTTTTCAAAAAACAGGGACTATCGGTCTTGGCTGGTCAAGTCTGTAGTGATTACCGATGAAGGCGCTGAAATATATGTTAGTGGGAATCCTATCCCTGATTCAGTATACGACCATGCAAAAAAGCAGCGTCGAAATTTCAATTCTTATATCCGTAAACATAGTATTGTTGAAGTCGACTTTGGCCACGAGACATCGACGTTTGGATTAACATCCGGCGAAGAGAAAAATACTTACCGAACTGATTCTCTAATGCCCGGTGAAATGCATAAAAAGCGTCCCTGTATTGTTATGGGAACTAGAATGAAATCCGTAACGGTCATTCCATTAACAACGAAAGACTATAGTAACCCCAAACATGTTCCCATATCGAGTGAATCATTTAATACGTTGCATGCTCGATATTCGGATAAGACATCTTTCGCCGTTCTAGATATGATTCAAACAGTATCTGCTCATCGTGTGTTTCCACCACGAGAAGCTGAAGGCGGTAAATATAGACATCAGTACTCAAAATATAAATTAACAAAAGCTGATGGTGATGCTGTAGATAGCGCACTTGCGGATATATACAATGACGATGTAACAAAACAACTAAAGATTGCGCAAACATCTCTAGTAAGTGTTAGGAAAGAAAAGTCAAAACTATTTGACAAGTATAATGAAGTAGCAAAACAGCTAGAAGACGCTGAATCTGAAATCAAAGAACTTAAGGATGTCATCTCCAGCGTCGCAAAAACCTTTGATATCAATGGCGACTTTGAAGCGATCCTTGACGAATTAAAGACTCTTTAACAACAAAAATGTTGACTTTTTCACACTTCTTTGTGATTATTAATACATGGTCTTGGGGCCGGGAGTATCGACCTACCAAGGCGACTAGTGAAACCATACGCTCTTTAGTTTATGGGGAAACTACCGATACACAAAAATTTTGATGGGCCAGCTTTGCTGGCCTTTATCATTTCTGAATAGCCAAAAATTTTTTTATTCAAGATAGCATACCTTTCTTCTTTCTTGGTCAACACCAACTTTTTCTAGCTGTATTTCAAACCACTTCAATTCACTACTGTTGTGATAAGTTACTTTCCAGAACGCTTTTGACGCATTCCTCGCAATTGCTTCGAAGTAAGGTAAATCGATATCATTTAGCGAATGCCCAATGACAATAATCTCAACTACATCATTTAATGAAGAAAAGTAGCCCTCATTATTATCTATAATCGATGTAACTGGCTTTTTAAAAGCAGACAAAGGATACAAGGCAGCACCTTCAGAGTCAGAAAAAGCCGTTCTTAGACTGTTACCTTCCTCGTCGAACTCGGCTCGCTCAGTAATCTCTACATTATGCCCAAAAACCAATTCATCATACGCATCGGCATTTCCGTGGATATGAAAAATTCTGTCGTCACGGATCCCATAAACTTTTTGCAGTGTTGATGTATAGTTGAAGGTCATGAAAACATCTGTACTCAAGAAGTCTATCTTTCTTTCACAGTCATCGACATCAATAGACTCTACCCACTCTCGAAAGCACTCTCGAACACCTTCAACCAAGTCATTCGCTTGAAAGGACATTTCATCTTTATGTCTTTGTAGCATACTTTCTCTGAAGCTTTCATCGTTATGGTCAATGTCATTGAAACAGTCGAAAAATGACTCCCAATCATATGAACCAAGATTATTTTCAAAATCAGACCACGGCGTTGTATTTCCATCTATGCCTGTGAAATACATATTCAGTTCATCCAAAATGTCCTTGTAGCAAAGATAGAAATCTGTGTACCCGGTAGGTAGACCATGCCACAAGTCAAAACCATTACCGACAATGAACAATCGTCTCATCACACTTCTACCTTATAATTCACATAGCGAGTTGTAAGGCAGCTCAAGCTGCCTTAGGGGTCATATTATCTATAAACAAAAGCCATGACTTAAATAGACTACTCATCGAAGACCAAACCATTCACTCAAACTATATACCTACTTATGAACCCAAAACTTGTTTTTACAACTCCCATAAACCACATTTACACTATCATCTCGTAAAAGGAATAGTTATGAGCGATTGGGACTTCTTACATGCCATGCAAGACCAAGGTTATAACCCAAACCAAATAGCTGATGCAGCAGCCTCAGGATACAATCCAGACGATTGGGAGATATGGTTTGATAATGAAGAACCGAACTCCACTAATACCTCAACACCAGAACTCGCACTAATATTCGATAATCTTGTAAATACAGCAAAAGAATACCATCAGTTAACCGGAAGATATCTTCAAATTTGGGGAGAACTTGGTGAACTATACGCAGAGATCAAATATGGAATAATCAGGCATAAACCTCATACACGAGGCTCTGACGGAAAAATGGGTAACGACTTTGTCGAGGTAAAGACAATATCCCCCGAAAAGTCAGCAGAGATAATTCAAGTTAAACGCAGCGGTAACTTCAACAAGCTGCTCATCGTGCGTATTTCTCATGACTTTGAATTTGAAGTAAGGTTTGTTCGTAGGAAAACTATGACCAAAGGCGATGGCAAATACGCCCATGTTTCTTGGCCGAACGAATAGTACTTTTTGGGGTCTATGATTGATACTCAAGACTAATTTTGTGTAAATTAGTCACTTAAATCAACTCTGACAGTCTCATATGTGCGTATTGCAGGCCTTGGCACCATATAAAATTGATAGCGATTTTGATCGTTTGGTAGGCGTGAACAAAAATAGGTGCGAAGTGTTTAGGGATTAGTAGCGATTCAGTGAGACATCTTCCACGTTAGCACAGTGAAGATAATTTTCACCAATAATCACAATTTGAACATTAGATTATTGGTTGCTAATCTGTATTTAGTTATTGACCCCTGTTGATACAGCATTTCTTAAACTTCTTTCCACTGCCGCAAAAGCAAAGATCATTACGACCTATTTTATTGCTTATTTTGGCTTTAGGGTAAGAAGCTAGTACTTTTTCACTCTCCTCATCAAATACCCATTTAAATTCAATGTAGTCGGCTGTATCAAAGAGATTATTTGGCTTTTGTTCAGGGCCATGCTTCTTACCAACCACAATGCATTTTCTTGCTTTATAACGATATTTTTCAACTAGTGCTTTACCTACCATATGAGAGCGCAGTTCATCAAAACTATGATATTTAGTACCAACCAGTACAACTACGGTGTCGTTTTCTACAAACGTCATTGTTCTGTATCCGGTGGACAATGATTCTAATTCTATATTCAACAAGAACTGCGTAACATTGTTAAGTAGCTTATCTGACAAAGCTAGAAGCGCAAAAGCTATCCATCTAGCTCCTTCATCATCATAGTACTTAAGAGTCTCAAACAACCAAATAACATCTGGTGGCAGGTTTAGCTGTATATTTGGTTTGGTTGGATACTCATCTCGTTCATAAGCCATCAACTCATCGAATTGAGTTGAATAACCATTAAAATGTAAAGCATTGACCTGCTCATTTTTGCCAAGCGCCAAGTTATCAAAAAGTAATCGGCTATCTAAATAAGCGCAAAATAAGTCAACTTCATCGCCACTCCATTCAATTTCCTCACTAAATAATTCAATTCGCCTTTGGATGTAATACAAAAAAATATCAGGAGTCAGGTTTGTTTTAGTTAATAGCTCAAAATCTGACTCGCAGATTGAAAATGGGTAATCTTTGTCAGTGAACAGGTTTAAGTCGATTAGCTTATTCAAGCTAGTTGCGATGTTTGCTAAATTATTGAATGTAATTGAAATTGAAAAAACTTTTTTAATACTCGCTGATTTAAAGGATAAATGTTTTCCGTGACTCTTTTCTTTAAAAAGACATTCATCCTCACTTGCAATATATCGCTTCACTCTAAGTGATTGCTCGAAAGCATCCTGAACATTCTTCACGATATCAGTTCGTAATCGGCCAACATCTCCTACACGGCCTTCAAATCTGAATTGTTTTGATTTTGCTTCAACCAACAGTAAAAACGGTCCCCACTTTACCGCCAAATCCATTTCCGCTTCAGAATTTTCCTTGTCAGGATCTGGATAACATAAGCTTTGGTATACATCTGATTTGGGGAATATTTGACACAAATGGCTATAGGCACGCATCTCTAACCATTTAGCTTTATATTTTTGATATTGCTTGCTAAAAAACCTGCCGTCTTTCTTAGCTATGGCTTCAAATTCGTCAAAAATGACATCATAAGCATTTGATATATCGCCAAAAAGGATACGGCCATCAAGTAATTGATAAAACGGTTTGCGCTGGATGTGCTTAACTTGTGAGATGTTGTGCTTACCCACAGAAAACAAGTGCTTAAATGCTTGGGATTCTTGTTGAGTTAAAAGGGGAGAAAGATTTAACTCTGTCAGCTCTGTTGGCCATTTGTGGCACATAACAAGATTAATATATTCAGCATATCCATAAATAAAGGCTCCTTCCTCACTCAGTAGCGAATCAATAAACGCTTGCTCTTTTTCATTTCGAGAAGGCCAATTTTTAATTTCTAAAAATTGATCTTGATAATCCTTTGCATGTTTAAGTATGTTATCGTGATCGTCGTTGCATAGAGCCTCAACACGAGGAACTAGTGCTGTAACGATATCTACTACACGATTTGGGGATATCCCTGCTTTCTTTTCAAACCACGAATCAAATCTTCCTTGAATCTGTCTGATCTTTGCAGCAGTTTGTTCGGGATATGCGCTTCCTCTTACCACTTCACTTGACTGTTTTATGTCTTCAGCGATGCTTGGTAAGTTAGAAGAATGCCTTGTTGAGAGCATATCTGCATTTAAAATGTCTTCAAGCAATGGATAGATTGGATTAGACTCGAATACGCTAATTTGCTT
Organism: uncultured Alteromonas sp.; assembly: GCA_964454185.1. Lineage (GTDB taxonomy): Bacteria > Pseudomonadota > Gammaproteobacteria > Enterobacterales > Alteromonadaceae > Alteromonas. Next base: position 40,726 of record CAYVST010000006.1, read on the forward strand.
GTTTGAACTGACACCAAACTTAGGGATAGCAATTTCTGCAAAACGTTCAATCATGGCAGGGTGCTTGCCAAATGCATCACCAATATTTCCTCCCTCGGTAGTGGTAAGTAGTTGCGCAACCTGTGTACACAGCATTGTTTCAGCACAAACTGTATCGAGAGTAGCTTCTATTTTTCTTATTGCTGTCTGTTTCTTATCATTCAAACGAGTGAGCACTTCGTTGAGATTAAATTGATCCATTAAAAAAATCCTTAGACAGCATGATTACAAATAGTTTAGCGATAGATTCTTAATGTCAACGTTTAAATCCACTGTAATCACACGCTGGCGCTTGTTGGGCTAAAACCACGCACGCTCCCATAGCGTCGCTCCGCATAATAGTCTACGTACTTGTGTCCCTAAGTGGGGTGTTGAAGGTCTGCAATGTGTCTGAAACAGGCTACTAAACATGATTCTCTAGATATCCACTTTGCACACATAGCAACTCATCTAGTTAAACATAAGCTTATTCACCGAACCTGTGAGTACAGATTTTAGCGATATGAAAACTTCATTGTGATTAGATTAATCCAATTATTCTCATCAAATTAGACCGATTCTTGATGAGAATAAGATACGTATTCTCATCATTTTTGATTTGGCCGACTCAAAGTTGCTATCTCAAATGCCATTCACGTCTATTTAGAAAGCAGCACTGAACTGCGCTCAACTTAAAAACGACAACACATGAGCACCTACCTTAAAGTTCTGCCACTTCTATGTCATGTGACATGGCAAACGTTTTAAGCTTTTTCTCATATTTCGGCATGTCATCATCATAGCGACAGAAAAACTTAACAAGCCCACTCTCTTCATCATACAGTGCGCGAATATCATTCTCCCCCGCATCTATTGAGAATCGATTGTTACCAACCTCATAAGCGGCTTGTCCCATCACGAAACACTCTCTTGTAAACACTGACAACGTTGTTAAGACACTGTCACGTTCAGGTATTGAATAAGCTGTCTTGCAGTAAGGCATTTGAGTCACCCTTTGTCGTTAATAGAGCTGAGCAGTAGTCTTAATATAGAACATGCTTACCCAAAATGATTTTATGAAACAACTTCCCCTTTTAGCCCCTTGTATCCATCACTCGATAAATTTAAGAGAACACATCATTATATCTCTTCAGTTGCTCTGTATTTCTACAGACAGACGAAGAGAATCCAGTACACCCCCAAAACTTACCATGAGGTCCATTTCGAATTTCCATATCACGTCCACATACAGAACAGATTGGTGATTTAAACCCACATGTCTTGCTTTGGCAGACATGATATTCCCCTACCCGCTTTCTGACATGCTGACATCGCCGGCAATTGTTATAGGTGTATTCACAAAACGGGCTATTAGTACAGCCTTGAAACTTTCCATACCGACCATTTCTCTCTATCAGCAATCCTGTTTTGCATTCTGGGCAAGACTCAGTATTTACCTTAAAGGCCATTTCTGACGCCGATATAGTATCCGTTCTTATCTTTTCACCAAACTTAATCAGGTCCTTGACAAAACTAGACTGCGACTCTTCCAACGATAGAACAAATGAGTGCTCTCTAGCTCTTGTCAACGCCACATAAAATAGCCTTCGCTCTTCCGCGAAGGGATATTTATCTCTTTCGGGTAGCATCAAGTCAATGAATGGATGATCCAGCTTCTCAACCGGGAAACCGTTTTTACCACTACACACATCCATCAATATGACATAGTCCGCTTCCCTACCCTTTGAGCCATGCACACTCTGAAACGTCAAACTGAAGCCTAGGTTTCTAGCAAATGACTGTACTGACTTAAGATAGCCCGGCTTTTTAAAACGATAGCGGTTTAGTAAGAGGATAGATCCATCAGATGCATTTTTTGACAACCACTCAATGACAGCTTGTATCTGCGCTTGTTGCTCATTGGCCGTCGTTCTAACAAGGTGAACTCTCGGTTCATCCACCTCTCGCGCTTTAATTGATTTTGTTATCTGTGCTGTGTTCGCCGTTACAAACTTTGTGGCAATTTGACTAATGCTGTCATTGAAACGATAGGTTTCATCTAGGTCAACGCGTGTACCAAATCCAAATTTTTGGAAAAACTGATACGTATATGAAAGGTCAGCTCCGGAAAAACGGTATATACCCTGCCAGTCATCACCCACTACAAAGAGATTTGGCTTCTCACCGTCGTTCATAAGCGCTTTCAGTAATCTCGCTCTTGGTGGCGAAATGTCCTGATACTCATCAACGAGAATTGTCTTATAAGGGAAGAGATGGCCATACTCTTCCACAATACGAGCTGCCTCATTAATCATAGAGTCAAAGTCTATCGTCTCGTTATCTTCTAATAACGCTTCATAGGCCGCTTCAATTGGACTGTATAAGTCAATCAGTGCTTGTACGGAAGGTCGGTCAGCTTCATTTTTTACTAACTTAGGTATGTCGGTCTTGTCATGTCCCATTGTTCTGGAAGTAGACATAGCACTATGGAGCAGTTTTCCTAATTTTGATATCGCTCCAAACTTCTCAAGTTTCTCAAAATACCTATCGGGAGACATCGGAGTGAGAACAACGCCAGCTCTTTCCAACTTACGCTTCAACTCACTAAGCAATACGCCCTTTCCTTGTTCAAAACTGTACGTCTCTATCAACTCTGTCTTATTGATGTCTCGTAATAGTCTTCGTTTTTTAAATATATCCTGACGATACTTCACCGAATTCATATAGGCAGGCGCTTCGAGCTTCTCGTTTACCCCAAAATGCTCAATGTAAATATCGTAGTCAGACAGATAAAAGTCCGGACGATAGGAAGTGAACCCGACTTGCTCAATATTGTTCGTGTATTTTGGCTCATAGACAAAGTTTACTTGATTGATGTAGAGGAAGTTAGCAATCAACACTTCTTCAAAGCTCTTTACACTATCGGTATTAAGCGCTCTAATTTCGTTGGCTTTCAAGTATTGGTAGTACTCTCCTTTTGATTCAAAATCGAAAGGATTACGGTAAGGAAAGAAGTACTGTTGAAAGTAATCAGTCGCTAATTTGAAGTATTCGGGGCTACCCTTCAACAGTCTCTGTAGTTCGTCTTCAACGAACCGCAACAACTTCTTTTCATCTGTAGCCAAATCGTCAGGTATCTTTTTTTCATTTGAATGCTTTTCAAGAATAGCCTTACCGAATCCATGAAATGTCATCACATCGACAGGCGCAGAAACCATGCTTCCCAAACGCTCTTCCATTTCTTTTTTCGCATCTCGTCCATACGCCAGCATGAGTAGTTCTTTCGGTGCATATTTGCCAGTTTCGACAAGATACTTTGCACGCGTCACCATCGTTTTAGTCTTGCCAGAACCTGCGCCAGCAAGAACAATGTTTGTATCATCGTCCACGATAACAGCACGCTTTTGAGAGTCATTAAGTGACCCAAGCAACGCTTGATGCTTGTTTAACTCATCGTTTATGTATTTATCATTAATTAAGTCCAGCAGTCTTCTTTTGTCATTGGGCAGAGACTTTATCTTGTCGATGAGCTTTAGTTCGCTCTCTTCCATAAGTTCGGGGTAAGTAAGGTCAAAAAATGTGGGGAACGTAAGCTCTTCTAAGAAAGCGGTAAATTCAGACCTTCTGACAAAGCGCTGCTTTGCGATAAGACTGCTTATCGCTTTTGCAGTTGTGTGACAGTCCTCATAGAGAGCTTGGTAGGTTTGGCGGTGCTTCGATTCCACAGCTCTGGTAGTTTTCTCTTGAAACTGCTCCATCTGAGCGACGTCAAACAAATAGAATGGACCAATGCTGTCAGATAGATTGACCCTATAACCCAACCACGCCTTTTCGATTTTTGGTCGTCTTGGTGTCGTCATTAAGGACTCAGAAACCGTATTACGCTCTTCTTTCAGCGTTATCTCTGATTCGGAGAATATTGCCCTACTCGGAGTAGATATAAATATTGATAAAATCTTGCCCCACCACGGTATGTAAAAATCCATTTTGTTTCTCTCTGTACTACTAATTCAAAGAAAAATGACGTTTTCGTCATTGTATATAGAGCCTCTGTATATGCTCGATTTTACCGACTTTATTTGCCCTATCAGCTAGCAAAATTAATAAACCTGACAACACTATCTGGCTATGCTGCACTCTCGCTTTCAAGCATGATACATGATGGCTTCCTATCAGGGGTCTGGGGTAACAAAACGCCCCAAGGGTACTTAATCGGGTCACTTCGCTCATACTGATATACGGTAATAGGTGGTAAATTTCGTTTGTCGTAACTTTGACCAAATCGAAATGCAACACTGTTTTGCGCTGCAAGCACCAAATGAATGTGCTCTATTCCCATCCCTTGAAGCTTCTTACAGTATTCAAAAAACTCTCCAGCCAGTCGGTTTTGTTTTTGCTTTGACCAGTGATTATTACGGTCCTTATCTTCAAGGCTTAGGTGATGTTTAGTTATAGAGGGGAATGCAATATCGATGGCAGTCTTGTCGACAGGATACGAAAATGAAATTGCCACTACCGCTGCTTTCCCGTTTCCGGTTTTGACGATGTCTACTTTAAATACCTCATCGTCGTCACCTTCCGACAACGTTCTCCAAATTGGTTCATCTCAATCCCAGTCATAGACGTCGATTTTTGACTCATCGTCAAGCAGGTAGCCAGTTGTGAAGGCAAATGGAACAGGCACAATGCCACCGTAAATAATCTCTATATCAGAAGCTGCAAGTGAATTGGTTCTCTCTTTGAGTGAAAGAGGTAAATTAAGCACCTTTTCCAAAGCAAGATCGGGACGTGTCACTTTGTTATCAATAAGGCGCTCTCTGATATCAACGACAATGGGGTCTACAAAAACCTTTTTGTCCTGTTTTACTTGCTCAGCCAAAGGTTGGTCTTTAGTGTCAACAAGCCCACGTTGTTCAATCACTATTGTTTTGCGTCTCTCCAGTAGGCGCAACTCGTTTCTATAGCGAACGACTTCCCACACTACGCCAACAAAAATAAAGATAATGCCAAATAAGACCGACGCTGAAGACAGAAATTGAGGAGTGCTTGAGGTATGGTAACTCAGCTCCCAAATCCCGCCATCTCCTTTATATTTTGCATTGATAAACCAGCCGCCAACAGCACCTATTGCCGTTAGCTTTAAACCAATTTTTGCAGTAGTCAGAGCCGGAGATCTTCGTCTAAACAAAAAATCTGTCAATTGTCTGAAAAAATGCCTAACTTCATTTTTCATCGATAACTATCCTCAGGATCATGTTCAACACCCCCGCCACGCCATTCTCCGCATGCTAACCAATCTTCAAAGTAAACCAGCCATAAAGAAGCCCAAGGAATGATTGTTTCTACAAGTGATAACTTAGGACTCCACTCACTAACTTTGTTTTTGCCTGAAATATAAGGCAGGTACAAACAAAGTTGCGTCCCTTTGTATTTAGTTTTGTTTGTGTAGGTATGAGGAATACTCTTACCATTTGCGAGTTCTTCAAGTGACGGGTTCGTCACGATGCAGCTAGGTGAGCGCCCCTTGGTGTGACTTACCGTGACAGAATATCGCCGAGAAAAAGCCAACGGCTTCAACACACCTTGCCAAACAACGGTTCGATCATGATCCGTGATATGAGACTCACCTTGGCCCGATGTAACAAGAGCGAGATACTGCTCACTTATGCTGAGATCAGGGTGTGCAAGTTCAAATAACTTCGCTCTACTGGTCGCCATAAAACCGATTCTTCTTAATAGGAATAACGGGAGCAGTTTTAGTCGACGTTGAGTTTGCTATTGCAGGCTTTGAACTTGCGTTAGCAGATGCTGCTGCGGTGATTGCACCTGTTGTAGCTACTACACCTAAACGCCCTTTATCGCGGCTATTTGAGATTGACTCTAATATTCGGTCGCGAGCACTGCTAACAGGACACTCACCAAACGCAGTCGATAACGTCTTAAACATAGTATCCATGCCCTTCTCACTCGACTGAGCAATCATTTCAAAATCAAAAACTGCCGCTTTATGCCATTGAACAAAAGCTTGCTGAAGTTTCGCGCCTTCCATTTTCTCTTTGCGGTTCCATTTCTCAGCATAGTTCTCCTGACGCATACTCGGATTCTCTACACGGTACTCATCATTGGCCTGCTCAATAAACATCGGCATTAACTCTACAACATCAAGCAATAGGTCGAACTCTGACTCGAAGACTTTGCCTGAATTAACGACTCTAAGGTAAGCAAGTCGCGCTAACGTTGTAAGCAATACCGATATTGGCTTGAAATCAGCATAGTGATTGTCTTCGTTGCTAGCCCAGACATCTCTGTGGCGCTTAATTACCTGCGTTATCCTATTGAGAGGCTTCTTGTCGCTTTGGTCAGGTAGGTCTTGGACAGTATTGGCTTCGAGTGACTCAGAAAACGTTCTGCGCTTGAGGATCTTCGGCATAACACGACACGCGTCATCAAACCCTTGTGCTGCACCCTCTGGATTGGATTCTTTGAATTCAAACCGCTTATCAACAACGAGAAGCGGTTGCCCCGGTAAATCCTCAAAAGGATATTCTTTAGCGGGTGTAATATCTAAATGATAATTCCCCTTATAATTAATTCGAAACCCGCGAGCTAGCTTTTCTGTAAGAGGGCCATATACCTTGTGCGCCTTTAGATGCCGCCAAACGACATCATTTATATCGTCCCTTGATGCACCGGATGCGTGAGGCAGGAAGAGAATAAGGTCAACATCGAATTCTTCTTTAGACAGAGGCTTGACCGATGTCCGCATCCGAACCGAGCCTTGCGGATAGATAAGCGAATCACGTAAAAGAGGGTGCTCGCAACTAGCAAGGTAGTTCCCTACTCCTCTATATGCGGATTCTATCTTTTCTAAATCTGAAGCACTCAGATCAAGCTGTTCTAAAGCAAGATCTAGAACTTCCATTACGAGTCTTTTTTGTGACGTTTCGAGCTTTCGTGCGTCATTAAATCTCAGGCCCATACCCCCTCCTTTAGAGCTTTCCGACAATAGGTAGCCCCTTGGGGGTCAAACCATCAGCCAAAAGATGACTCGCATATGCCACTCCCCCCAAGACAATGAGTCCACGGACGAGTTTTTCAAACATTGTTTCAGGCTCCCATTTATAAGCCTTTACCACGCCAACACCTACAGCAGCTAGCGTTGTAAGACTGTGAAAAAATTGTCTGTGATTGGGGTGAAGTGCAGGTTCAAGTAGGTCGGGAAGCCTCGCTACCGACGCTCCAATGAAAGGAGCAACGACTACGTTGTGTGTAATTTTACTCGGCTTTTCATCCGCCAACGCCACAGCAGTAGTCGCGACAGAACCGATTATCATGTGTGCTTTTGCATTCGGCATTATTTCTTATCCTTTGGTGGATGTGGGTCATTCCCATAGCTGTTACCAGCTCGAATCTTTCCATCACGCCCATGTACTTTGGTGTCAGACTCCTGATTACGGGCAATGTCTTGTGCAATATCGATTGCTTCTCTTTGGGTATTGGTGACTCTTGTTGCTTTGCTGTTGCCAGCACCTTTTACCGCCCACCCATCGGGGTGCTTGACGACATGTTGGTTTTTACCTCTTCCCATTTTCAACTCCTTCAAAACTTGTAAAATGGATTAACAAAATAGTATTTTAGATCTATTATGACTCTTTTTATTATTATGGCACGTATAATAATGCAACGTGCCTAAAAGATCTACAATATTTGACAGTATTATTTTTTAACGTCAACAAACGTTCTTTTCTTGCCTTGTATGACCTAGGCGCTATTATGTGTGGAAAAACAAAAAGGGTCGGAAACCTGTGGACTATTTAGCGTTTGAAAAAGTACACGGCATTCAGAAAGCAGAAAGAATGCTATTTATAGATTTCAGATTGAGATTCACTGGCACAATAAGACGAAGTGATATAACTGAACAATTTGGTGTATTGGATGCCGCAGCATCGAAAGAGATATCAGAGTATAAAGAGTTAACCACGAGCAATGTTAACTACGACCGCAAACTAAGAACCAATGCGATTCAGCCTGAATTCGTGCCTATGTTCAATATGAGCGCAGAACAAGGATTGAGCATGCTATCAAATGGTTTTAATAAAAACCTGCTATTTGAAAAACCAATAACAGCGTTTCAGAGAGTTGGCGTCTTCCCTAATAAATTAAACGTCGACTTTGTGTCGAAGGTTACCCGCGCACTGAGCACAAAAGTCGGCTTGAAGTGTACATATCAAACAAGTAATAGCGACAATGATGGAGAGAGACTGCTTTACCCCACCGCTATCTTCTATGACGGTAAAACATGGATGTTTAGAGCTTTCCATGATGAGGCTAAATCATATAAGAATTTCCATTTTGTACGCTTATCGAGTGTGGAAGTTCTCACCGATAAAGAAGCACCAGATAATGCGACTCTTGAAGCTGATAATGAGTGGAATACGAAGCTACCTCTAATGCTTAGGCTTCACCCTTTGTTAGATGACAGAGACAAATTGATAGTCAGAAAAGACTTTGGGCTAAATGATAAGGATGAGTTTACTTATGTTGAACGTATAGCGCTTATCTACTACCTCATTGATAACTGGGAAATCGATGTATCAAACAAGCCTAGTTCGAAAAAACAAGGTAATTACAAATTTCAGCTTCTTATCCCAGAAACTTTGCAACACTTTGAGAGCACGAAGAGAATATTGGAAAGGCTTTCTTAACGTATAGTTTTTGTGGAGTGGTACGCAGTATAATACAAAAAGCTAGATGGTATTAATGGGCACTCACGTATGTAGTAACAGATAATTGAGTACCAAGTAGATTAAGATGACTTAAACATTTAATGAAGATAAATTACTATTATTGCTAATACTGGATATTAAAAAATAATTTATGGATAAAACAAAAAACCTCTGCTTTTACCTTCTATTAGTTTTCTTCAACCATGCAGCTTATGGACTAGAGTCAAAATCAAGTGATTCAACAGATCAGCGCATTAAGGAAATTGAAGATATTTTAGCTTCAACACCCATTCTGCAAGATTTGACGTATTTACAGGAAATCAATAAAACAGTTGTCCAACAACCACTTATTAAAGCAGATGTCAGTCAGTTAAAGATTAGAGCACTTCGTCTAGAGAAAATTTACGAAGAACTAAACAAAGAATATCCACAAAATACAGTACAAAAATTAGAGCTTTTGCAAAAGATTGATCTAATCAAAAAAGATTTAGAAAAAATAATCGTAGAAAAAGAAAAAGAACTTAAAGAAGAGGCCAAAAATAACAAAGAATTGGCTGAAAAATTGCTCAAGCAAACTAATATGCTGGCGCAAAAAGCAACAGACTCAGCCAACAGTACAAGAGCAAGTTTTGATACACTTGTTACAATATTCTTTACTGCTTTAGGCTTAGCAGTCTCTATTGGTGGTATTGTTACAGCAAGGACTCATAAAGAATCCGCTAAGGCCATTAAGGAGGCTGACGAAGCCGTTAGAGATGTTTCTAAAACGGTTAAAAGTATGGAGGTTGTCAATGCAGAACTTACTATTTTACAGCATATTGTTGATTTTAAAGATAATCATACAATAGTTGTTCGACCTCCTAGGATTCAATCTCAAATGGAGAGCGTATTAGTCGATGGCAAGGATATAATAAATCAGCTTAAAAAACTGGAAGAATATAAAACTAAAATTAAATACAACAGAGGAAATTTACAGAAGGAATTATTTGGCTCAAATCACCGTACTTCTTCTACAGATTTTCATTCTAATTTGTCTTATTTATACTCTTCTGTTGGCATCCTCTTATTCTTTCTAAATGATGCAAAATCAGCTTTAAAATATCTAATGCTTTCGCACAGGCATGACAGACGCAATAACGCAGACCGAGCACACAATGTTGTAGCAATTGCAGCAAAGCTATTTAACGACAGCGGGAAAACGGAACTAAGGTACTATGGCATAGCACTTAAATACTTCAACTATATGGCAGGAGACGTGGTTAGAATTGAAAAGTTAAAGCGTGATGAACACATGCCTGATGATGTTTGGTCAATGCTAAACGAAGATTTTCACAAACACCATCAAAAATAGATTTTTAATGCATTCTACAGCCTACGCAGCAACTGCCTAGGCTGTTGGATTAGCTTCTATAGACGTAGGATTAGGTTCTATAGCTGTAGGATTGGACTCAATAAACATAGTAACTTCGACCTAAATTTAATTTGGTTAATATCAGTATCAATGAATCGGCGACTAAAGTCAATTACCAAACAACTTTAGATTATATGATTATTTTGCAACTAATCTAGCAATTCTTGGTACTTCGAGATAAACGACACAGGATCATAGGTTTCTGTTACCAGTTCATTAACTCGTCCTTCATGAGCAATGACGATAAGCCTAGCCATATCAATATAATGTTTGTAAGTCGTGGAAATGTCCTCGTGACCCATTTGATTCCTTATTACCTCTGCAACAGCTAGGTACAAAGCATCACTCGCTTCCGTTAACAGCTTCTTCTTAAAGAACCGGATCAAAAACATCGTTGGCCACCAATCCCTAGCACTGTAGAACGTTATACCGTCTCTAAATTTAGGAAAGTTCTCCTGTGCAATGACTTTTGCATGATTTCCTCTAGATGCAACCATAGCTGAAGTAACTGGCTTACCAAACTTATTTAAGAACAGAATATGTGGAGGACACTCTTTGCCGAACTTAGTCTCATAAAGCGATTTACGCTCGTAGTAATACTTATTTATGTAGTCAGATTCCAGTCGCTCAAGATCTTTAGCGTTAATGATAATCTTACGTGATTTGCCCCTCTTGCTATTGATGACATCAAATTCAAACGTTTTGTCTGATTGCTCCATGTCTGAATAAGGCATGATATGAGCATTAGAACCACTTCCAATATAAGGGAACTTACACAGGTCCATCGGCCTCATGGCAGTCCCTATACACAGCATGAACATCGCATCGTATACGGGGTCACTGAATGACGCCCGCAACCACTCTATTTCATGATTAGATATGAGAGTATTGGCTCGCTTCTGCCTACTCTCCTTATCCAATACAGTAACATTTTTAAAATCGAACTTAGCCTTCGATTCCCTCTTGATGTAGTTTAATAAATGCTCACTTTTAAAGTTGGCTACCCAATCTCGCTTTCTCACCTCTGTGCAAGTTGGATAACCAGCGTCATGCAACCACGAGAAAAATACCAACAAACTTTTAGCGTCATTGTAAATGGATTCTGAAGATGGTTTAGCTGATTGCGACTCGACTCTCTCAATTTGCCGGGACACCTGCCATCTCTTTATATCCCTGTTGTCTGCTAGCACATGGTACTTATCGACCTCGACATTTTTAAATTTTTCTTGTGTTGAGAGAAATCTGTAATACTTTGATATAACTGACGAATACCTATTTGATGTAGCGAACGAAGAACTGGCATTTTTATAGATAAACAAGTTGGGAAAACTCAGTAGTATTCGCTTATTTTTGGTGTTAGCGATAAGTATGTGATGCTCGACGTTTTTCCCTGTATCAATACTGTTGTATTTGATTAGCTCGCGCTCTATTAACAACAAACTACTCTCCTTGTGACACCAAAAATTGTGTCACTTCAGAAAAACCATCCGATATTCGCGGAAACGACATTCTGTCTGCGGATGTAAACTCTTCTTCTGGTATATGTGAGAAATGAAACTTCCTCTGAGCTTTTACAATAACGTCACTGTCTAGTACAGGTATCCAGACCAACAACAGACCTTTATCAGCTATTTTTTTAGCGTAAAGCTTAAGTTCAACTATTGAGTGCACAGGCAGACTAAGTATTACTGCATGTTCGTAAGCACTCTTTTCTATCCTCGAAACGACGCTTTCTAACTTACAAAGGTAACGCTCTATATAAATAACAATTCTTATTTTTTTATTATCTGGTAAGCCATTAATTTTTCTCAATGCACTTTCAATCGCTACATCTTTCTCTTCTTCAAAAACGTCAACATCACCCGTTTTCTTGAAGTTTTCAAAAATTGGTTCCAAATCAGGCTTGATGACTGTCACATCGCTGGATACATGCTTTTCTACTTCCTTCGATAACTGCTTTGCCTTAATCGCAGCTATCTCTGTCTCTAATGTCTTTTTGTCACTCACTAGCTTCTGAAAGTGTAGTGCTTGCTTCTCCATTAAAATCCGCACTTCATCAGCCTCGTGAAAAGTGATATCACCATTCATCAGAGTCGTATATGTGTTTTCAGTAACTTTTCTTAATTCTAGCTTATGCGCTGAGGTTAGGGATGCAAGCTCTCTTTTTAGCGTTTCAATAGTTGAAAAAGCCTGCTCTAGCATCTCATTTTGACCGCCAACAGCAACATTTTCAGCTAAGTCCGTAAACGGTTTCTCGCCTTTAATGTAAGGCACAAGATCTTCAAATACCCTATGGACGTACTGTCTTGAAACTCCAATTTTTTTGGCTGCCGCAGATACATTGAGTTTCTTACCCTCTAATCCAGAGTAGTGGTCAACTATGGCACTGATCAATTTATCTCTAGTACTCATGCTTTATTCACTACCCTATACTCTTCATCAGGTGAAAATTCACTCAAGTGATTTTTATTTGATTCTATCTTTCGAATTATTTCGCGCTTCGATTTTGCTGACAGCTCGTTAATTGAATTTTCAAGGATCGTCTCATAGAACTGAATATCTTTTTTTAGTGATTCAACCGAATGTTTCAACACCACTGCATGCTCACATGAAACATCACAATTAGAGATATCAGGCACCAAATTCTCTATAGAATCTCTCCCCTGTATACAGGGCGGTATTTTTTGAGGGTCAATTTCATTAGCCAAGACACAAAAACTGCCCAACGTTGTTCGCTCAATGTGAAGAGGCACACCAGACTGTAACAGGTAAATGATATACTCAAACACCTTCATCCTGATTAACTTCCCTTTGAATACTTTACTTTTCTCGTTAACGAAATTTACCTCAAGCTGCTTCGCAACTGGGCCTGAGGCTTCTCCTTTCATTACCGCCTCTACGATTTCATTAAAGTTATTCGCATGATGTGTCTCTAGCGCGACCGCTACAGAACCGATCATAAATGGATTTCGAGAAATGTAACGAAGAGACATAGTAAAGCTATGATGACCAAACAACATCCTGATAATGTCGATATTTTTTTCCGATCGCTTAATGAGTATTTCAGCTATGGTTTTACGCAAACGATGTGGATGCAAATCATCTATACCTAACCGCTCTCCTAAACTCTTAAATACTTTATTGATTGAACGTTTAACTTTGTTAGCACTTCTAGACAAATTATTGTCAAACAACACTTCACTTCCATCATCTACTATCGAATCTCGAAGCGATTTGTATCTCTGAACATTTTCACCATAAAAGTGTGGAATCTCTATTGTTTCCGTTTCTCCCCCATAGTTAGGGTCATCAGTTGTCTTAAAGCGTGTTATGTCTAAAAACCATTTATCCGAATCTTCGTTATACGTGAAATCGTCATACATCAATTCGGAAAGCTCTCTAATACGCATCCCAGTTATAAGGCCAATAGATACTAACAATGAGTTTTTTACTTCATTAAGCGCAAGCCTAAACCCGTGTCTCCAATTTATCTGGTAGCCATTGTCTCTTATACCGGGCCTTTTATTTTCATGCGAATAATAGGAGGTTTGTACTACTTCACCCCCATTAACCTTTGAAGAAAACAGCAATTTATATTTATTGAGTTGAGCTTCGCCATTAATGTAGATAGTGCGTTTATCCCAGACCTCTGCCTTAATAAGCTCACCTTGAATGGACTCAAGTGACGGTAAGCCTATCTCAATCCAATCTACTGCATATGAAAGTAGAGACGCTAATTCCGGCTCGGAGAGCGGTTTCCAACCGTTAACATACCGTAAGGCATTTTGTCCGACCGATTGGCGTCGCTTCTTTGTATCAACTTTTTCTAATGAAACCCCCGAAAGAGCTATGCCTTTCGGAAGGTATCCATCTTTTGATAAAGAGAGCCAAAACACGACACCGTAAAAAAGAAACTCATAGTGTCTTTTAGCTTTACTAAGCTGCGCTTGATCGAGAGCTTGGATGATCATCCTAGACGAAATAGCCTTTATACTTTCCGGCGTAGCGTCTAAACCATTAGGTTTAAAAAGGTAGTCCTCTATCGCTACTATCCAGCCTCTGACGTAAGTATAAGTTGAACTCCAGCTATTGACCTTTCCATATGGGTTATTACCGGGTAAGAGATAATAAGATAGACACTTGGCAAAGAACTCACCGCCATTGAGAGGATTAGACATTATAAAGTCTGTATATTCCATTGCCTTCATTGTCGATGAGTTCCACCTCTCGTCCGAAAACAATGATGTATCTGTTACCGAAAAATCGCCATTTGGAAATTCGTCTAATAAAAGTAATAAAGGGACTTTTTTTACTTTAGTATCTCTGCTTTTAGCAATAGATAGATTGTGTTCAATACTGGATTCTATGTATTCAACAACATCAGACTGTATTTCTTGAAGCTCTTTTTCGATAAGACCATCGAAATCTTTCTTGGCCATTATTTATCCTCAAAAATAACTTTTAAGGCTCCCATGTCCACTGGCAACAGCGAATCAAACCTTCTCTTTTGACGTGCGGCGTGTTTCAGAGCTTTTTCATCCTGCCATTCATTCAAAATATAACGAATAACTTCCAACTCATCTTGCAATTCTGACGATTGGCCACCATCAAAGTTTTCCAATAACTTCATGATTGTCTCTTCCCTCTCAAGAATAAAAGGTAGAGAATCTTCAAAAATACGAACCCTACTACAGAACAAACACTTGGAAATTTCGGTACATTTACTACCTTTACGAACGATTTCTGTGGCGTTAGGAAAATCTGGTGCGAACGAATCTTGGCAAGCCCACAGAAGCTGATTCATATATGGCATGATGAATAGCCTGAGTGAAGACTTAAGCTTTCTATCCGCCTTGAGTTTATGAACTAACCCCTTAAATTTCTTCTCTCTCAGAAGCTTTGTGATTTCAGATAACTCAACGGTTAACCTCACTTTTCGTTTCTGCTTGGCTACACTTGAGTTGTCATAATGTACATCGGTTGTTTCGATGCTTTGGTGACCTTGCTGGAGAGATACAAGTGACAATGGACTTTGATTTACCTCTCTAACATATCGAATCCAAGTTGGCCTGAGTCGCGGCGTTAGCTCCTTTACCTTAGTTATTCTTCCCCCAGTGTCTACTATAGGGTGTTCTTTCAGAATGCTTTCTATTGCGGAAGTCCAAACTGATTTTGCAGCAACCGAAGTAAATCGCCCCACCGGAGAACCACCATTACTCGAAGACTGAACAGACATCTGCTTCGTTGACCTCATTACTAAGAACAGCTCACTGTAATGCAAATCAGATGAATTGTATGACTCCCTGTTAAACGGAGTTAAAAGCAATGAAAGTCTTATCGCTAAATTAATTAGATTATACGCAGAGTATTTGTCTGATTTAGCTGATGGTGCAAGAAAAGTCTTTGGTGTGAAATAAGGTAGATTAGTGCTTTGTGATTTTTCTTTTTCAGATGTTAAAAGAACATGATTTTTATCTAAAGAACCAGATAACAGATGCTCATAATTTTCGGGGTCTATTGCAAAAACTGTTTCTTTATTCCATCCAGTCTGTAGAGCAATAAAAATCGCTAGTGCAGCTTGGTCCTCCCCCGTAGGAAAATACTTTGCCAATAAATCATTAAAAGTACATACCTCTACCAAGTTAGCGCTATCTCTTCTCACTTTTATGGAATAGTTGTGCCTGTATGTAAGACAAATTATTTCCACAATAGAAGAGCGGTCAAACAGTTTGAGAGGTTTCTCTTTTAGTTTTACTAGAAGTTCTTCTGAAAAAGCCAAAAATTCTTCTATAGGTTGAGCGAATGGAAAACCGTGTACTAGTAACGTCTTAATTACTCTTTTTTCATCCGGTTCCCAATACCACTCTTTACTAAAACCTGCTTTCTTTTGATGCTTTTGGGCCAGATTTTTGACTTCGGAAACTGTATAGGGCTTAGCACTATCAACAGACTTAATGAACTCTATTTTCTCGTATATTCCGTCAGTAATCCCCTTTAATGCAATCGTAAGTTGACTATAGGCAAACTCAGATAATGGTTCGGTCACTAATCGTTTGGTTGGAGTTTTAAAGGTCTTTTCTGATATTAACGGAAAACCATCGCTGTTTTCACGTGCAACTTTTCTAAGAACACTAAAAAACCTTGAAACAAGCTCTTTTGATCCCTTGATCGACTTAATGTATAAGTCGAATTTACTCATTACCTCAGGAATAACATCTGATATAGAATTCAAAAATAAACTTGCAGGCAAGTTTTTCTGATACTCCTCCCGAAAATCTAGGAATGTGTTTATTCCAGTTCTAAAGGTATAACCTCTTGCATAGGTTATATTGGCACTATAGGCAACAAATGCGTAGTGAAGGTCTGAACATAGATGGTCATCAAACGAGAAATCTTCTCTCTCTAGGTAATTACACGGGGCTGTCTTTCCATCCCGAAACTCAACGGCAGTCCTATCTTTGTATAGCTCTCTATACATAATGCTCTAAATCTGTTTGTCTATCGTCATTAATGCTGCTTCGACTACGTTCTCCAATGACTGAGAAGCATCTATGACCGTAAATCTTTCAGGATAGTCTTTCGACTGCTCCAAGTAACCTTGCCTTGCTCTTTCTAAGAACTCAATATCAACTTCTTCCATTCGATCTAGCCCCTCACCTCTACTACGAACCCTTTCAAGCCCAATGACAGGGTCTAAATCTAATACAATTGTCATATCAGGTCTGAAGTCGCCTAGAGCTAAGTCATTTAGTTGATCAACGATTTGACTTGGCAAACCTCTACCATATTGTTGGAAGCTAACAGTTGCTGATTCAAAGCGGTCTGAGATTACGTGGATGCCTTTCTCTAAAGCGGGAAGAATCTTTTCATGGATGTGCTGAGCACGTGCAGCAGCGAACAACATCAACTCTGTTGTGCTACACATGTTTGAATAAGATTTGTCTAGGAGGATTTCTCTGATCTTCTCACCAACCTCAGTACCACCGGGTTCGCGTGTAGAAATGAATTCAATATTCTTATTCTTGAGATGCTCTTTAATGTGTTCAAGAATTGTTGACTTGCCAGCCCCATTTGAACCATCACAAACTATTAACTTACCTCTCATTAAGAACCTATTGAATATTTAACCGTTGCTCTATAGTTTACAGTATACACCAAACAAATATATTATCAATAAGTTTACAGTTTTAAGTTAACGAATATAAGGCACCTTCAAGACCTTCAACTACTAAAAATTTTCCGCGCATCATGTATATCTTTATCTCTATAATAAGCTTTGGTGAACGTGAAACGCTGAATAGTACAGCCCTTCATAACACGTGTTAACGTTTAAGTTGGTATTTTCGCACAGCAGCGTTGTGTGCTTCCAGCGTTGTTGAAAATTGATGGCTTCCGTCACCTTTTGCAACAAAGTAAAGCGCGTCAGTTTCCTGCGGTTGTAGTGCGGCGTCTATTGCAGCTTTTCCTGCCATGGCAATAGGTGTTGGGGGCAGCCCTTTAATCACATAGGTATTGTACGGTGTTGGTGTGCGCAAATGTTTTCGCGTAATGTCTCCATCGAACGATGGCCCGATACCGTAAATTACCGTTGGGTCGGTTTGTAAGCGCATATTTTTATTAAGTCTATTTATAAAAACGCCAGCAATCAAATCTCTTTCTTCAGGTACCGCGGTCTCTTTTTCAATAATGCTTGCCAATACAAGCGCTTCATAGGGACTCATTAATGGCAAATCAATAGCACGACGCTGCCATGCACTATCGACATAATCGATAAGCGCCCGATGAGAGCGCGTTAAAATCTCACTGGCTTTAGTGCCCTGAGTGAAAAAATACGTATCGGCAAGATAAAGACCTTCGTTGTGCTCAACATCATTACAGCACCATGATACGTTCGATGTACTTACGGTTTTTGCTAATGTAGAGGGAGTAATATCGAACTCTAGTTCACCTTGTCCATTAAGTGTTTCTATCCACTGCGACAGCGTTAGACCCTCTACCAAGCTTACGGCAAACAAATACTCTTCGCCCTGTGTGAACGTGGTAAATACATCTACAAGAGAATCGCCAGGTCCAATCATATAGGTACCTGACTTAACGGATGTACTGCCTGCAAAGAGCTTAAGCCAGAGCTTACCCACTAATGGCGTAACATCGGTGTGGCCTTGGTTTCTGAGTTGCTTGATGGTGCGATACGCATTGCTGCCCTTTTTGATAGTGAACAAGGTTTCTTGTTGTATCAGAAGCGGCGCATTAACCTTACTCGAAATATGGAGCACACCTGCAGCGGCGCCAAGCGCGGCGAGGAAGAATGCTAACAACAAGATAACAATAAGCCGTTTCATTAATACACAACCTTTGATTCAAGCACGGACAGTCTCTCTAAGATTCATTCTGTATTTGCTGTACAAGCAAGTCATTTAGTTGGCGATACGGCGCACTATCAACAGGATACTTTATGACATCACCGTTAGGATAAATAACCGATGATACCGGCATCACGCCCATCAATGCATTTGTGACTACTAGACATTGTGCACCCTTACACTGCTCAAGACCGTACTCACCCACATTCAATGTTTGGTTGTCATTCAATAACGCTTGAATTAAACACTGCCTGACTACGCCATTCACACCACTGCCTTTTAGTGACGGCGTAAACCAGCTGTCGTTGAGGTAGAAAAAGAGGTTGCCCGCACTCGCCTCAACAACATTGTCTTGGGTATCGCAGACGATTGCATCATCAACATCGTGAAAATCTACTTCCTGCTTTACTAGCACTTGCTCCAATCGGTTCATATGCTTAACGCCAGCCAATCGGGGTTGAATGGCAAGGGTTGTCTCCGCACATATCAGCCTCATCCCACTTTCAGACAATTTGGCGTAGTGGTCAGGAAAGGGGTGAAAAGAAAAACGTATTTGCGCAGAACTCGCCTTGCTTCTTGCATAACCTCGCCCGCCAATACCTGCCGAAATATGAACCTTAAGTACATATTTTGAAGCGGTATCGGCATTTTTTAAAGACACAACTTCTTTGTTGATGGCTTCTTCCAATCGAGAAGCTTCCACCGCAACACCTATGGCACTGGCGTCATGGACAAGGCGATTGACGTGGTATGAGAGCAATTGCACTTTACTATTTTCAACACAAAGGGTTGAAAAAACACCATCGCCGTAGTTAAACGCTCTGTCGCTTGGACTAATGGATGTATCGCTAGAAATTATTTGCACTACGTTTTCGGTACCACTTTTTAGGTGTTAATAACGCGAGTATACCAAGTTGTTGTAGTCAAACAAGAAAGGCAGCGAGATTGCTGCCTTTTATGAATAGTGAACGTATAACGTGTGAGCTATACGTATCGACGTGTTAGACACGCTTGAATATAAGTGAACCGTTAGTACCACCAAATCCAAATGAATTACACAAGGCATAATCAGAGGAGAATGCCTTAGCTTCATTTGCAACAAAATCCAAGTCACACCCTTCACCTGGTTCATCCAGGTTTATCGTAGGTGGTGCCATTTTATCGCGAAGCGCGAGGATCGTGAAAATGGCTTCAACCGATCCGGCCGCGCCAAGTAAATGGCCGGTCATGGATTTGGTTGAGCTAACAAGCAAGTTGTAAGCATGTTCGTTAAAGACACGTTTAACTGCGGCCACTTCAGCAATATCGCCCGCTGGTGTAGAGGTGCCATGTGCATTTATATAGCCAATCTCTATACCATCAAGCTTTGCGTCAAGTAACGCATTTTGCATAGACGCAGCAGCGCCTTCACCGTCTTCTGCCGGTGACGTCATGTGATACGCGTCGCCACTCATACCAAAGCCAACCAGCTCAGCATAAATGGTTGCGCCACGCGCTTTGGCGGCTTCGTACTCTTCAAGCATGACAACGCCAGCGCCCTCGCCCATCACAAAGCCATCGCGGTCTTTGTCCCATGGACGGCTCGCGGCCTGCGGGTCTTCGTTTCGTGATGACAGGGCACGAGCTGCAGCGAAGCCTGCAATACCAAGTGGTGTGATAGACGCTTCCGCGCCACCAGCTAACATAGCGTCAGCATCGCCGTACGCTATGGTTCGTGCTGCAACACCTATGTTATGAACACCAGTAGTACACGCTGTCACAACATTTAAATTTGGTCCTTTCAACCCTTCCATGATAGACAAAAAGCCCGAGATCATGTTGGTAATGGTCGAAGGTACAAAGAAAGGAGAAACGCGCTTAGGTCCGCTGTTCATCAGTTTTGAGTGGTTTTGCTCAATCTGCTCAAGACCACCGATACCTGAACCAATCGCCACACCTACACGATGTGCATTGTCAGCGGAAATGGACAAGCCTGAGTCGGCCAATGCTTGTTTACCAGCGGCAATGCCGAGCTGGATAAAGCGATCCATTTTCTTGGTTTCTTTCTTTTCGATATATTCCTGCGGATCAAAATCGTTAATTTGACCAGCGAAACGGGTTGAATAGTTACTGCAATCAAAGTGGGTGATTTCACCAATGCCGCTCTCGCCTGCTAGCAATTTGCGCCATGTGTCTTCGCTATTAAGACCTAATGGTGAAAGCATTCCAAGACCAGTAACCACTACGCGACGTTTTGTCACAAAAA
>CAYVST010000007.1:0-61025 GCA_964454185.1 uncultured Alteromonas sp.
TAAAAGCTGAAGCCCGTGCGGGTAAAGAAGAGCAGCTTAATGCTCAGCTAACTGCAGGTATGCTGGCGCTACTTGCCCTAGCAACACTAATGTGGGCATATAAAAACCGCCGTATGCATATTATTTTGCGTCATAAAGCACAAACAGACCAGCTCACGAAAATTGCCAACCGCAGTCATTTTAGCGCTGAATCTGAGCGTTTGTTAACACAGCGCAAGCTAGTTAAAACACCAGTCGCATTTATTATTTTCGACTTAGACTTATTCAAACAGGTAAACGACAACCACGGCCATATTGTGGGCGACTGGGTGCTCACTAACGCTGTTCAAGCGGTGAAGCCTATTCTACGTGCCACCGATAAATTTGGCCGTATGGGCGGAGAAGAGTTTGCCATTATGCTTGCAGAGTGCGATGCAAAGCAGGCGCAAGCCGTGGCGGAAGACTGCCGACACGCTATTGAAACGATGAACTGTTCACCTTCTGGTGCTTCATTTAAGGTAACAGCAAGTTTTGGTGTGGCCGACTCCACAGCGTGTGGCTACGACTTTGATAAACTGTACGGCTGCGCCGATGAGGCTCTTTATCAAAGTAAGCATGCAGGTAGAAATCGCGTTTATCTATACCATTCAGAAACCAAGGTAAGCGCACAAACTGCCCTGCATGCGTAGCTTCAACTAAATACTGGATAAAACAAAACCACAAAAAAAGCCCCGGCAATTTGCCGGGGCTTTTCAGATTTGCTCATAAACAAAGAACGAGCATTGCTTATTATGCATTTCTTAAATGATCTGCCACCAAGAACGCCATTTCAAGCACTTGGTCCGCATTTAAGCGCGGGTCGCACTGGGTTTTATACGCTTGAGCAAGGTCGTCATCGCTAATCTGATATGCACCACCTGTACACTCGGTTACGTGCTGCCCTGTCATTTCAAGGTGAATACCACCAGCATGAGTGCCTTCTGCGTCATGTGCTTGGAAGAACTGCTTAATTTCACGCAAAATAGCGTCGAAGTTACGGGTTTTGTAACCGCTTGATGCCGAGAAGGTGTTGCCGTGCATTGGATCAGAACTCCATACCACATGGCGCCCTTCTTCTTTAACACGACGCAATAAACGCGGCAGGTTATCAGCTAAGTTGTCTGCGCCCATGCGCGTTATAAGCGTTAAACGACCAGGATCATTTAGCGGGTTCAAAGCATCAATCAAACGAATTAGCTCGTCTTCTTGCATGCTAGGCCCAACTTTTACACCAATTGGGTTGTGAATGCCACGGAAGAACTCTACGTGTGCATGGTCAAGCTGACGCGTACGCTCGCCAATCCATACCATATGCGCTGAACAGTCGTAAGGTTTGCCTGTTAAGGTGTCTACACGAGTAAGCGCCTGCTCATAGTTAAGTAGAAGCGCTTCGTGCGACGTAAATAACGACGTTTCATGTAAGGTCGAGCTAGTTTGCGCATTAATACCAATAACGTCCATAAACTCGAGAGTGTCTTGAATACGCATGGCCATATCAGAATAACGCTCTTTAAGCGGGTTATTCTCTACAAACGCCATGTTCCAGCGGTTCACTTCGTGTAAGTCGGCCAAACCACCTTGTGCAAACGCACGCAACAGATTAAGGGTTGAAGCACTGCGGTGATAGGCTTCAAGTAAACGGTCAGGATCCGGGCGGCGCGCGGCTTCGGTAAACTCGAAGTTATTAATAATATCGCCACGATAGCTTGGCAATGTCACGCCATCACGGGTTTCAAAATCAGATGAACGAGGTTTTGCGTATTGCCCCGCCATGCGCGCTACTTTCGTTACCGGGCAACGGCCCGCGAAGGTCAATACAATTGCCATTTGCAGTAGCACTTTAAAGGTGTCGCGAATTTTTGGTGCGTTAAATTCGTCAAACGATTCTGCGCAGTCACCGCCTTGTAGTAAAAAGCCTTTGCCCAAGCTTACTTCACCTAGCTGACGACGAAGCTCACGAGCTTCAGCCGCAAAAACCAGTGGCGGATACGTACTTAGCGTTTGCTCAACTTCGTTTAGTCTTACTTTATCGTCGTACTCGGGTTGTTGAAGAATGGGTTTATTTCTCCAACTGTCTGCTTGCCAATTACTCAACGGTGTTCTCCTGAAAAATGTGTACGTAGGGCAAATGTTTTACTGAAAATGCTGACTCAAGCGAAGCGCTTTTTTACAATCAGTCTAATTTGAAAAATCGAATGTTATTATTCTTTTTGGATGTTGCAGGCACTTTACCACAATTATTCCAAGGTAATAGGTGCACAAACTTGAAATTCTAGAAAGTTATCGTGCTTGCTTATAGCAAAATGGCATTCAAACACCCGCTCTAAATGCGTTTTTGTAGCGACATCAACAGGTTTACCTGCCGCTACCATAGTACCTTGCTGCATAAGCCACAGCGTACTTGCGTAGTTTGCACTTAATCCAATATCGTGTGAACTCATCACTACTGTATTGCCTTTTTCACACAATGCGGTGGCAAGTTGCGCAATCGCATATTGGTGGCGAATATCTACACCTTGCAAGGGCTCATCTAGCAGCACTAGCCCTTTGCCTTGTTGAAGAGCTGGCCAAATTTGTAACAGCACTCTGCATATCTCTACTCGCTGACGTTCGCCTCCCGATAAATGTGTCAGTATTTTGGGAAGAAATGCGGTTACCTCTAGGGCTTTTTCGAGTATTGGTGGTATACCTTTGTTGGGGTCAATATCAGCGTAAAACGTAAGGTATTCGTGCACCGTTAAATGAAAGCTACACTCAGTGTGCTGAGTAAGCAAAGTACGCACCGTTGCCATGCCCGCAAGCGACCAGGTTGCCAAAGGTTTGTTGAATAGCGCAATACTGCCAGTATCAGCTTCAAGCAACCCAGCCAATAGCATCAACAGAGTTGATTTACCGGCTCCGTTTGACCCTAAAATATGTACGCATTGGCCTTTATCTAATCGCAACGACGATATTTGTAGACGCTGTGCAACTGTGATTTTGCAAAGTCGCGCTACCTCACAACTATTAGCTGAATCGTAGGTATGAGCAGCACCAAACGCACTGGTGTCTTGCGGTACTTCTGAATGAGAGTTACTTTTAGTCAATGGTTTTACGCCGCCTATATTAAGAGCACTACCCCTTAATTTGCCCTTTTGACAGTGCCCAAATAAGTAGTGGGCCACCCAGTGTAGCAGTGATCATTGAAACAGGTAACGTTATGGCTCGGGTTAACTCTGAACTTAATGCCACCAGCAACAGCATACACGCCCCAGCCAAAGCACTTAGTGGCAAAAGTAACGCATTGTTGTGCCCTACTACTCGACGCAGAATATGCGGTATCAATAGACCAACAAAGGCTATTGAGCCAGCCATTGAAACCGCCGCCCCTACCGCTACAGCACTGGCAACCAATGCACGTTCAGTCAGTTTTTCAACGTTCACACCACTGCTTTTGGCAGCAATATCACCGGCATACAATTTGTTGAGATGCTTTGCGATGTACAGTTGAAAACCCACTGCACCAATAATCAACGGAGCCCCCAACACTAGGATAGGCCAACTGGTTTGATATAGGCTCCCCATTAACCAGAACGTCAAATTACGCAGTGCGTTGGCGTCGCTAAAAAGATAAAGCCACGCAATAATTGCACCGCTCAACGTGGAAATAGCAATTCCAGATAATATAACTGCGGTAGCAGAGCCCAATAGCCTTCGTGCTAGTCGGTAAATAACAAAGGTTGAGATCATTGCTCCCATGAAGCACCCTATTGGCAACAGGTAATGCATATAGGCGTTTGCCCACGATGGCGCAAGCAGCAACAACGTTGCGGCTACCAAGCTTGCCCCGCTAGTAATCCCTATAATGCCTGGGTCAGCCAATGGATTTCGCAGCACGACTTGTAGCGTTGCGCCACTGGTCGAAAGCGCTGCCCCGACTAATACTGCAGTAACAATTAACGGCACTTGAATGTGCAAAACAATGTGCTGTTTTAATGAATCGGGCGAGTCAGATAGCGCCACCACGCCAACAATGGCTGCCGCCACGCCAGTCAATATAATTACAAATAATACGGGTATCCAGCGCGCTGTTTTCGTGCCTATGGTCAATGCTCACTCCAATCTCTTGGCAGTGTCTCAATGCGTTTCAGGCTCACGCGTTGGCACTGTGTACTTTGATATGGGCGATGAGCCCGTCTGATGCAGCTTCTATCAAATCCAACACCAGCTCGAACCCACGCTTACCGCCGTAATAAGGATCAGGGACTTCCTTATCTTCTTCATTGGCATAATCTAAAAACAG
Organism: uncultured Alteromonas sp.; assembly: GCA_964454185.1. Taxonomy (GTDB): domain Bacteria; phylum Pseudomonadota; class Gammaproteobacteria; order Enterobacterales; family Alteromonadaceae; genus Alteromonas. The sequence continues at coordinate 4,301 of CAYVST010000007.1, forward strand.
TTTTATTTTTTCGTGGTATTGCGCGGGCGACATTCCATGTAAGTTAGACAAATTGCTGTTATCCATAGCCAAGATATAGTCAAACTTTTCAAAGTCACTTTCATCAACGCGGCGACACTTAAGCCCTTTAAAGCTGTACCCGCGCTCAACACCAGCCGCTTGCGAGCGCTTATCAGGCGGGCTACCTATGTGATATCCATGTGTTCCAGCCGAATCAATATGTAAATTCAAACCAGCTTCAGCGGCCTTGTGTTTAAACACCGCCTCTGCGGTTGGAGAGCGACAAATATTGCCTAAACACACAAATAACACCGATATTGACTGTTCCATTTAACTTCCTTTCACCATGCTATAACGGAGCGCGACTAAACTTTGTGTTTAGTTTCACGTATGATACGCCGTCAGAAAAATTGTGGAGTTTGTATGACCGCACACGTACTTATGCTTAGCAGTTCACGTCAAGGTAGTGAGCCTTACCTCGAACACGCTAGAGCACTTATTTTTGCACACTTAGGCGACATTCGCGACCTTCTATTTGTACCCTATGCTGCCGTAACACAAAGTTACGATGCATACGTCGATGCTGTAGCTACCGCATTGCCAGAGTGCAATGTAACGGGCTTGCACAGTGTTGACGACCCAGTCGCTGCTATTAACAACGCCAAGCAAAACGGCCAAGCTATTGTGGTAGGTGGGGGAAATACTTTTCACCTATTGTCGACTCTTTACGCCAACGCGTTAATTGTACCTATGAAACACGCCATTGCCGATGGCACGCCTTATATTGGTTGGAGCGCGGGTTCTAATATTTGTGGGCAATCAATTCGCACCACCAATGATATGCCTATTATTGAGCCACCGAGCTTTGAGGCACTCGATATAGTGCCGTTTCAAATAAACCCACATTACACTGATTACCAACCGCCAGGTCACAATGGTGAAACGCGTGATCAGCGTCTTGCAGAATTTACGGCCCTTAACCCAACAACCCCGGTTGTTGCTATTCGCGAAGGAACGGCGCTTAAATTAAGCGAAGCCACACTTACTTTTGAAGATGGTCGCGAAAACAAGGCCGACAACGAGCACGACGGTTTTATCTTTTTGAGTAAAGAGAAAACGCCAATTAATGCCGGCGATAGCTTAAACCAATTGCTCGATAGCGTGCTGTAAAACCGCGTCAGAGGGTTGGGCTTTAAACGGTATTTCCGCCAGCAATGGCGCTGGCATCATGGCTTTTAGCGATGCGAGGTTTTCATCGTATCGCGTCATGTTGCCAGTGACATCGTTTGCTACCCAGCCCGCAATGGTTAAGCCATCGGCAAGAATAGCTTCGGCAGTAAGCATTGCGTGATTTAAGCAGCCCAAACGCATTCCTACCACTAAAATAACCGGCATATTTAGCGACTTAACCACGTCAGATAAATAGCGTGTCGGCACGTTGTCATTACCTAAAGACAACGGCAGTCGCCAACCACCCGCACCTTCCATTAAAAGGAAGTCTACATTATAACTTTGTAAGTGGTTTAGCCCTTTTTCTATGGCTACTTGCGTAAGCTCAACACCCGCTTCGCTTGCCGCTATGTGCGGTGCAATAGGCGGCTTTAGTGCAATAGGATTTATCTCGCTAATGGGTAAAGTCAAGCCACTTGCTTGTTGAATGTTAGCGGCGTCTTCATTGACCCATTCACCATCAATTAAGTCGCAGCCCGCTGCAATAGGTTTGTAACCTATCGAGGAGAGTTTTGCTTGAGTTGCTGCGCGAAGAAGATGACAGGTTACGTAGGTTTTGCCCACTTCGGTGTCTGTCCCGGTTACAAAGTACTGCTTCATCGTTGTTCCAATCTGAAATGACTTACTCGGTAGGTAAGCGGTAACTCACTGCCCACGGCGCTCATGTTCTGATAAGCCATGGCGAGTTTCTTGATATCTCTGCGTGATAATGGCGGCTGCTTCTTTCCAGTTTCACCCGCGCCTACCCCTTTTACAGAATGAAGCAGCGACATAATTGATAAGTGACTGTCCACATAGTCTTTGGTGATCACGCGCGTAAGTACGAGGGAAGATTGTTTAAATGCATCCACCCACATGGTCGTTGACGGCATTGGCGTGGTTGCTTCAACAAGCTGCGCAATTTTGCGTGCTTTTTTAAGCTCACTAAATGAGCCATCAACCATAATGGCCAATTCAGCAACACCGCCTTGACTAAGCACCTTACTGATCTGCTGTGCCACAGTAGCGGGAGAACTTGTCCATTGCAGTGCCATGGATGAAAATACGGTAGTAAATTGACCCGACTCAAAAGGTAGCGACATGGCGCTAGCATGCACAAAATGTGGGGCTGGATAGGTTTCTCTTGCTACGCTAAGCATTCCTTCGGCAATATCTACACCTGTAGTATTTGCACCCCGTTCGCACAGCGCTTGTGTATGCACACCGGTGCCGCAGCCGATATCAAGCGCGTTACCTGAAAGCTGTTGCGGCAAGTTATTCAGCGCCTCATGGGCAATCACTTTTTGAATACAAGCAATACTGTCATAGCGCGTCGCCGCTTTTGAAAAACGTGAGGCAACTGCGCGCTCATCCATTGCATTTGCATTTGCGTTTGCGTTTGCGTTTTCATCTAATGCAATATCATTTTGCTCGGCGTTCACTCGCTACACTCCTCAGCGGCAAGCGCAATGGCATCAAGCAACACATCAATATCTTGCTGAGTATGATTGGCTGACAAGGTAACGCGCAGCCTATCTTCGTTTTTAGGCACTGTAGGATAACGAATGGCCGTTACCCAAATACCGCGACGTTTTAGCCCTTCACTTAATGCCACTGCGCGTTTAGGGCAACCAACAATAATAGGCTGAATAGCACTGTTTGAACCCGCAAGCGTAAGTGCAGTTGTGCCACTAAATTTAGCGTTAAAGGCATCTCTGAAATGCATGATGTTTTGCGTTAAGGCATCGCGTCGCGGCCTGTCACTGGCAATATGGGTAAGTGAATAGAGTGTTGCCACCGCCTGCGCCGGGGGCATGGCTGTTGAATACACATAGTGTTTGGCAAAATTAACCAAAAAATCAATCAGTACCTGACTTCCGGCAATAAACGCGCCTGCGGTACCAATGGCTTTGCCAAAAGTGCCCATAACGATAGGCACCTGCTCTTGTGTTAGCCCCAGCGCTTCAACTGTGCCTAAACCGTTTTCACCGAGTACGCCCATGCCGTGGGCGTCATCTAGCATAAACCATGCATTGTACTGTTTGGCTAACGCCGCTATTTCAATGCTTGGTGCATAGTCACCGTCCATACTAAATACGCCTTCACTGACAATCAGCGTATCTTGATTGCCTTCTGCATTGCAGCGCTTTTGTAATAGGCTTTCTAAATGCGCCAAATCGTTGTGCTTAAAGCGGCGTAGCTGAGCTTGCTCTCCTACGCACATAGCGCCTTCTAAAAATGACGCATGCATCAATTTGTCGGCCAATATATGGCTTTGCGGTTTTGAATTAGACGCAGGCTTACCCGCATGACGTGAAAACAACGCCATGCACAAGGCTTGATTAGCCGCAAAACCTGAATTAAACAACAATGCCGCCTCGCGATTGAGACCATCGGCAATATACGCCTCAAGGGCTAAGTGCGCCTGCGTATGCCCTGTCACAAGCGGAGATGCGCCGCTGCCAGCGCCAAATTGCGCCAACCCTTCTACCCACGATTGTAATACCCCTTCATGCTGACGCATCCCAAGGTAATCGTTGCTCGAAAAGTTAAGGTAGTGCTCGCCATTAATACAAACAATGTTGTCTTTTTCATATTGCTGGCAATGGCGCTGACGAAGCAGGCCTTGCTGGGCGCGCTCCGTCAGTTTTGCTTCTAACCAATTAAAAGCCATTAGGCATCCATCGTGCTGGGCGTTTTATCGCTTTTTGCTTTTGGCTTACTGGCGTCATAAAACAAGTCGCCACTGTCTGTTTGCTCTTGCTGCTGCGCAATTTCTTCTTCTAACACTTGTTGGTGTGCTTCATCAGAAAAATCGCGCGTACGCTCGGTATTAATACCAAGCTTTTTAAACAACATTACATCTTCGTGGGTGTCTGGGTTTGACGTGGTTAACAGCTTGCAACCATAGAAAATAGAGTTTGCGCCAGCCATAAAACACATCGCTTGCATTTGCTCGTTCATTGCCTCGCGGCCTGCCGATAAACGCACGTGAGATTTAGGCATCATTATACGCGCCACGGCGATAGTGCGAATAAATTCGAAATAATCGAGGTCTTCCACATTATCAAGCGGCGTACCTTTTACCTTAACCAACATGTTAATTGGTACACTTTGCGGCTGCTCAGGTAAGTTCGCTAGCTGCACAAGCATACTTGCGCGGTCGCTTACTGTCTCGCCCATACCCACAATACCGCCAGAGCATACGTTCATGCCCGCTGCACGCACGTTTTCTAGCGTGTTCAAACGGTCTTGATACGTACGTGTGGTAATAATGTCGCCGTAAAATTCTGGCGATGTATCAAGGTTGTGGTTGTAATAATCAAGGCCTGCTTGCTTTAAGGCTACGGCTTGATCGCGAGTTAACATGCCAAGGGTCATACAGGTTTCAAGGCCAAGGCTTTTCACCTCTTCAACCATTTTTACAATGTAAGGCATGTCTCGGTCGCGCGGGTTTCGCCACGCCGCGCCCATACAAAAACGCGTCGAGCCAACCTGTTTGGCTTCTTTAGCACGCTGGATAACTTTTTCTATTTCAAGCAAGCGCTCTTTTTCAAGGCCAGTGTCGTAGCGCGCGCTCTGCGGGCAGTATTTACAGTCTTCAGGGCATGCACCTGTTTTAATCGACAATAGCGTACTAACTTGTACTTCGTTTGGGTTGAAGTGTTGTCTGTGCACCACCTGCGCTTCAAATAGCAGGTCGTTGAACGGCATCGCGAATAATGCCTCTACTTCGGCTTTGGTCCAATCGTTACGAATAGTTGTCGTTTGCGCCTGTTGCGCTGAAGCCAGTGTCATTGACTGTCCTTTACTAATTAAGAATGCTGGCTTAGTCTATGCGTCATTGCAAAGTTGTCAACTCTGACCATTTCAAAAGCTTTACTAACGGTTAAATCTTGAACAATATAGAATTCGATAAACAACACATTTGGCACCCTTATACGTCTGCGGTTAACCCGCTTCCTTGTTACGAAGTCACCGGCGCCAAAGGCGCTGAGCTTACTCTAGCCACTGGCGAAGTGCTGGTTGATGGCATGTCAAGTTGGTGGGCTGCCATTCATGGTTACAACCACCCCATACTGAATAAAGCCGCTCATGATCAAATAGAGGCATTTTCTCACGTCATGTTTGGCGGTATTACCCACCAGCCCGCCATAGATGTGTGTAAAACCTTGCTGGATATGGTGCCCGCAGGATTAGAGCGCGTGTTTTTGGCCGACTCTGGCTCGGTATCAGTAGAAGTTGCCATAAAAATGGCTATACAATATTGGGCATGCCAAGGCCGCGCTGAAAAATCGCGTATTGTTGCGCCTCGCAACGGCTATCATGGTGATACTTTCGCCGCCATGAGTGTATGCGACCCGGTAAACGGCATGCACAGCTTGTTTGAAGGCGTGCTTAGCAAGCAAATATTCGCCCCTGCCCCACAAACCCGTTTTGGCCAAACCTTCTCCGAAGACGATATTCTTCCATTAGAAGAATTATTTGAAAAGCATCACCACGAAATGGCCGCCCTTATTTTAGAGCCGGTTGTTCAAGGTGCGGGCGGCATGCGCATTTATCATCCGGAATATTTAAAGCGCTGTCGCCAGCTGTGCGACAACTATGATGTATTGTTGATTTGCGATGAAATTGCCACGGGATTTGGTCGCACCGGAAAATTATTTGCGTGTGAACACGCAGGTATTTCACCAGATATAATGTGCTTAGGTAAGGCAATTACCGGCGGTTACATGACATTAGCGGCCACCTTGTGTACTCAGGATGTGGCGCTTGGCGTATGCCAAGGCGAACCTGGTGTTTTTATGCACGGGCCTACGTATATGGGCAACCCACTCGCCTGCGCCGTTGCCAATGCAAGTTTGTCGTTGATTAATCAGAATCACTGGCAACAACAAATACCTGCCATTGAGAAACAATTACAGGCCGAGCTTGCAAAATGTGCAGCGTTACCTAGCGTAGCCGACGTACGTGTACTCGGTGCTATAGGTGTGGTTGAGACCGTGAAGCCCGTGAATGTGGCTGACATTCAGCGCCATTTTGTAAAACATGGGGTATGGATACGGCCTTTCGGAAAACTGGTATACATTATGCCACCGTACATTATCAGCCCAGAACAGCTTAGTATGTTAACAAACGCCATTTACACGAGCCTGAAGTAGCGCATAGTTTGTGTGAAACAGCCACACAAGATGGCATTTAACGCTCTCAACAAGCGCTGGATAGGTAGAGTTTTGACGGAGTGACAGTATAAATGATTATTAGAGTGCTTGATAAAGTGGTATTTGCCGCCTTGTTCATCATAACGTTACAAGTACCCATTTTAGCTGATCATTACCGTCAATACCTAAGCGGATACTATGATGCGCTTCGCGATGAAGTGACAAACGCGACTGAACTGGCAAAACAGCATGGCTTCTCTTCTGTAGACGCCATGCTCAAAAGCTTACAACAAAATAGCGAAGCTGTTGTTAGAGATAATGCAACGCAAAAAGCACAGCGATTCGCGCAAATAACAGCAATAGAACAAAGTATTCGCAAGCTAGAACATGGGCACTATTTTGAACAACTTGTCTTTATGGCCACGCCTTCTCAATACCATACGCTAAGCCGCGTATTTGATAACTATAAACCGTCGATACCGCTTACCCCTTCGTCTATTGTGTTTAGTTTGGTAACCGCCATCATACTTAACTTACTGCTATGGACACCGCACTTTTGCTATTGTCAAGCGAGAAGAGCACTCAACAAGTCTCGGCCCTACTCTCACAATTAGGACTGTGAGGCCACTATCGATTCTCAATAATATTTTCATATACTTAGGCGTCGCTCAATGTTTATACTGGTGTTAAGAATTCACCTAACTGAGTGATCAATGTTATGCAATTAAAAAACAAGTACCTCGCCGTACTTTCTACCCTTTTGCTGAGCGCATGCTCTCCCCAATCTGACGTTAAAAGCATGAATGCCACGAAAGAGTCTGAACAAGAGCTCATTGCAAGAGCGCTTGAGATACACGACCGTGTATTAACATTTGATTCTCACGCAGATACACCACTAAGAATGATTGAGCCAGGATTTGATATGGCTACACGCCACGATCCTAATGCTACTGGCTCTAAGGTAGATTATCCGCGAATGAAAGAAGGCGGATTAGACGCTATTTTCTTTGCCGCATTTGTAGCTCAAGATATTCGTGATGATGAAGGCCACAGTAGAGCGAAAACGCTTGGCCTTCAAATGATAGATGCAGTTATCGAATCGACACAAAACAATGCTGATATCGTTGGCTTAGCGTTAAACCCCGACGATGCATATGCGCTTGAAAAAGAGGGAAAACGTGCAATATTCATTGGCATCGAAAATGGCTACCCAATAGGCAATGACCTGACAAATATTGAACTGTTTTATGACAAAGGGGTTCGATATATAACGCTTGTGCACTCAACAAATAATGACTTGGCTGATTCAGCCACTGACTCTAAAGGGCCAGAACACGGCGGGATAAGCGTACTCGGAGAGCAAGTGATTCACGAGATGAATCGGTTAGGAATTATGGTTGACGTTTCTCACGGAAGTGAAGAGGTGTTTTACGATGCTATCGAAATGTCAAAAGCACCTATAATTGCAAGTCATTCTAATGCTAGAGCGGTAACCGTGCACGACCGAAATATGTCTGACGATATGCTAAGGCTAATGGCGAAGAACGGCGGAGTTGTACAGCTAACCATGTTGTCGGATTACCTAAGAGACAAGCCTAAAAATCCGCAAAGGGATGCTGCAATGGCAGATCTTAGAGCGAATATGAAACCAGCCGGAGAAATGACTTCAGAAGAACGCACTGCTATGCGTAAAGCGTTTAAAGACCTTAATGAGCAATATCCTGTTGCGTCAGCAACAGTGAGTGATGTGGTTGATCATATCGACCATATCGTAAAGATTGCAGGTATCGATCACGTTGGCATTGGCTGCGACTTTGATGGCGGTGGCGGTATTGACGGTATTTTTGATGCAAGTGAAGTGATGAACATTACCATTGAATTGGTGAAACGTGGTTACACCGAGTCACAAATTGAAAAAATATGGGGCGGAAATTTAATTCGAGTATTTAGAGAAGTTCAAAACGTTGCAGAAAACCTTAAAGAAAAAAACGTCTAGAGCGCTATGTTGTTAATGAAGTTTCGCCGAGTTTTAGCATTTTTGCTGCTTGCAATATCAATGCAAACCACTGCTCACCCTCTGCGTTTATCTCTTAGTGAGATTGAATACACATCAGAAAGTAAGCGACTGACAGTAAGTCTTCGACTATTTCTTATGGATGTCAACGAAGCATTGGTGTTCGACCCTGAAAGTACCGAGTTGGCTTTTTGTCAGCCTAATGAAGCCGAAAATGCTGAGCCTATGCTAGTGGACTATCTGAACCAGTTTTTTCACATTAAAACTAATGGGAAACTGCGGGAGTTAATTATCAAAAATAAACGGCTGCACGGCGAAGGCATCAATGAAGCGATAGGTATAGAGTTTGAATTTCAACAAGCCCAACCTTTGAAATCTCTAGAAATAAAAAATGCCGTTTTCACGGATCTCTTTTTCGACCAAAGTAACATCGTTTATGTCTATGTTGATGATGAGTCTGAGAGCTTAATGTTAAACAAAGAAACGCCTCGGCATCGTCTGGAGTTTTGATATGGGCTCTATAGCACTTTATATACAGCTGGGTTTTGAGCATATTTCAGACTTCGCTGGATTCGATCACATACTATTCCTTATTGCACTTTGCGCAATATACAGAATTGAACAGTGGAAAAAGCTGCTCATTCTTGTTACTGCCTTCACAGTAGGGCACAGTATCACGTTAGCGTTGTCATCAATGGGAACAATAACTATCCCATCTGACATTATTGAGTTTCTCATTCCGACGACAATTTTGCTTACTGCACTACATAATGTATTGAGCAATAAAAATACAGATTCAGGAATGCGAAAAAATTATGCAATGGCTTTGTTTTTTGGGTTCATCCATGGCATGGGGTTTTCGAACTTCTTTAGAGCGCTCTTAATGGGGAAGCAAGATCTACTGCTACCACTTTTAGGTTTTAATCTAGGTTTGGAACTAGGGCAAATATTGGTGGTTGCCAGCATTGTGGCCATAGCATATTTGCTACTAAATATAGTTGGTGTAAAACACAGAGATTGGAATGTTTTTATATCTGGGGCCGCAGCAGGTATCGCACTACTATTAATGGCAGAGACGAAATTCTGGTAGCCTATCAACTGCAACAGGAAAAGCACTGCTAGGCAAGTCCGTTTTCTAATTCTTCCGGTTTAAAAGCACCAAAAGCTTCTCTAGCAAAGACTAGTGTGTTGATAATGCTTTTTTGATTTAATCCGGCATATCGCCAATAACAACCACTTTATTTTCATCCGCGTCAACGGCTAAATAGAAACAATTCGGTCTACCTGTGTGGCAAGCCGGTCCAGATTGGTTTACTTTCGACAATATACAATCGCCATCACAATCGAACGCCATGGATACCAGCTCTTGCGTATTTCCGCTGCTTTCACCTTTCTTCCAAAGTTGTTGTCTTGAACGAGACCAATAGGTCATACGCCCTGTTTCCAAGGTATGTAAAATTGATTCCTTATTCATCCAAGCAAACATTAGCACATTTTTTGTCATTGCATCCTGCGTGATAACGGGAATAAGTCCATCTTCATTGAAAGCAAGTTCGTGAATTACCTCATGCAACGCAAGCGAGGTATTGTTAGGTAATGGTTCGATGTTTTGAAAATACTGCCTTTGCATACTGATAGACCTTTATTTTTTGTGTTACATTATAACATAACATTACAAGTGAAAAATATAGGGTAAGAGAGAGGAATTCAAACCTGAATCAGTCCTCTCTTGAGTGTGGGTTAAAGGGCGAAAAGTAGTGCGTGATTTTATTAAGCAACTTAATGATATTTTGGGCGTAAATGGACTTCTTACTGGTGAGCAGGTTATTGAACGTGCGACAAACTGGCTAGATCACTCTCCGAATCAAGCGCTTGCTATTTTACGGCCAGCCACCACTGACGAACTATCTGCCGCATTGAAAACATGTAATGATGCAGGTGTAAGCGTCGTTGCTATGGGCGGATTGACAGGATTAGTAAATGGTGCGAAAGCTTCAAGTAGCGAAGTTGGTTTATCTCTGGAAAGAATGAACCAAATACTGGAGCTAGATCCCATCCAAAAAATTGCCGTGGTTGAAGCGGGTGTACCACTACAAGCGCTACACGAAGCGGCACAAGAGCAAGACTGTCATTTTGCAGTCGATTTAGGCGCGAGAGGATCAGCCACTCTAGGCGGCATGATTTCTACCAATGCAGGAGGGACTGAAGTCTTGCGATTCGGCATGATGCGAGAGCAAATCCTGGGCCTAGAGGTTGTACTTGCAGATGGCAGCGTATTTTCATCGATGCGCCCTCTACTAAAAAACAATACAGGCTATGACTTAAAACAATTGTTCATTGGTGCAGAGGGGACATTGGGAATTGTAACCAAGGCATTAGTGAGACTGCGTCCAATGCCGTTGACAAATTGTTGTGCATTGCTCGCAGTCAAAGCATATGATGACGTACTGAGATTATTGGCCTATTTGCAACAGCATGCAGGTCAATCCTTAGGTACTTACGAAGTTATGTGGCAGAGCTTTTACGACCACATTATCGCGAACAACCCAACGCATAAAGTACCTTTTGAACAGAGTTACCCTTTTGCAGTATTGGTCGAATGTACTGGAACAAAACCTCAAAGCGACCAAAAAGACTTCGAAGCCATGCTGAACGAAATATTTGAATTGGGCCTTTGCGAGGACGCAATTGTGACGAGTACCGTAGAGCAACAAAAGAGCCTATGGGCACTAAGAGATGATATAGAAACGTTAATGTCAGCGCTAGAGAACGGATTAATGTTCGATATCAGCTTGCCGTTAAAACACATCAATGACTATGTGTCTGATTTACAAGCGAGGCTTTCTGCGAGATGGTCAGATGCAAAAGTAATAACATTTGGACATGTGGGTGATGGCAATATTCATCTTGCAATCTCTTTAGGCGAACATCTTCCCAGTGCCAAAGCAGACTTAGAACATGAAGTATACTCTCCCATAGAAAAACTAGAGGGGTCTATATCAGCTGAGCACGGCATTGGTTTAGATAAAAAACCCTATTTATCGCTAAATCGGAGTGAAGATGAAATCGCGATTATGAGAAAGATAAAAGCGGTATTCGACACTAATAATATACTTAATCCGGGCAGAGTATTTTAGTTCTATTTTGACGTCCATGATTGCGTTGCCATTAATAGTAACTTAGACAGCCTATGACTTTTTCCAATGTAGCTTTTCAGGCGTGAACTATGAAACTTACGAGTTTTTTATAGCAGTGTATTCCAGACAAACACTTTAACAACGTTGACCCCGTCTAATGGTTGCAAATACTGGTCGAAACATAATTCACGCAAATAAGGCCGTTGCTACTTTCTAGTTTTGAAGGTGAGCGCTTGTTACTTCATTTCGAGTACTTTGTTAAAAACTGCTCGTATCTTATTCTGTTGTGCCTTTGAACAAATATGGGGTAAATATTTGTGTATAAATTTATGAAGAAAACAAAAACAATCTGAAATGAGGATAGAACTGAAACGTTTATCAGGACATACAGTGCCAAAACCGCCATAAAGATATAGTGGATTGTTTCATCACGACACGTCTGCCAATAGAGTCTTTTTACTTCTTTTGCTAAGTTCACCCGTGTTGAATCGAATTGTTTTTTATTTTGGAAACGAAACATAACCAAGTCGGTAAGGAGCAAATACTTTCTAAAGAAATTTATTCCCAAATATGAATATATTGTTTTGGTTCCGATAGTTTCAAAATGCTTGGGCTTAAAAAAAGACGTCACTTGAGCAAACCTTCTCCTGCTGTTTTCCAACAGAATGTAAACATCTGGGTATTAAATTTTGATGTCATTTGTCACCTGCATTAAAAAATAATAGCCCCGCGTTCTTCTTATAGGCGGTCCCATGAAAAACATCTGCACGCAATGCTAAGACCACTTTCGAATTTGTATGCTTACTGGCAACTCAGTCTCATTTGGTTCACACGATCATTTGAATAAAAAGCGTCGAAAAGTGAGACCTTTTTACGAATCTACATGTTCGCTCCGCGTTCTCGTTTCAGGGTTGAACTAATGGCCACAGCAAAAACTATTAAACTAAAGTCTAATAAATTGCACATTATTCCAATTCGTTGTCTACACTTTTCTCGTTGAACACAATTTTGTTTCATCGAAACTGAACGCACAAAACACATAAACATGACGCGGGGAACAGCTTTCTGCTCTTTCGGATATTATTGATCAGGAGTGATCTATGAAATTGTCGAACTTTCTAAAACAAAAAAATGACCCAACCTATTCAGAACATCGCATTCAAACGCTAGAGCAAAGCTCAACAAGCTTTATGATTGCCAATGCCGATAGAATTATTGTTTATGCAAATAAGGCTGTTGTTGCTTTACTGAAGACATGTGAGGACGAATTACGCAAGGTATTGCCGCAATTTTCGGCGGATAACCTCATAGGCCAAAGTATTGACCAATTTCATAAAAATCCCGCGCACCAAAGCAGTATTCTTGCAAACCTGCGTGACACTATGGTGTCGTCAATAAGCATAGGTTCACTGAACTTTCGATTAACGTTAATGCCGTTAAAAGATGAAAATGGTGTCAGCATTGGGACCGCCGTTGAATGGCTCGATATTAGTGAACTTCTCGTTAAAAGCGGCATGCTAGACGCACTAGACCGCTCTCAAGCTGTGGTTGAGTTTAGTGCCGACGGTCATGTTCTGCACGCTAACGAGAATTTTCTAAGCATTACGGGTTTTGATTTAAGCGAAGTTAAAGGAAAGAGCTACAAAATATTTACGCCACCTGACGAAAAAAGCATGGCTGCAAACCGTGAGCTTTGGCAGCAAATGAAAGAAGGCAACTTTCAAACGGGTGAGTACCTCTACAACGGAAAAGACGGCAACGGCGTCTGGCTACAAGCTTCGTTTAACCCTATTCTCAACAGTGCAGGCCAAGTTACGGGAGTTGTACAATACGCCACTGACATTACCGAAGAGAAGATTCGCAATGCGGATTTTGCAGGCCAAATAGACGCTATTAGTAAGTCTCAAGCCGTTATCGAGTTCCATTTGGACGGCACGATAATTAAAGCTAACGATAATTTTCTTACCACTGTGGGCTACTCGTTGTCTGAAATTCAGGGGAAACACCACAGCCTGTTTGTTAAGCCAGATTACAGAAGAAGCCAGGAATATCAGGACTTCTGGGCTCAACTTGGTGAAGGCAATCACGCCACAGGAGAGTTTAATCGCATTACAAAAGACGGGCGAGACGTTTGGATCCAAGCCACCTACACCCCCATTTTTGATGTCAACGGCAACCCGTTTAAAGTTGTTAAATATGCCACTGACATTACCGCAACCAAGGTTGCCGTTAATGAGATAAAACGCGTATTGCTCAACCTTTCTAACGGCGATTTAACAACGCGATTAGAGGTTGATTTTGAGGGAGAATTTGTCCAAATAAGCCAAGCTATGCGCTCGTTTATCGACAATTTAGTCAACATGATTACCGAAATTCGCACGGCCTCTGACCTAATTAACACAGCCGCAACCGAGATAGCCCAGGGCAACAGTGATTTATCCAGCCGCACGGAAGAACAAGCTTCTAGTCTGGAGCAAACAGCTTCCAGTATGGAAGAGCTTACGGGCACCGTAAAACTCAATTCAGAGAATGCCGACCAAGCAAATGGTCTCGCTTCACAGGCCTCTACCATTGCTATTGATGGCGGCAAACTTATTGGTCAAGTAGTTGATACCATGGGGTCAATCAACGAATCGGCGCAAAAAATATCAGATATTATAGGCGTAATCGACGGCATAGCGTTTCAAACCAATATACTGGCGTTAAATGCTGCGGTTGAGGCCGCAAGAGCCGGAGAGCAAGGCAGAGGGTTTGCTGTTGTCGCATCAGAAGTACGCTCTTTAGCCCAGCGCAGTGCAGAAGCCGCGAAAGATATCAAAAACCTTATTTCTGATTCCGTCAACAAAATTGAAAATGGCAACGAATTAGTCAATAAATCAGGAAAGACAATGGAAGAAATCGTGCTTTCCATTAAGCGCGTTAATGACATTATGGGTGAGATTGCCGCTGCTTCTGCTGAACAAGCTTCAGGTATTGATGAAGTAAGTAAGGCGGTCTCTCAAATGGACGAAGTCACTCAACAAAATGCAGCCCTTGTAGAAGAAGCAGCCGCGGCAGCAGAAAGCCTACAAGCTCAGGCGCAAAGTATGAACAATCAAATATCGGCCTTTAAACTGAGCGAAGCGCATGAAGAACGTCAGAAAAGCGCGCAGTCTACGGTAGCAAAAATAGCGATACCCAAGGCGAGAGAGCGCTTGGTAAAAGTGGCCGCTCACGATGAGGATGAGTGGGAGTCATTCTAAAGTAAGCACTAATTGGCTGTTATATATGGAACATAGAGAGTTTGAATTTACGGACAGCGACTTTGATAAAATACGAGCAATTTTGCACAAAAATGCGGGTATTAGCCTAGGTCAAAGCAAAGACTCAATGGTGTATAGCCGACTTTCTCGTCGCTTGCGGGCATTGAGAATGTCACGGTTCACCGATTATTTGGGGTATTTGGAGCGCAACAACGATGAAATGGAAAATTTTATTAATGGGCTCACGACAAACCTTACCTCTTTTTTTAGAGAGCCACACCACTTTGACACACTGCATAAATATTTGTCGTCAGGTCAGGGGCGTAAACGCATTTGGTGTGCAGCAAGCAGCACTGGAGAAGAAGTCTACTCAATAGCCATAACCGCAGTAAAAGCCTATGGCTCTTTCGAACCGCCAGTAGACATTATTGCCACCGACATTGATAGCAATGTGCTGCGAAAAGCAAACCAAGGTATTTACGCAGAAGACGCGGCAGCATCACTTACTATAGAAGATAAAAGGCGCTTTTTTCACAAAGGAAAAGGTACCAACAAAGGCTATGTGCGCGTTGTACCTGAAATTCGCCACCTAATTACATTTAAGCAACTTAATCTGATAGATGCCCAATGGGCAGCTATACCCAACGACTTAGATGTGATTTTTTGTCGAAATGTCATGATCTATTTTGATAAAGCAACCCAAGTGCAATTGCTAAAAAGGTTTGTCTTAAAGCTAAAAAACAATGGACTGTACTTTGCTGGTCACTCGGAAACGGTTTCACATTTTAATGCCAGTCTTAAGTCGATTGGTCGAACGGTTTATCAGAAGCAGTTTGGGAACGTGTGATGCTGTTTAATTTTGATGCCTCACCAGAAGCCAATCTTTATTTTGATCGGTATTTCAATTGCTACGCTGTGAAGATACTACCCGGTGAGTTTTACGCAACGTCGAACGAGCACTTAATTGTTACGGTATTAGGTTCATGCATAGCGACGTGTTTGTTCGATCCTATCAATAATGTCAGAGGCATGAATCACTTTTTATTGCCCAGAGAAGATATTGGAAAATCGGCGTTACTTAGTGAATCTGCAAGATACGGTACATACGCGATGGAGCGACTTATCAACGAAATGCTCAAATTAGGTGCCAAGAAAAATCAAATGGTGGCCAAAGTATTTGGTGGTGGTCATGTCATGAAAGGCCTAGTACACAACAACATTGGGCAACGCAACGTTGATTTTGCTTTTGAGTATTTGAAGAAAGAGTCTATTCCGGTCATCGCCAACGATGTCCTTTCTGACTACCCCAGAAAAGTGTATTTTTTTGACGAAGGCGGCTTGGTAAAAGTGAAAAAGATTAAAGCGCTTCACAACACCACTATCCTAGACAGAGAGAGCGAGTACAGAATTAAGCTTAAAAATGTGTCAATTGATAGTCCTGTTGACTTGTTCTAGGAGCGGCAATGATAAAAGTACTGATAGTCGACGACTCAGCATTAATACGTAGCCTGTTGTCAGAGATTGTATCCTCCACACCTGATATGGAGGTAGTGGGTGCTGCACCTAACGCCTATGTGGCGCGGGATATGGTAAATGAGCACCGCCCTGACGTTATTACATTAGATATTGAAATGCCAAAAGTTGACGGTATCACTTTTCTGTCTAAGTTAATGAAAGCCCGCCCCACCCCCGTTGTGATGATTTCCACATTAACCGATAAGGGTGCCGATGCAACGCTGACAAGCCTAGAGCTAGGCGCCGTAGACTATATACCAAAACCTAAAATTGGCGTTGCCGAGGGTATTGAGCAATACCGTGAACGCATTGTTCAAAAAATTCGGCTTGCTGCGCAATCCAAAGTGAAAAAGCTGTCCAATAACGCCAGCGTAAAACAACAGTCAATAATCACAGGAACAGAGAAAATTATCGCCATAGGTGCGTCAACAGGAGGCACCACTGCGATAAAACACTTTTTGGAATCGATGCCAGCAGATGCGCCAGCAACGGTGATAACACAGCATATGCCTCCGGGGTTCACAAAGACCTTTGCACAGCGACTTAATGCATCATGCAGCGTGAATGTTACTGAAGCACAAGGCGGAGAAAGGCTTCTTCCTGGTCATGTGTATATTGCACCAGGCGACATTCATTTAGGAATAGAGCGCAGCGGCGCCGATTACCGCACAGTGTTGATTGATTCAGAGCGAGTAAGTGGGCATAAACCTTCTGTCGATGTACTTTTTGAAAGTGTCAGTACTACTGCGGGAAAAAACGCGATAGGTATTATAATGACGGGTATGGGTAGAGATGGTGCGAGTGGTTTATTGAAGATGAAGCAAGCTGGCGCATATACGCTTGCACAAGATGAAGCATCTTGCGTCATTTTCGGCATGCCAAAAGAAGCAATAAAACTCGAAGCGGCAAATGAGATATGCAGTCTAGATTTAATGCCGTCTGCTGTTTTTGAATATCTGCGTCAGTACGGTGGCAATTCGAGACTTTAAAGACTAACTCGCCGCTTAAAAGGCAACTATGAAGGAGCAACTATGTTTCTCGTTAGACTTATCTATGCAAGTACCGTGGCAGATACTTTTAAGCCAACCGACATCGAATGTATATTAACTACCGCTCGAAAGAAGAATAAGCAACATGGCCTCACCGGCATGTTGTGTTTTAACTCGCGCTACTTCCTACAGTGTTTGGAAGGGTCGCGTTCTTCGGTTAATGAGTGCTTTTCGTTAATACAAAACGATACTCGTCACCATTCAATTATGCTGTTGTCCTACACAGAAATCACCGAAAGAGCGTTTAGCTCATGGGAGATGGGTTACGTATCAGAGCAAGCAATATCTAAACGTTCTGTATTGCAATTTAGCACTAAAGATATATTCAACCCTTACTCGATGCTTGGAGAAAGCGCCCTATCGCTGCTGGTCGATTCGAAACCGTTAGCAGAATAGCGCGTACTGCATATATGTGCCCTACTCTGCAACGCGCATTGCGAAAGATGCGCTTCTCATTTTGAAAAACACTGTTTGGATTTTATACAGCTGCTTTTTATACCTATTGCGCCTTTTCAATAATTAACGCGACATTTCATTGTGTTAGCTTGTGTTTGACTACTTTAATATCCACTTTGGCACCGATGATGCAAAGATCTATATGAAGTTGATAAAGGGTAGCGAGCATAGGTTAGTTTTGCTTAGTATTTAGGAGCAAAATTGGCCACTTAACAGTGACTTACCCTGCCATTTGCAGTAGAAGTGAGTAGTAAAGGAGAAGTAATTATGCCTACAGATGCACAATTATTAATCGGAAAAGTGTTGCAAATTAAAGACAAAATTAATGCAAAGCGCCATTGCATACCACACAGTTTGCTGGGAGAGTGGAAACAATTAGATAAGCAAACGGCTTGTTTTGAAAGCTCAGCATTGTACAAAGGTGCGGTAAAAGGCGAGCAATTGAATAAACACATCGAATTTTCAGGTTCAGTGAAGGAGCTGTCGCAGCTTGTTAGTAAATTAAAAACACTGAACACCAAAGTGTGTAATTCTCAAGCACATCATTAAGGAAAGCCTGCGAGTCAGGCTCTCCTCATAGTGTGGATTTGTAATTTATCTTACTAAAAGTCAGTAAAAAAGCGCGCTCTTCACATAATTATTATGCGCTTGCCTGCGGCGGGATCCAGGTTAATGATGAATGGTGCAATGATATTAACACCTTCCCATTTAATTTATGATACGCAAAAGTATAGTCTGCGCGCGTTGCATCACCATGCTGATTAACAAAAGTGTAATGGCCCATATCTTTGTAGCCTAGACCACCAGCTTTTAATACTGGCCCAGCCGCACTTTGAAATTCGATATGTTTCCAGCCATTAGCGAGAAACCCGTTGTCGTCCGGATATTTGTCATTCCCACCGACAAAGTATGAACGGGCCCCTTCTTCATCAAGGCGAATAACGTCAGCCAAGGTTGGCTTAAATAACAGAGGCTCGTCAGCCGTTCCAAAGTCATAAAGCGCGATTAGTGCTTCTACATCTTGTTCTATTACAGCTCGCGTCCATGCGCGTTGCGCATTTATTACTTCAGCCTTTGTCATCAGCTCAAACTTTCTCATTAGTATCGTCCTCAACCATTTTATTCTAGTGTGGGGTTTGAAAAATGCTCCATGTTCAACCATGAAAAGCAGACCAAACCACAATTGTTATAATATAACATAACACCAAAAGAATGATATTTACTAGCTGTTTACATTTTTTGTTGGGTCTGGAGTTGGTTTTGTGCAAATAGCTACAAATTTCACTTTAATGCGAGTTTTTGGCTCGTTGGGTTTTGGAAACTCTGCAAGACTGTCTTGAAAAGTGAGTATGGTTAAAGCGTTGTTACAAAAAGGGGCAACATCATTAGTCACAATCAGAATATTGTGCATGGATTTCGCTTCTAAAATGCGTGTTGTCGGTTACAATTAACGATACAGCTGTTGAAACACAGCAGAACAACATTTGCGCTGAGTGTGCGATTTTTTGCATAGCGATATCAGCACGGCTTTTTTCATCGTTAAGACAATTAAGAATGAAGTGATGATGAAAGCGAGAGAAACCTCTCTTTGAGAGGGTTACGCGCTATTAGACACTATTGATAGCACGTGACAACGTATAGAGTTTTAAGGAGTAAGTATGTTATTAGCCAGTTTGGCTATTGCAATCGGGCTGCCCGTATTGCTTTGGAGTGCGGGTAAATTTGTTGGCGGCGCGGCATCAGTGGCAAATCATTTTGGCGTATCTCCACTTTTGATCGGTATGCTCATTATTGGTTTTGGCACCTCGGCCCCTGAGATTATCGTCTCTATTTTTGCTGCTACTCAAGGCAATTCTGGCATTGCTCTAGGTAACGCATACGGTTCTAACATTGCTAATGTCATGCTTATTCTTGGTTTGACTGCATTAATCAGCCCTATTGCGGTCAAATCTGAAATTATAAAAAAAGAGCTGCCAGTTCTGCTGGGTATTACCTTTTTCGCTGCGTGGCAGGTACTCGATCAGCAAGTATCAAAAGATGATGCTTTCTCGCTGCTCGGTTTGTTTGTGTTGCTTATTTCATGGAGTATTTATCATGGAATGAAAAGTGATAATGATGCACTAGCTTCTGAGTATAGCGACGAGATAAATGCCAGCGAAGGGACAGTTAAAACGCATGTCATGTGGCTTATTGCTGGCTTGTTGTTATTGGTAGCCAGTTCTCGCATGTTAGTGTGGGGCGCCGTTGAGGTAGCAACCTTTTTCGGTGTTAGCGATACCATTATCGGGCTTACAGTAATCGCTATTGGTACATCACTACCAGAGCTTGCATCTTCTCTTATGGCTGTACGTAAAGGTGAACACGACCTTGCTATTGGTAATGTGATTGGTTCGAATATGTTTAATACCCTTGCCGTTGTGGGTATTGCCGGTACTATCCAGCCAATGGCAGTGGGCGCTGACTTCCTGTATCGAGACGTTGTGGTTATGCTGGCTTCTACTGTTGCCTTATTCATATTTTGTATTGGTATAAAGCGACAGGGCCGTTTGAATAGAGTGGAAGGTGGCGCATTTGTGTTTGCTTACGCGGCTTACACCTACTGGCTTATTCAGGCCGCATTTACCTAAAGAAGCCTATGTAGGCCCCAATTTAAGGCCCAAGTTAGAACCCAAGCGTAGTGGCCACAGTAACCAAGCTGATGGCCACAATCGCCAATAGAACTATCAGGTTAACGCCAAAATTATCATGTTGCCGTCGCGTGCGTTTCACGCGCATGATCATACTCACAAGGCTCAGCGCTAAACACACTAAAAGCATTATTGTCATAGCGTCGACATGGACTTGCGACCACGTTGTATCACCTTCAATGCCCCAATAGGCCTGTACGCCGCTGATAAAATCTGGGCGCGCGTAATGAAATAAAATGAGCACCACAACAAGCCCCATCCACCCCAAGATATTTAGGCCTAGCATTACTTTATAGAACAGGGTTTGTGAGTGAGGCGTTGAACGTCGTTCTGCCAGCATCTCGTATGTCACAATATCGGGTTTGTCTACCTCTTTTTTATCAGCACGCGTTGCGGCACCGCCGTTTTTGGATAACGGTGCTGAAGACGCATTTGTTGGCGATGAACTATTTTTATTTCCCATTTGTCACTCTGTTCTCTGGCATCCCGCTTACGGTTGAGTATACTAGCGTGCTAGTGAGTTGTGCCTTTTTATCTATTTTTTACACCACCATAGCATGGAACTGGGTGTTTAAGACGCGAAAATGCCTGACTAGGTATACGTTTTTTATCGGCACAACGGCTCAATACATTGACTATACAACAAGTTTTTGTGCATTTTGCACTGTGCTGTTGACGATGGTTCAATAGCGGACAACAGCATAAAATTAGTAAGACGGAGAAATTAACATGACGCATGCGCCCGTAGTTGACGTGCTTAAGGGTAAGTACGCCGTTGGCGAATCGGTAACCGTAAAAGGTTGGGTAAGAACACGCCGTGATTCCAAAGCAGGCCTTTCATTTGTTGCGCTACACGATGGTAGCTGCTTCGACCCAGTTCAAATTATTGCGCTAAATTCTCTTTCTAATTACGCCGACGTGCAGCGCTTAACAGCCGGCTGCTCGTTGTCTGTTACGGGGACCGTGAAAGAATCTCAAGGCCAAGGTCAGTCAGTTGAAATTGATGCAACAGACATCGAGATTTTGGGTTGGGTTGAAAACCCAGATACGTATCCGATGGCCGCAAAACGTCACAGCATCGAATATTTACGTGAATATGCTCACCTTCGCCCGCGCACCAATGTCATTGGCGCAGTAACGCGTGTGCGTAACTGCTTGTCGCAAGCAATTCATCGCTTTTTCCACGAAAAAGGTTACTTCTGGATCTCTACACCAATCCTTACTGCAAGTGACACTGAAGGCGCGGGTGAAATGTTCCGTGTATCAACGCTTGATATGATGAACATTCCTCGTGACGACAAAGGTAACGTTGATTACTCAGAAGACTTCTTCGGAAAAGAAACCTACTTAACGGTATCAGGTCAGCTAAACGTTGAAACTTACTGTACTGCAATGTCTAAGGTGTATACCTTCGGCCCTACGTTCCGTGCAGAAAACTCAAATACTTCTCGCCACTTAGCAGAATTCTGGATGATTGAGCCAGAAGTCGCGTTTGCTGAGCTTAAAGATGTCGCACAACTTGCTGAAGACATGCTGAAATACGTTTGTAAAGCGGTACTAGAAGAGCTGCCGGATGACATGGCGTTCTTTGCACAGCGCATTAAAAAGGACGCTATCGAACGTCTTGAGAAGCTTGTGAATTCAGATTTCGTGCGTATGGACTATACCGACGCAATCGAAATTCTTAAGAACTGCGGAAAAGACTTTGAGTTCCCTGTTGAGTGGGGCATCGACCTTTCTTCAGAGCACGAGCGTTATCTTGCTGAAGAGCACGTAGGCGCACCAATTATCATGCAGAACTATCCGAAAGATATTAAAGCGTTTTACATGCGCATTAACAACGACGGTAAGACAGTTGCTGCAATGGACGTACTTGCGCCGGGTATTGGTGAAATCATTGGTGGCTCACAACGTGAAGAGCGACTAGATGTATTCGATGCACGTCTTGATGAAATGGACCTTTCGAAAGAAGACTACGCATGGTACCGTGACCTTCGCCGTTACGGCACTGTGCCTCACTCAGGTTTCGGTCTTGGTTTTGAGCGACTTGTTGCCTATGTAACGGGTATGCAAAACGTACGTGACGTTATTCCATTCCCACGAACTCCGGGTAATGCAAGCTTCTAAGCATACCTTACAGGTTTCAATCAAAAGCCCGCTTTGTATAGCGGGCTTTTTTGTATCTCAGATATTTGTGAAGGCATCAGGCACTAGCGTGTTTACGTTAGTGCATTGCAGTCATCACAGATGTCACGCCCGTAATCACCATTTGTGTTCCAATAACAGCCAGTATAAGCCCCATAAGACGCGTAACAATACTTAGGCCGCTTTCACCAATAACTGATAAAATTTTAGAACTGAAAACAAAGCAAACAAACGTAATAAGGCAAAGTACAGCAAATACACAAACGGTGGCAATAACGCCTGACATGCCGCCAGACGCAGAATAATTCATTGCTGTTGCAATGGTGCCAGGGCCAGCCAAAAGCGGCACGGCCAAAGGCGATACAGCAATATCTGATTGTTCACTTTCCTCCGCTGAATGGAGTTTTGACGTTGCCCCGTTTAGCATGTGGTAGCCAACTAAGAACACCAATATTCCGCCTGTAATCCTCAATGCGTGGATGGTAATACCAAACAAATGGAAAATGGCCTTTCCAAGCAATGAGAAAGACAAAATAACGGCAAAAGTAATGACAAGCGCCTTGGTGGCAATCTTGATTTGCTCTTGTTTGCTTTTATTGCCTGCTAAGCCCGCAAATGCCGCAGTATTAGCAATAGGGTTCATAATTGCGAAAAAGCCCAAAAAGATGGTAAGCCATTGGGCGAAAAAATCATTCATAGGTTTGCTATATCCTTGTGTTGTAACGTGTCTACTAAACGCAAACTTCAGCTATATCCCTACTCTATGTGATTTATTCGCTTTTTCCCATTGCTTTGGTGATTGCCCATACGCACGTTTAAAGTCGCGACTGAATTGGGATGAGCTCACATACCCAACATCCATGGCCGCAACACTAACATTAATGCCCTGGGCTATTCGCTTAGCGGCATTGTTTAATCGCATAGACTTAACAAATTGGATAGGAGACATAGCTGTCGCTTGTTTAAATTTTCGATGAAAAACAGCACGACTCATGCCCACTTTACCGGCAATATCATCAATAGTAGTAGTCTTATGAACATTGGCAGTTAAGTATTCAATTGCGCGCACAATGGCATTTCCAGCGTTAAAACTCTGCCGCACTGCACTACCTGCTTCGCCTTTTAATAAAGCGTAGTAAAGCTCTCGCAGTCGGCTTTTTCCTAGCACTGCTATATCAGCTGCGCTATCGGTAAGTAACAAAAGACGATAAAGGGCACCGGTAAAGTCGTCATCCCATCTAGCGGAAGCCATACCCGTAGTCGAATGTGCTGCTAAATTGCCTGCTTCATCTAAGCCTAAACTTTCCAACTGAATGACTAGTTCTCTCATGATACTGCTATCAAGAGAAATATAGACCCCTGTTAATGGACGCGATACAGAAGCTTCTGGAATACCCGCCTCTACTGGTATTGGCATTGTGCAACATGTGTATCTCTTTGTGTCGAATATGTGCTTATTGCCATTGAGTATGGCTTCCTTAGCGCCACTTACAATTGCGGTTAATGACGGCTCGTAAACCACAGGTGCACAGTCAATTGGTTCAGTAATTTTGAAAAGCTGCACTCCCTCAATTCCAGTCTCTACTAGCCCATTTTGACAGACTTTTCTCTCGATAAGCTCACTTAGCAATGCTCTACTCACCACCGCCTCCTTTGCATTTTCACTATGCTACCAAACCTCACCAAACACTATCAGCAATCCGTTCTATTTCACAACAAAATGATACAAATAGGCAATTTTTAGCGCCAAATACGCCTATTTAACCCTCATCAACAACACTATATTACAAATACAAAACAACTTTTACTTTGAGGTAAAAACTATGACTACACCATCCTTATACGGCCGCGAAGGTTGGACACCCTCTCGTATGAGCAACTTAAAAGGCAAAACCTACCTCGTTACGGGCGCAAATTCTGGAGTGGGTTACCAAACAAGTCGCTTACTGCTATCGCAAGGCGCTACTGTCATTATGCTAAACCGCAGCGAAAGTAAGTCAAAGTTGGCTATATCGAATCTACATCAAGAGTTCGGGGATAGCGCGCAAGTGCGCTTTATTCACTTGAATTTAGCAAGTTTAAAGTCAGTAAGGCTATGTGCAAAGACAGTGTTAGAGCAGGTTCCAGTGATAAATGCGCTTATATGTAATGGTGCTATTGCACAAATAGCAACTCAGCAATTTACCGAAGATGGCTTTGAAAGTCAGTTGGGCGTAAATCACTACGGGCACTTTTTACTTTGTGGTCTGTTGTTTGACAGGTTAGATGCATCCCAAGGCCGAATTGTCGTGGTCTCTAGCGAAGGTCATAAAATGGGCTTAAGAAGCATGCAGTTTAATGATATGAATTGGGATAAGAACTATCACCCTAACAAGGTATACAGCCAAAGCAAGCTGGCTCAGATGATGTTCGCCTACGAGCTTCAAAACAAAATAGCCAACAACAATAAGCATGTTAACGTTTATGTATGCCATCCTGGTGCGTCCAACACGTCACTGATAAGGGAAAATGCCAGCGTGGCTACACGTTTGAGTTGGTCAATTATGGTCAAACTGGGGCTTGCGCAATCTGCAGAAAAAGGCGCCTACCCGAGTGTTATGTGCGCAATCGAAAAAGACCTTGAGCAACGCGCTTATTACGGCCCTACCGGCCTTATGAACTTTGGCGGCCCTGTTGGTCAATGCGTGCTTCGGCCCTTTGTGCTTGATGAAGAAGTGATGCAGAAACTGTGGGCCTTATCTGAAATCAACACCAATTTCGATTGGCGTAGAGACACACATCTTTACATTAAATATAGCTAAACCACATGTTTGGGCCATGGTAAGAGTGCTAGTATAAAAGTGCTTTAACATGTAAAGGACTAAATTATGTTTTCAAAACTAGTAGTAAAAGGATTACTGTGCTCGCTTTTCATCTCATCGACCGCTTTTGCAGCACAAGAAAAAGACGACGTCGAAACAATTGAAGTGGTTGGTAAGAAACCGCTTCAGTATTTTTTCAAAATGAAAGAGGAAA
Organism: uncultured Alteromonas sp.; assembly: GCA_964454185.1. Classification (GTDB taxonomy): domain Bacteria; phylum Pseudomonadota; class Gammaproteobacteria; order Enterobacterales; family Alteromonadaceae; genus Alteromonas. The sequence continues at coordinate 29,932 of CAYVST010000007.1, forward strand.
AGCGCTTCGAATTTATGCAAGCGTTTAATCAATTGGTAGAAGACAAGGACATGCACTTCGAGTGCCGAAGAGAGCGTGAGACAGGCTCACACTTTAAAAAAGAAGTGTGTCGTAACGCATTCGACTGGCGAATTAGGCAGGAAGCCGTGTCTAATGAACTCATCAGTGGAAACATGAGCACAGCTCAGAGTGCTGCATCGATGGGCAATGTTGAACAGCGCGAAAAGCAAAAAGAGCTTCTTGCGACGATCAACACCTTACTGGAAACCCACCCTGAGTTTTCTAACACCTTCGATGACTTTCAAGCCGCAAACCGTGCTTATAAAGATGCACATGCTCGTGAGTTTGGTTCGTTAAGCAAACATGCAGAAGAAACAAACTAACTAGAAGTGGTAACTTCATTAGCCGTTGTATCAAAAGCGGTGGTAAAACGGCAACCTAACGAGGCGGCGACGCGTATTAAGCGTCGCCTCTATTAATGAAAAAAACACGACGAGCGTAAAGCTTCAACGTACCTAGATACAGCTAGCCACCGATAGCCGCTGATTTGCAGGGAATAACTACAAACTTATAGCCGATTTCATTGGCTTCGTCGCTATCTCGCGTAATTTCAAGTACTTCGTAATCGTTGAGCTCTATAACCCTACTGTTGTCGGCGTGTGCGCACCTTGAGCGTGAGTCAGCCTCAAAAACATAGATGAAATCAGCCAGTGCACGGTGCTGAAAGCGTTTAAAGGCAACACGCCTTAACTGAGCTTCGTTCCATGCTTCTTCAAATTCATCTTCAATATCAGTATTTGCTTCGTCTATTTCTTTGGCTAGCGTTTCTCGTTGTGCTTGGGTTTGTGTTTGCGCATTCTCAATTTGCTCATTAATGGCAGTTTGCAATGGTGTTTCAGAAGCACTTGTAGCGTCGGGGGTATTCTCATTTTGTGCATTCGTTGCATCGTCAGTTATGGTGGTGTTTTCAACATTTTCTTGCGAGGATTGATTTGCTGCGCTTTCATCTTTTACGATGCTGTTACCTGCAATTTGCAAAGAAACAATGTCTACGCCAAAATCGTCGTTATCTTCCCATATCATTCCCGCTTGCGCTGATAATAACGAAAGCTCGAAAATTAGAAAAAATGTCCACACCCACCTAATAAACGCCGTGGTTAGCACGAATCGATATTCAGGTGGATGCCAAATGCGTTTTACTCCAATCGGTTTGAGTGCCAATAACACTAATAAATAGATAGGTGTTATTAACGTCAGTACGAGCAAAAACATCAGTGAAGTAATCAAAAACCAACTGGGTACGGTTAGAAGCAGCGCAAAGTTATGACTGTACGGCAAAGCGTTAGCAGAGACCCCAGCAATATCGTTAACCATGCCACTTGCTGAAGCTAAAGCGAAATTGGCAATGATGGCATACACGAATAGGATGACCGCTTTTCCGGGTAAACTATGCCACACCGTCATAAAACGCGGCCAAATTTCGTTAATAATGCCCGCCAAAACGAACAGAAACATAACAATATCGAATGCACTGTTTTGAATATTGAAGTACATCATCAGGCATCCCATGCCCGTAGCAATTAAATAGCAACGTTGAGCAAACGTTAGGCTGCGCCAAAAACGCAATAGACCCAACCCGCGTTTAGACACAAAGTGCCTGCCACGTCTTTTTTGCGTGTGGTAGATACGCTGCGCTCCATCAGACGTCTCAATGAGCTTGCTTTTGATTTGTTCTTGTTTTTCGCTGTTTAAAAATTGCATCACTTCCCGATACCCTTGCAATGCGCTATGCTGTAAATTCTGAAAATCAACAAGTTATAGTTTTTTTGATAATACACACTGATAGTGCGACACACTAATATTTATGGCACAAAATGAAAACATAACGCTTGTATGTGAACAATGCCATACACCCGTTAACATTCCCCCGCTTGCCCACAGACAACGCGCAGTGTGCCCCGTTTGCAACCATACATTAGTGTCTTTTAGGCACTATGCGAACGAAAAACTTCTCGCTTACTCCTTTAGTGCCTTAGTACTTTTACTTCTGTCTTTACCGTTCAACTTTCTAACATTTAAAGCAAGCGGTCAAAAGCACAGTATTGATTTACCTTCAGGCATAACAGTGCTTATTGAACAAGACTATATGTCGCTGGCCATTATCACTAGCCTTGCGACGGTGTTGCTTCCCGGAATCGTCCTGTCTGGCATGTTTCTACTGTCTTTAGCGCAAATAAGGCAAAGCCGGCCTTTTTATCTCAACCGTTTGTTTGGTCTTGTAAAAACCCTTATGCCTTGGAGTATGGCGGAAATATTCCTTGTTGGCGCACTCGTTAGTCTTATCAAAATTACTGAGTTGGCCGATGTTGCAATTGGTATGTCATTTTACGCCTTCATTGGGTTTTCCGCATTCACTGCACTTTGTATAAGTCAATTCGACACCACCCGCTATCAAATGTGGCTACAAGAAGGGGTTCTCCCCTTACCCAAGCCATTAAGCGAAGCTCAGGCGAGCGAGAGTATTCAACGAACTTGGGCACTACTTTTAACCGCATGTATTTTGTATATTCCTGCCAATGTGCTGCCAATTATGTATACTGAGCTCTTCGGGCAAGAAACACCCAATACTATTATTGGCGGTGTTATTTCTCTTTGGGAGTCAGGCTCTTATCCCGTAGCTTTAGTTATCTTATTTGCTAGCGTTGTAGTGCCGGTTGCTAAAATCGTCATTCTTGCTTGGCTAAATTTTTCTGTTCAACGTGAAAAAACAAGTTCACAGAAATTAAGAGTTCGCTACTACCGCATTACCGAAGCCGTTGGCCGCTGGTCAATGATTGACGTTTTTGTAGTGGCGGTACTTGTTGCTCTTATCCAAATGGGGAGCACACTATCTATATATCCAGGCCAAGCGGCATTAGCCTTTTGTGCCGTAGTCTTTGTAACAATGATCGCCGCGATGACCTTTGATTCGCGACTAATATGGCAGCCGTGGAAGCAATTACCATGACCGAACATTCGCAGGTTGATGAAGCGACCGTTAGACCAACGAGCTCAATATCACGAATATGGATTATTCCCATTCTTGTGATCATTATTGGCGGCTGGATGGTCTACTACCAGTGGAAAAATCAAGGTCCGCTCATTACCATTGAATTACCTTCTGCAACCGGGATAGAGGTAAATAAAACCCCCATAAAGGTACGCGACCTCGATATTGGCCAAGTAAAGAAGATCACGCTGAAACCAGATTTAAATGGTGTATTAGTCACCGCCAGAATTGACTCTAGCGCCGCTCACCTTCTTAATGAAAACGCTGCATTTTGGGTGGTGGCTCCGCGTATAAGTTTTTCTGAGGTATCGGGGCTTAACACACTGTTATCAGGTAGCTATATTGCGATGTCGGCAAATGACAAAGGTGAAGAGAAACTCAACTTTATCGCTTTAGACCGCCCGCCTGTCACACCCGCCGGTACGCCGGGGTTGCATGTCATGCTTAGGAGCGACGACGAATTCGCCTACAAACCAGGTGACCCAATCATTTATAAAGGGTTTCAAGTCGGCGAGTTTGAAGACGCCACATTTAATATTGAAGAACGTGTGGTTTATTACAATGCGTTTATTGAAGCTCCCTATCACAAGCTCATTACTGACAATACGCGCTTTTGGGATGTGAGTGGGGTTAAGCTATTGTTAGAGTCCAGCGGACTTAGTGTGGAAACTGGGAGCTTAGAGACACTGTTGGCAAACGGCATTACGTTTGGCATTCCAGAGGGTGTAGCAACTGGCGAACAAGTTGTCGAAAACGCATTTTTTACTATATACGGAGACAAAACAGCGGCCTCAGATGCCAGGTTTAAAGTATCAGCGGAATATCTGTTGCTTATTGACGAAAGCGTTCGCGGACTTACCGTTGGTGCGCCCGTTGAGTATCGAGGCATAGAAATTGGAAACGTCTCGGGTATTAACACACTGCCCGCGGTGCAAGGAAACATTTTACAGCAAGACTACCCTATCCCCGTGCTTATCAACATTTACCCAGGAAAAGCAAGGCAGCCGGATACACAAGAAGGGTTGAATGCCATTAAGCAAACCATACGAAACTGGCTTGAAAGTGACTTGCGAGCATCTCTTCGCATGGGTAATGTTTTAACTGGCGGGTTATATGTTGATTTACAGCATTTCCCTGAGCACGCTGGCGACGCCAAAATAGAAGTCATCAATGGTTATGAAGTAATACCAACGGTCAGCAATGAATTTACTCAGCTGACACAAAAGGCTGACGCTATTTTAGACAAGATAAACCAGCTTCCATTAAAAGAGATGATTGAAAATGTGCAGATTGCCGTTGAAGATATGAAGCTTGCGGCAGAGTCAGTAGAGACCGCCAGTAATGACTTTGACTTACTCATTGAAGATATCGACGCTAAAGCACTTAACAATAATCTCAACCAAGTACTATTGAGCTTAGATGGTCTGTTAAAAAATTACAGTGAGGGTGGCTTCAATCAGTCTGAAGTGAAAGAAACGGTGGATGCTTTGCAAGAAACCATGCGAAACATTCAACCCTTACTCCTTAAACTCAATCAAACGCCTAACAGCTTGATTTTTTCAACTGATGACGGCGCAGACATTCAACCCAAAGCAAAGCGTGAAGACTAAGAGTATGACTATTGAATTTTTCGTACAGAAGGGAAAGCCAGCATGAGACGCTTGCGTAACACTGCCCATTGTTCATGGGTTAAAACGTTCAACATTATGGCGTTACCATTACTGGCTTCTATGTTATTGATAGCATGTAGCGGCACACCGAGTTCACTGACATACTACTTGTTGCACTCTCCTGCCAATTCTTCAAATGAAGAGGCAACGGCAACGGTAGTGATTGATGCTGTTACCTTGCCGGAATACTTGAAACAACGCGGTTTGGTATATCAAATAAGCGATACCAATTTGCATATTTCGACAAAACACCTTTGGGCCGAGCCCATCGATGAGGGACTAACCAAGGCATTAAAACATGCGTTATCAAAACGCGGGATTAGCTTGGTACCACGGGATCACTACGCATCGCAGCCTTCAACGAAGATTTCTCTGCATATCAACGACTTTGTAAGCAGCCATACTGGTGAAGTCATTTTTAGTGGCGAATATGTGATATCATTGAGTGACAATAGCATTAAACATACTCCCTTCCATTTACGTACTACATTACCTAACGATGGATTCTCTTCGAGTATTGATGCAATGCGAGAAGCGATAGACGAATTATCAGCAATGATTGCGAAAGAAGTGGCACAGTAACTCATAATAAAAATGTTAAGTCGCATAAAGCTATACGTATACAGTGGCGTAAGTCACCATTATCGAGACGAAACCAATAGGCGAATAGTGGTCGTAAATCTATTCGCCGCTGTTGGTATGTCTATAACATTTATACTGGGTATGCGCGCGTTATTTGCACAAGAACTGCCGCTAGCTATCATTCTTCTGATCGCAAGCACCGTGTTTGCAGTGTCCCAGCAGCTACAAATTCGGTTTAATTCACCTGCGGCGCGCACTACTTCCATTAGCCTACTAATATCTTGTTTGATGATATTAACGCTTTTACTTCTAGTGACAGGCGGCAAGGATAATACAGGGCCGCTCTGGATATATCTTGTCCCTCCTGTCACCATGTTCTTTGCGGGCTTTGTGAGAGGAATGCTGGCGCTATTGGCCTATACCACCGTAAGCGCCATTTTGTTATTCGCATTAGATGACAAGCTATTGCTAACTCAATATTCTTATGCGTTTAAATCTAGGCTGCTCTATTCGTTTTTGACCGTGTCGTTCTTGTCTGCCTTTTATGAGTATAGCCGCCAAAAGAGTTATGAAACTGCGCTTTACTTAAGCGATCAGTTCGAACGACAAGCCAAGCACGACCATTTAACACAGCTATTAAACCGTCGAGGTGCACAGCAGTGTTTAGAAAGAGAGTACGCGCGGTTACAGCGAAGCCAACGTCCATTTTCTGTTGCAATTGCAGATATTGACCGCTTTAAACACATTAACGACACCCTGGGTCACGAACAAGGTGACGAAGTGTTGAAACAAATTTCAAAAACATTTACTGCTCGTCTTCGCGGGCAAGATATTTTGGCACGCTGGGGCGGCGAAGAATTTATGTTTATTTTTCCTGAAACTGATGAAGCTAGCGCAGTGAAAGCGCTAGAGCAAATTAGGCAGAATCTAAGCGACTCTCCTCTTACCATAAATAACGTGGAAATGTCGGTAAGCAGCAGCTTTGGCGTGTGCGAGGTTAATGCCGACAATACGGTTTCATACGCCATAAAACAAGCCGACAAGGCCCTGTACAACGCCAAAGACACGGGCAGAAACAGAGTATGCGCTTCCTCATCACTGAACCATCAATAACCCGTTCGACTTACGCTTTCTTATCACTCTTTACACAAAATTGACTCATGTTTCGTTACATTTGGACTATATAACTGAAACACTTTAGCGCTACACTATAGGTTGTTTTTGATACTAAAGTAGAACTGGTTATGAAATGGATGAGACTTGCGTTACCCGTTGGTGTGTTACTTGCTGGTTACATGGGAATGAAAGGAATAGAAGCCTCTGCCTCTGATTCGGCAATTAAAGAAGAGGTTGATACTCGCCCTACGGTAACCGTTGAATCTGTATCTCCTGAAGACGTTCGCGTGCGATTAACATCTTATGGCGAAATTACCCCGCTAGAAACCACTAATTTGGCCGCCCAGGTATCTGGGGAAGTGCAGAGTTGGAACCCGAAGTTCGTCTCTGGTGGTTTGGTTAGACGGGGAGAAACGCTCTTTTCTATCGAGCCTGATGCCTATGAAGCAGCATTGTTACTTGCCGAGGCCAACCTAGCTAGCGCACAAGCGACGCTTATTCAGGAAGAAGCCCAAGCAGACGTTGCGGCAAGAGAAGCTAAAACAATGCCTGAAGCTCGAGTCACTGACTTGTACTTACGCAAACCTCAGGTAATGAGTGCAAAAGCAGGCGTCAAATCGGCTGAAGCACAGCTAAAGATAGCCAAGCGAGACCTTGAAAACTGCCGCGTTAAAGCGCCTTATGATGCGCTTGTAGTATCTCGCAGTATCAGTACTGGTGACTACGTTACACAAGGTAGCCCAGTGGCTGTTATTAATAATATCGAATTTGCAGAGATCACCTTCCCTGTTGCGGGCTTTGACAGACAATTCTTAGCAGACAATACCATAGGAAGCGAGATTGCCATTGATATCGCCGATGTAGAAGGTGCAACGGTAAAAGGCACCATTCATCGCGACACTGGCGTGATAGATAACAATACGCGCATGAGCTACTTTGTTGCGCGTATCGAAGACCCGTACGCCATCAACACTAACAAGCCAATTGTTAAGTTTGGCTCTTACAGCACTATTGCTTTTGAAGGGAAAACACTGAGCGATGTGTACCGTATACCGCAAGAACTGGTTACTAACCGTTTGCTGTGGACGTTAGATGATGACAACAAATTGTCTTCGCATAAAGTCAGAGTGATTCGTGAAGAAAACGGTGATTTCTTAATTCAAGGCTCGTTCAATGCGAACAAAGTCGTCATGACCTTACCCGAGTACCCTCAAAATGGTATGGCGGTAAAAGTGATTGAGAGTGCAACCGACCTAACAGCACAAGCTAATTAAGGGACGCTGTCATGGAAAACCACAACGACACTCAACACGGTATTATTGCCTGGTTTGCTCGAAATTCGGTGGCAGCTAACCTTCTGATGATTTTTATCATCATTATGGGTATTGCTAGTTACTTAACCATACAGCGTCAAATGTTCCCAAACATTGAAATAAACTATATCAATGTTGAGGCCAACTACCCTGGCGCCTCTCCACAGGAAGTTGAAGAAAGTATCTTTGTTAAGGTGGAAGAAGCGCTTAAGGATGTTACTGAAATAAAACGCACGGTTTCTCGCGCTCGACGCGGTGGTGGTGCGGTAACGCTAGAAATAGACACTAAAGCAGAGCTCACCGACGTACTAGACAAAGTCAAGCTGCGTGTTGATAGCATTGCAACCTTCCCTGCTGGAATGGAACCTGTGAATGTGTCACAGGTTGAATTTCAGCAGCAAGTCATTGAGATGCCTTTGGTGGGTGATTTGCCTCTTTCAGAACTCAAAGTACTGGCAAAAGAAGTGGAAGATGAACTGCTTCAACTGGGTTCCATTTCACTGGTACAAGTCAGCGCCCCGAGCGATGAAATTGCCATTGAAATCAAACCAGACACTTTGCGCAAATACGGCGTTAACATTTCTGATATCACGCAGGCTATCAACAGCTACTCTGCAAATATCTCAGCCGGTCAGCTGCGTACTAACTCCGGTATTGTGTCTGTGCGCGTTGAAAACCAATATTACAGTGGCGAAGAATTTAGACAAATTCCTATCAAAATTGGTAATGCAGGTGCCAAAGTTACGTTAGGTGATGTGGCCTACATCAACGATGGTTTCGAACAAGGCGAACGTTACTTTAAATACAACGGCATGAACGCCATTTATATCGCCGTTAAAGCCACAAAAACTCAAAACACCATACCGGTTGCCGAAACAGTAAAAGCCTACATTGAGCAAAAGAACACAACGCTTCCGCAAGGTATTAGCCTTGAGGTGTTAGTGGATATGACTTATTACCTAAATGCACGCCTCGATATGATGCTATCAAACTTGGTGCAAGGGTCTATTTTGGTTGCCTTTATGCTCACGCTGTTCTTACGCTTTAGACTGGCTTTATGGGTAATGATTGGCCTACCCGTTTGCTTTTTGGGTGCCATGATGATGATGCCATTGTTTGGTGTCAGTATTAATATTTTGTCGCTCTTTGCGTTTATTATGGTACTGGGTATTGTGGTAGATGACGCTATCGTTATCGGCGAAAGCGCGTATACCGAGATTGAAAGTAAAGGCGGCGGTATCGATAATGTTATCCGCGGCGCAAAACGCGTAGCGACCCCAGCAACATTTGGCGTACTTACTACCATTGCCGTATTTGCACCTTTCACGCTAAGTAGTGGCCCCGAGGGCGCGTTTTTCTACAATATTTCTGTCGTGGTTATTCTTTGCTTGGCATTTAGCCTTGTTGAGTCAAAGTTGATATTACCTGCGCATTTAGCTCACACAAAATTTTCACCAGTAAAATCAACAAGCTGGCGTTCACGCTTTAACAAAAACTTCTTTAAATTTGTAAATGGCCCATACAAGCGTACCGTGGAACGTGCCATTGAATGGCGTTGGGCTGTATTTATGATGTTCGTTGCACTGTTAATGCTGAGCTTTGGACTTATTAACGCTAACTATGTGCGCATGGTTCCCAACCCTAAAGTGCCGCATGACTTCCCAAGCGTTAATATTGAGATGAACGAGAATGTATCTGACTTGGCCACAATTGAAGCGCTTAAAGTGGTTGAGCAAACCATTCTAAAGGTTGAGCAAGACATCGTTAATGAGTTTGGCAGTGGTATGATCCGCGACCGCTTAGCCTTCAACGAAGGCCGCACAGAGGGGCGTATTCTTGCACCACTGGTTAATGAGGAAGACAGGCCTATTGATACCTTTGAGCTAGCAAGGCGCTGGCGCGAGGCCATCCCTGAAATTTCAGGAATGAAGTCATTCACTGTTATCGATGATGTGAACGGCGATGGTGATGACGGCGAATTTGGCTATTTGCTGTTTGGTCCAGATATTGACACGCTCAACGCTGCCGGCCTTAAGTTTATTGAGATGCTCCAACAACAAGACGGCTTGTTTGACGTGAGCTCAACCATTGACCCTCCCAGCAAAGAAGTACAAATGACGCTTTTACCTGTTGCTTACGACTTGGGTCTAACGCTTTCAAGTATCGCCTCTCAAGTGGGTGCGGGTTTCTACGGTGGCGAAGCACAGCGCGTTATTCGCAACGGTGAAGAAGTTCGCGTGATGGTGCGCTACCCTGAACTTACCCGAGAGCGGTTCGCAGACTTAAAGTACACGCTAATCAAAACCCCAGAGGGTGAAGAGGTGATGTTAGGCGATGTGGTTGCGCTTGAAGAGAAGCCAGGCATTAGCTACATAAGACGTGAAGGCGGCTACCGAAGCGTGTACATCTGGGGCAATATCGATGAAGAAAAAGTCGAACCCAACGAGGTGGTTGAAGAGATCAAAGACAAACTATTGCCTCAGCTTAAGGCGTCATTCCCGTCGGTTATGACAGAACTTGGCGGCGACATTGAAGAACAGCAAGCACAGCAAAACGAACAAATACTGTTCTTCCTTGCTGCAATGATAATGGTTTATATACTACTTGCCGTGCCACTAAAAAGTTATGGCCAGCCACTTATCATTATGTCAGTAATTCCGTTTAGCCTTACCGGCGCTATTTGGGGGCATTACTTCTTAGGCCTTGACCTATCAATGATGTCGACGTTTGGCCTTATTGCCGCAGCGGGTGTTGTTATTAACGACTCGTTGGTAATGACCGACTTTGTTAACCAGCGCCGTGCACAGGGTTACAGTGTAAAAGAAGCAGTAGTTGAAGCAGGTACTGCGCGTTTTAGAGCAATTACGCTAACATCAATCACTACATTTGTGGGTGTATTGCCAATTATGTTTGAAACAAGCCTGCAAGCGGCATTTGTTATTCCTATGGCAGTAGCACTTGGTTTCGCGGTACTTTACGCTACGCTTGTCACCTTGATTTTAGTGCCTTGTCTTTACCTTGTTTTGCTGGATTTGCGCGGTCCGTTTTCGTTTGTAAAACGAAAGGTATTTACGCGTAAAGCATCGTTAGATAACGGTAGCAATGGTGAAGTGATGGGAGAGCCACAAACCGATAGCGGTTTAGACTAGCATTTTTACCCCGTCAGAAGATGTAAGAACGGTCTCATACGAGGCCGTTTTTTTATGTTTTGAATTTCACTCGCATGCATTTATTAGACTTCCAAAGTTAAAAGCCCTACCCTTTTCACAAAACACTATTGGATTTTTTATGACCACCGAATTAACAATTAGAAATGCAATACCAGAAGATGTATCGCAAATTAGACAGTTCATCTTAGATTTGGCCATTTATGAAAAAGCTGAACACGAAGTAGAAGCCAGCGAAGCAGACTTGCATCGCACGCTGTTCTCCGACGGCGCAACTGCCCATTGTGTAATGTGTGAAAACAACGGCGTAGCCATTGGGTTTGCGGTTTATTTCTTTAACTACTCTACGTGGCAAGGTAGAAATGGACTTTATCTGGAAGACCTTTATGTTTCACCAGCATCACGAGGCCTAGGTGCCGGAAAAGCCCTGCTTCAGCATTTGGCAAAAATTGCTGTTGCCAATAACTGTGGGCGCTTTGAGTGGAGCGTACTAGATTGGAATCAGCCAGCCATCGACTTTTATGAGTCTTTAGGGGCAAAACCCAAAAGCGAGTGGATTGGTTATAGAATGGATGGACAGACACTTATTGACTTTGCTAACGCAAAGTAAGATATCGCGACTAAACCTACATTTTAAGAACTCGCATAAAAAAAGCCATTTGCATTCGCAAATGGCTTTTCGCATTGTTAGCTAAAACCCGTTAATGGCTTAGAATGAACCAATTAATGACAATCTTGCATTAATTGGTGCACCAACTGTCGCTTGGTGTCTAGAGTGCGCATTCGGGAAGTACAGTTCGTCAGTTAGGTTTTCAACATTAAGTTGAAGACGCATTTTGTCGTTAATGTCGTAATATGCAGAAGCGTCAACACGCGTGTAGCTAGGTAGCACTGGAGTCTCAACCGCAGTTAGAATGTTGCTTTCGTCTTGGTAAGTAGCACCCAAACCAAATCCGAATACATCATTTACCTGATACGTAGTCCATACAGAAAGTGTGTTTTCTGGTAGTTCACGTAAGTCTACACCGTCAGAATTCTCGCCGTCTAGGTTGCTGTAGTTAGCTGTAACATACCACTTATCAGTAATATAACCTTGCAACTGTAGTTCAAAACCCGACACGTCTGAGTCAACTTCCACAAAACCTTCTGGATCATTCGGATCGTTATCAAGTGATACTTGCTCGTTTTCGAAGATAGCAGCCGTGAAGCTCATGCTATCGGCGAAATCCCACTTAATACCAATTTCTTGGTTTGTGAACGTATCTGGATCTAACTGGTCTGCATCACCATTAATGTTAGCGTACTGCTCGCCACTACGAGGCAAAAATGACTCGCTATAGCTTGCATAAATCGAAATATTTTCTTGAGGCTTATATATAAGGCCTGCACGAGGTGATACTTCTTCATCTTTACGGTTGCGTGTTTCAAGTACCGTAGGGCGAGCGTCAAACACTTCGATGTCGAAGCTGTCAAAACGCGCACCTAGCACTAAGTCGAAGTTTTCTGTTAGCGCAATTTCGTCTTGTACATAGAATGAATAAACATCTAAGTCTACGTGGGTATCATCGTTTAGTGCAGAGAAAGCCGTCGTCACGGTAACGCCGTCAGCATTAGTACCTGTAAGGCCTCTGAAGCTAAGTGGACGTGTCGCAATGAAACCTTCTTTATCGTTGCCTGTCGAGTCAAAGACAGGATTAAAACGGTCTTGGTTAGATTTAGTGTTAATCACTTCACCGCCGAAGATAACCGTATGCTCAATGCTGCCTGTTTCAAATTCGCCTACAAGGTTAGCCGAAAGAATTAGGTTCTCACGCTGAGTGGTATCGATATAACCATCTAGTGTCGCAATGTTAGTTTCAGGATCGAAACCAGACGCGTAAAAATTGGCGTAAACTTTATCGTAATCACCGTAAAATGCGTTAAAGTTACCTTTTAGGTTATCTGAAAAAGTATGCTGTACGTTTGCACGGAATACATCGGCATCCAATGTTTGATAGTTGTTATCCGGATCGCCAAACACAATGTCTTCAAACGCTTCAACTGGCTCGCCATTTGCACCCGTTGGCACACCACGGTCAATAAAACGCTCGTGATCAATGTACTCATAAGAAAGATCAACAACCGTGTCTTCGCTTAACACGATACGGGCAGTTGGATTAAAGCCATAGCGGTCGCCGTAAAAGAAGTCACGGTGATTATCTAGGCTTTCGTACATTGCGTTAATACGCAGTGCTGAATCTTCGCTGGTTTCAATGTTTGTATCTAGCTGTAAGTTGTATGCACCGAACGTGTTAGCCGATACATTGTAGTTTACAAACTCTTCGCCTGTTTTCGCTTTCTTTGATACACGGTTTAAAATACCGCCTGTACCACCACGGCCGAATAATAACGCGTTAGGACCACGAAGAATTTCTACCTGCTCAACATTGTACAGCGCGCGATAGTACTGAACATCGTCGCGATTACCATCTAGGTAAAAGTCAGCAGTTGAACGGACGCCGCGAAATACAACCGCATCACGGTGGCCTTCACCCTGAGATGTATTTACGCCAGGTGTGTAATCAATAATTTGACCAATACTAGTAATGCCGCGAGCGGTAATCTCTTCAGCAGTCATGATAGATAAGCTTTGAGGAACATCGATAATTGGTGTCGGGCTTTTTATCGAGTTAGCTTGGTTTACTGAAAGGTATTTACCTTCAACAGTAAGTCGCTCAATATCTTTCATATCATCGGCTTGCGCTAACGGTGAAAGGATTACTGCCGCAGCAATGCTAGTTAATTTGAATTTCAAAGGTGTTCTCCAAGTTTGCTTTTTGTGTCTTTTAGTTGAAATCGTTGAAGCATTCCGTGCATCTTTATTGTAATTGTTATCTGTAATTCAACTAAAAATAAGAATGATTGTTATTTATGGCGGCAATGATAATCAATTACAAAGCGAAAAACGAGATACATATTAATAAAAGTTAAAATATCTTTATAAATTTTATTAATTATTTAGAACATTTCTTTTTTTACAAAAAAATGATAGAGGAATGGCACAACACCTAGATGACTATTGTTGTATAGCAGCAAGATAAATTTAACATCGGTAGTTCAAGCAGTTGATATTGATATACAACGCGCTCGAGTAAATCTCTATCTTGCTTTGTATCGACTCAAAATAAGCGCCACGGTATTTTGCGCCACACTTAGTTTGTCTGCTTCACTTAATGCGTCTTCAATCTTAAACAGCTGCGGCCAGAAACACTGCCCTTTAACTAAGCTATCTATTTCTTCCACAACGCGGTCAAGATCATCAAAACACAATTTACCGTCAGCTTGTGCATCTTTGAGCCATCGATGCATGGCCGTTTCTTGCTCTTTGAGCTGCCCAACTTCATCTTTGAGTTTTTCGGGCTCATAAAAAAAGTGTCCTATTGCCACGCGCGCTAAATCAAGGTGAGACTCGCTTACCATAAATTCTATGTCCTGCATGATGAGGTCACACATTTGAATATCAAGCGGAGCATTGCTGTCATAGCTTGCCGTGACGTTGAGAATTGCGCTTTGCCATTGCTGCGTCACCAAGTGCATAACCAGCTCGTCTTTTGTCGCAAAATGATTATAAACCGTGCGCTTGGACACATTGGCAAGCTCTGCAAGTTTGTCCATGCTAGTGCCATTCACACCAAACTCCTGAAAAGCTTGTGTAGCGGCCTGTATAATGGCTTCTCGCTTAAGGTCACTTCGCGTACGTGTATTAGTCGTCATAAAAATTACTCAATGAATTCACGTCAATCATTTTACACCGAACAGTTTACTTTTCAATGCATCGGCACTAAAATGCACTCATCAGTTTACTTTTTAATAAACGGCATACCTTCGTACATGCCAATCGTTAGCAGTAAACAGGTGCATATAGGCACGTAACTTTTTTTACTTTACTGATGGATTACCCATAGCCATGTCCATAAAACGACTTTCTCATGCCCTCTTATTGAGCTTATTCTCGGTGTTGTCACTTAGCGCTTGTACTTCGGAAGAAGTAAACGAGCAAAGCACCGCTTCACCACGATACGTAAAACTGGCCACTGTGAGCACTATTCCCAATTTTGATGAGTTTACTTTTCCTGCTGTAGTATCTGCAGTAAAAACGGTCGACCTTAGCTTTGAGGTTTCTGGTCGTTTAACACAGACCGATTTAATTACAGGAAGCGATATTGCCAAGGGCACATTGCTTGCCACTATAGATAGAAAGCCGTTTGAGCGTCGAGTAGAGCAATCGAAGACGCGCTTAGAGCAATCTAAACGAGAATTAGACCGCATTGAGAAAATGTTCTCGCAGAAGCTTGTCGCGCAAAGTGCATTGGACTCTGCAATGACATCATACGAATTGGCCGTGCTTGATTTAAAAAATGCCGAACAAGACCTCAGTTATACCCAATTGTATGCCCCTTTCGATGCGAAGGTGTCTGAACGGCTGGTCGAAAACAATAGCTTTGTAAAGTCAGGCACCTCTATTGCAAGGCTACAAGATGTGTCGAAAATCTATTTCAACATTAATGTACCAGAGCGATTACTTACCGCGAACATTGGGCGCGGTATTAAAGAAGCCAGCGCGACATTGGCTACGAATAGAGCGCAGTGGTATACCGTTGAATACGTTGAACACTCCACTCAACCAGACCCAGTATCACAAACCTATGAAGTGGTATTTGCCATGGCGCCGCGAGAAGATCTGCCGCTGACTCCCGGTGCGCGCGCTGTGGTAAAAGTTAGCTTACAAGGTACTTTGTACCCTGATGGTTTTGTTGTACCTGTGAAGGCCCTCGTGGGTGACAAGGAAAATGGTTTTGCGGTTTGGTTATACAATGATGATACACAATTGGTATCTAAGCAGACTATTGCTGTGCGCCATATTGAAAATGACCTTGCGGTAATTGAAGGTGATGTAGCGCTTGGGCAATTCATTGTTGCTGCTGGCGCGGCGCAGATGCGCGACGGCATGAAAGTTCTTCCTTATAAGGGAGAAAAGTAATTCATGGACATTGCACGCTATTCCATAGATAAGCCAGTAAACATCTGGCTTATGGTAGTCATACTGTTGTTAGGCGGTATACTCGCCATGACCAACATTGGGCGACTCGAAGACCCTGCATTCACCATCAAACAAGTACGAGTGTACACCTCCTACCCTGGTGCAAGTGCTGAAAAAGTTGAACGAGAAGTTACCGAGCGATTAGAAATTGCAATTCAGCAAATGCCGCAACTCAAAGAAGTCACCTCAACGTCATCGCCTGGGCGTTCTGAAATTACGGTTGAAGTAAAAAGTACCTACGACAGTGACTTACTGCCACAGATTTGGGATGAGCTAAGAAAGCGACTGCGCGATACTGCTTCTTCACTGCCTGCAGGCGCACAAGACCCCGTTGTTTTTGATGATTTTGGCGACGTTTACGGTTTGTACTATGCGTTGAGTGCCCCTGATTTCGACACGCGAGAGCTTCGAGAGTTTGCGCGTATTATTCGCCGTGACCTATTAACTACAGAAGGTGTAGCAAAAGTTAATGTTACTGGGGTACAGCAAGAACAAATCGTTGCCTACATTAACCCCTATCAACTGGCAGGGCTGGGCATCTCATTCCCTGACCTAGCGTCATTGTTTCAAGATAATCTGCGCCCATTCAACGGCGGACGCATGAAAGTTGATGAAAAGAACGTTCGTATTGTCGTTGAGCGAGCACCAGATAGACTAGAAGAGATATCGAATCTATCTATTGTTGTTCCTGGTACCAACCGTTCTTTACGTGTAGCCGATGTCGCTACGCTTAAATTGGAGCCGGCCGATGTGCAGCCGGTCCTCGTACGCTACAATGGCGAAGAAGCGTTAACACTTAGCGTGTCTGCACTTAACGATGTAAATATTGTGGATGTAGGTGAGCGCGTAAACGCGAAAGTCAGTGCACTACTCCAGCAACTGCCAGTTGGTATCACGTTAACACCTATCTACGATCAAGCTTCTGTGGTTGACGAATCGGTTGACGGTTTTATCAATAACTTAGTCATGTCAGTGGCGGTGGTAACTTTCACCCTATGCTTGTTTATGGGTTGGCGCTCAGGTGTTGTTGTGGGTAGCGTCCTGCTTGTCACTGTATTGGGCACCATTCTTATTATGTGGCTAATGGACATTCAGCTTCAGCGCATATCACTCGGCGCCATGGTAATTGCCATGGGCATGCTTGTGGATAACGCCATTGTGGTGGCCGAAGGTATGATGCTGCGTATGGCAACAGGTGCATCAGCTAAAGAAGCGGCAAGCTTTATCGTTAAGCGAACACAGTGGCCCCTTCTAGGTGCTACGGTCATTGGTATCGCTGCATTTTCAGGCATTGGTTTATCGAATGACGCTACAGGTGAATTCTTATATTCGTTATTTGCCGTTGTGCTCGTTTCGCTGATGATAAGCTGGGTATTGGCAGTGACACTAGTACCTGTTCTAGGCGCACACTTTTACAAGAAAGGCATGTCACTAGAAAGCGACGCAAAACCATCTGCCATGCAGCAGTGGTTTAAAAATATGCTTATTGGCGCATTGAAACTTCGCTGGGTAACCATAGGAGCACTATTATTCATTACCGTTGTCGCATACGGTAGTTTTGGCATGGTGAAGCAAGGGTTCTTCCCGCCGTCAAATGCACCACTTTTCTTTATACATTATTGGGGCCCTCAAGACCGAGATATACGTGCAACTGAATCTATCGCTAAGGAGACCGAACAGCGTATTCTGGCATTAGATAACGTCACGGCCGTTACCACGTTCATAGGGCAAGGTGCCGGTCGTTTTACGCTGACATATGCCCCTAAAAGTGCCAATGAAAACTATGCCTTTTTTATGGTTCGTGCCAACGCGCTCGACAATATCCCTGCTATTCAAGACGCATTAAGTGACCAGCTAAATGACATCGACTTGGACGCAAACTTTTACATGGAGCGCATGCAGTTCGGCCCCGGCTCAGGCGCAAAGCTAGAAGCGCGTTTTTCAGGCCCTGATACCGAAGTGCTTCGCCAGCTTGCAGAGGAAGCGAAGGCACGCTTGTTCGACGATGGCGATATTATTGACATTCGACATAACTGGCGTGAAAAAGGCTTTGCGGTTAACACCCAATATGACAACTACAATGCGGGAATTGCGGGTGTATCACATTCTGACTTTAGCCAAACGGTACAGTACGCCAGCAGCGGCGTTAACTTAGGCACAGTGCAAGACGGCGACTACGCTTACAGCATTATTGCCAAGATGGGGAACAGTGACGACACCGACCTTCAGTCTATTCGCGAGTCACAAGTTTGGTCTACGCAACAGCGCCAGTACATTCCGTTCACGCAAGTTTCTCTGGGCTTAGAATTAATGACCGAGGAAATGCGTATTCATCGACGAGATAGAGTACGGACCATTACTGTTGAAGCCGAACCCGGTGTAAATGAAACAGCCGCAAAAGCCCTCGCACGAATAAAACCTCTTATTGAAGCTATTGATTTACCACCAGGCTACAAACTTGAATGGGGAGGTGAATTCGAGAGCTCCAGCGAAGCTCAGCAGGCTTTGGGGGCTGGCTTACCTGCGGGCTTCCTAGTTATGTTTATCATTTCGGTATTACTTTTTGGTCATGCTCGCCAGCCACTCATTATTTGGCTCGTGGTTCCCATGGCTGTTGTGGGTGTTGTTACAGGTCTATTGGCAACAGACATGCCATTTGGCTTTATGTCATTGCTGGGCTTCTTAAGCCTGTTTGGCATGTTAATTAAAAATGCCATTGTACTAATTGAAGAGATTGACCTTCAAATAGAGGAAGGGCTGGTTATTCACAAAGCAATTGTCGAGGCCACACTAAGCCGTGTTCGCCCCGTTTCACTTGCGGCCGTAACGACAATTTTAGGGATGGCCCCTCTTTTATTTGATGCATTTTTTGCAGACATGGCCGTAACTATTATGGGCGGTTTAGCTTTCGCCACTGTACTAACGCTTATCGCGGTGCCTGTGCTATACAGCTTGATGTTCAAAGCGAGCTACCGCAACAGCTAGCACTAGCACATTCATTTTGTGTACATGCTTTGCCGCAGGTTCCTGCGGCAAAGCTCATTTCAAACGAGACTCCACTCGCTCCTGCATAAACTTCATGATGTCGCGCCATGACACCATTCCCACCGGCCGATTGGCATCATCGACGATAGGGATACAAGATATTTTATTGGTATTGAACAGCTCAATAGCCGTAAAAATTGAGTCATGAGGATAGAGTGTGAGCACTTTTCGCGTCATTATTTGATGTGCTTTCTTTTCCAATGTTGCTCTGTCTAGCGAACGTTCACTTATTGTATCCACAAAGGGGCTAACGGCTTTCATGAGGTCTCGGTCTGAGATAATGCCTCTTAGTTCGTTGTCATGTACCACGACTAAGTGATGAAACCCTGTAGCAGCAAATAATTCTCTTAGCGACTGCAAACTGTCATCTAAGTGAACGCTAACTACGCGTTTTGACATGATATTTTTTACGCCCATTTAGTCTCAAATTATTCTTAAAGCCTACAAATGAGAGTAGAAACAGTAGAAGCAAATTGCAAGCACCTCATAGCATAACGCGCATCGTGGATATATTTCGCTGAATAACGCATGTTACAACCGTGTTTAACATCCGTACTGGCCAATGAATTAATACTGGAAACGGCTATGATAGTTGAGTTATAAAAGTGTCCAATTTATAGATTTTTTTGATAATAGCCATGAACGTAGAACACCTTAAACTCTTTGTGCGTATTGCCAGCACGTCAAATATTAGTTTGGCGGGTAAAGAACTTAATATATCGCCAGCGGTGGCCAGCGCACACATAAGTAAGTTAGAAGAGACCTTAGGTGTCAGGTTAATTCATAGAACCACAAGAAAAGTCTCGCTTACTGACGAAGGTAAGCTTTTCTACCCTCATGCGCAAGAAGTGCTAGACAGCATAGAAACGGCAAGAGCCGCTGTGGGAAGCGGTGCACAAACACCTCAAGGCACACTGCGCGTCACGGCGCCAGCCTCATTCGGCAGAATGCACTTGGTCCCTGCTATAAACGAGTTTCTCACGCAGTTTCCTGACTTGAATATCGACTTTCGATTTAGCGATAGTATTTTAGACGTTGTTGAAGGTGGATTTGATGTGGCGATCCGCGATGCTGAATTAAAAGACTCTAATTTACATGCAAAGAAGCTTGCCGATGACAAGCGCATTATTGTGGCGTCAAAAGCTTACATTGAAAAGTATGGCCACCCACAAACTCCGCAAGAACTAAAAAACCACAAAGTGGTTAGCCTTACTGGATTAGAAGTCTGGGACTTTAAAACAAGCAGCGGTACAACATCAATTAAGACTCCAAACTTCTTGCGCATGGACAATGGCGAGGCAGTGCGTGATGCATGTGTTCAAGGCTGTGGTATCACTCTCACTGCAACATGGTGCAGCTATACGCATCTAGAAAAGGGAGACTTAATCCAAATTTTAGAGGACTACCCGCTGGCCACCGACTGTGCACTTTGGGCGGTGTACCCTTCGAATCGTTTACTTGCGCCAAAAGTACGCGTTTTCATCGACTTTTTGGCCCAGCGCTTCAGCGGCATCCCCTATTGGGATAAACAACTATCATCACTAGTAGTGTAAGTCGGTTTTGCCTACGACAATAGCAAGCAAGCGTAGATACGCAATAAAATTAACGGGGTAATCAATACGCTTGCCCACCCTGTCATTAATATAGAACTAGAATCCGGCTTTCAATACTTTTGCGCGTAGTATGCTTT
Source organism: uncultured Alteromonas sp. (assembly GCA_964454185.1). Taxonomy (GTDB): domain Bacteria; phylum Pseudomonadota; class Gammaproteobacteria; order Enterobacterales; family Alteromonadaceae; genus Alteromonas. The sequence goes on from CAYVST010000007.1 coordinate 50,644, forward strand.
GCCCCCTTCTCTTTCATATCTAATGCACTATGCGCAAGAAAAGGTATGCCTTTGTTGTCGTAAATGTTAAACACAATAGCTTCGTCGATCCCCATTTTAGACTTGTAGAACCATTGATGTTTGGGATTAGCAATAACGCCCAATATTTCGCCCTTGCGGTCGGGATAAATTAGGTCGATGGTCATCCAGTCTTCAATGTTTATTGAATCAGGGCAGATAAAGCCCAACGGCGAGGACATTATAGTATTTTCAATAGGTCTCCAGACGTTTACAAACCCAAAATGACCAGCGTGAAACTGTGCCGCTCTCTCCTCGCCAATCAACTCTATAAGGCGCTTTTCTATTCCCTCTTTGCTGTAGTCATTGTGCACATTTCTAGCAGGGCGACGAGACGCATCGTCACTATCAATGCGAATCGTATGGTCAAACACAATGGCGTCTTTGGCGTTAATGTGAGTACGCAGCAAATCGGCTATTGCACGATCGTAAACTTGCTCATCACGCTGGCTAAACGGGTACGGAACAGGCGGCAAGTCTTCTAAAAACGTAATACCATGCTGAGTAAACTCCGTTTTCGTTTGGTTTTCTCGAACATCGTGAACTTGCACACTTATCGTTGAAAGCTCAGGTGACACTAAATTTCCGTCAATGCCATCTACATCAAACTCAAATGCCTGTGTAAACGGTTTTTTTACATGATAATTTACTTTTGCACTCATTGTGTTTTCCTCGCGATAAACCAAAGCTGTCTTGATGTTGACTGCACCTATCTAGGTTAGGTGTTGCTTGCGATAATGGAGTCCATTTCGTCAATAAGCGTGGCTAAGTGAGCAGCATCGTTCGCATAAGGATGAGGAGGCGCAAACATTTCGTGATCGTTATCGAAATATTCACCCGACACATTGGCAAAACGCGAAGACAGGGCTGCTTCAACAAATATTTTTGCACCTAGCTTTAAGTCACCACCGGCAATGCCATAAGCCGTTTTTACCATTTTGCTTCCAAGTAAAGACTTAGGGTTGACCGACACCATTCTCGGGCCGCTTTCCTTGAATCGTTGCCCAAGGAACTTGGTCCACATGGTGATAGCAAGCTTACTTTGAGCATAAGCTGCGCCGTCAGATAGACTCACCTCGCCGCGCAATGCAGCAAAGTTAACAGGCGCTTGTGCTGCAGAAGACACATTCACTACCCTGCTTTGAGCGCTCATATTATCTTTCAATGCCATAGTTAACATGTAAGGCGCAATGGTATTCACCATAAACCTTGCATCCAAACCAGAGACAGTCTTAGGGTCGCTCATAGCAAAAACACCGGCGTTGTTTATCAATACATCAATATGTGTCGCTTTTTGTTTAATATCATTTGAAAGCTTGCTTACTTCATCGAAAAGAGAAAGATCCGCTTGTACGGTATCGATGTTACTTTGCGGGAATTCATCTTTAAGCACATTTTGAAGCGCAGTCAATTTCGATTCGCTTCTACCGTGCACAATAATGTGATGCCCTTCTTTCGCCAGCATTTTTGCTGTTTCCAAGCCAATACCATCTGTTGCACCCGTTATTACGATTGTTTTCATTTCCACGCCTTTGACATCCTTTGATTAAAGTATGTACGTAAATGTAGCAACCAAGGAAAATAATGATAATAACCACTTGTACAAAAGCAGCTTCAACAAAATCTATATAATAGTGATGCGCACTGATTTTAGCCGGTCAATTGTTTATATGGTCGACGGAATATTTCTAAAAACCTCCTAGCCAGTGCGATTAATTCGTCATAGACTGCGGTGATAATTATATAAACGACAGGTATTGTGCAGGTATATTCTAGATATACATTGCGTACTTATCATTTTAAGAAACAAGGGTTCTCAGTTTAATGTCACAACAAAAAGTAGGTCTAGTGGGCTGGCGCGGTATGGTTGGCTCAGTATTAATGCAGCGCATGCAAGAAGAGCAGGATTTTGCGCACATTGAGCCCACCTTTTTTACTACCTCACAAAAAGGTAGTGCAGCACCAGACTTTGCAGGTAAAGATGCGGGTGTATTAGAAGATGCGTTCGATATCAATGCATTATCTAAACAAGATATCATCATCACATGCCAAGGTGGTGATTACACTAAAGCGGTGTACACTGATTTGCGCGCTACAGGCTGGAATGGCTATTGGATTGACGCGGCTTCTGCACTTCGCATGAATGACGACGCAGTCATTGTATTGGACCCGGTAAATCGCACGGAAATAGACAGTTCAATCGAACGCGGCATACGCACGTACGTTGGTGGCAATTGCACAGTCTCACTCATGTTGATCGCACTAGGCGGATTGTTTGAACAAGACCTCGTTGAGTGGGCGAGCCCTATGACATATCAAGCTGCGTCTGGTTCTGGCGCAAAGCATATGCGTGAATTAATCAGCCAGATGGGCGCCATTCACGACAATGTGAAAGATAAAGTGGATAACCCAGCTACCGCTATTTTAGATATCGATCAGCAAGTTGCTGAGTTTATCAGAAGCATCGATTATCCAAGTGATCAGTTTGGCGTGCCGCTAGCAGGCAGCCTCATTCCGTACATTGATACTCAGCTTCCATCAGGACAAAGCCGTGAAGAATGGAAAGCGCAAGCCGAAGCCAACAAGATTTTGGGCTCGACGGACAGCGAAGTACCTATCGATGGAATTTGTGTGCGAGTAGGCGCAATGCGTTGTCACAGTCAAGCGGTTACGTTAAAACTGAAAAAAGACTTGAGCATAAATGAAATAGAGCAGATTCTTGCCGATCACAATGACTGGGTGAAAGTGGTGCCTAATGAGCGCGAGGTTACTATGCAAGAGCTAACGCCTGCAAAAGTCACCGGCACGCTATCTATTCCAGTAGGTCGAATTCGCAAGCTTACAATGGGGCCTGAATATATCTCAGCGTTTACTGTAGGCGATCAACTTTTGTGGGGGGCAGCAGAGCCACTTCGCAGAATGTTAAGAATAGTCCTTGAACGCGCGTAAAATAAACGCTAATTCATGTAAAAAAACGCCCCATCGTTATGGGGCGTTTTGGTATTTAACTTTCAGCTTCAGACCATACCGCCAACTCGTTGCCGCCAGGCTCTATAAAGTGAAAACGACAGCCACCAGGGAAAGCAAAAATAGGCTTATTTATAACACCACCTGCACGCTCCACTTTCATTTGGGTTTCTTGAATGTTGGGGGAATAAAAAACGATTAAGGGGGCACCATTTTGCGCCTGCGTCACCCTGTCGCTTGAGAACAAACCACCGTCGAGACCTGCGTTTGAAAAGGCGCTATACTCGCTGCCATAATCAGTAAAATCCCAGTCGAAAACATCACTAAAGAACTGCTTTGAGGCCAACAAATTTAATGATGCAAACTCGATGTAATTTAGCGTTACTTTACCTTCCATGATTTCCCCTTTGTTTGATTCAATTCACGCTTGAAAATAGCGCATGGTAGAAAATTTACCAACTGCAAACTGTCTTATTTTTGGTCTTGTCAACGACGACGAGAACCACCCGTTTTCGCCTTATTTCTTCCTTTTTGACCCAGCGCTTGAGCGCGTAGGTTCTTCTTAGAAAGTTTGCGTTTGTTTTTATTCGTTGGCGGCTGCATATCTGGGTTGGGTTCAAACCCTTCTTGCCACTGCAATAAAAAATGCTCTGACGTCAGCTTTTCAATGTCTGCTAAAAGATACTTCTCCTTATGTGACACTAAGCTCACTGCCAAGCCGGCATTTCCAGCACGACCCGTTCGCCCTATTCGGTGGATATAATCTTCGGCATTGTAGGGAAGTTCATAGTTAATGACGTATTGAAGTTGCTCAATATCCAAACCTCGAGCAGCGACGTCCGTAGCAACAAGCACTCTCACTTTTCCGGATTTAAAGTCTTCCAAACCACGATCTCGTGCACCTTGTGATTTATCACCATGCACAGGAGCAGTGCTAATGCCGTCCTTCTTAAGCTCTTTAGCAAGGTCATCTACCGCTTGCTTAGTACGTGTAAATATGAGCACCTGTTGCCAGTTGTTTACGCCAATCAAGAAGGCGGTAAGCGCGGCTTTTCGTTGGTTGTCAACTTCGTAAAAGCGCTGTTCAATTTTTGTTGCGGTAGCGTTTCGCTCTGATACCTCGATAAGCTTAGGCTCATTTAGTATTGTTTTACTTAAGGCAAACACGTCGTCGTTAAATGTTGCCGAGAAAAACAACGTTTGAATACTGTCGGGTAAGCGCTTCAATATACGCTGAATATCTGTAATGAAGCCCATATCTAACATGCGGTCAGCTTCATCTAACACTAAGGTTTGCAGATTACTTAGGTCAATGAACGCTTTAATAACAAGCTCAAGTAAGCGTCCGGGTGTTGCCACAAGTACATCGCACCCATTGCCAAGTGCAGAAAGCTGTGGGTTTATACTGGCGCCACCATAAGCCACAACGCTTTTAAGCTGAAGACCCTCACTATATCGAACAAAACTCTGATGAACCTGTTGAGCAAGCTCGCGAGTCGGGGTTAGCACTAACACACGAATATCGCTTGTTGATGTGTCTGACGCGATAATTCGCTGAATAAGCGGCAACGCGAAGGCGGCAGTTTTTCCGGTGCCAGTTTGCGCACCCGCCATAACATCGTGACCTTCCAATACCTGTGGAATAGCTGCCTGTTGGATAGGCGTTGGGGCTTGATACCCTAGTACATCAAGGATGGTTAAAAGATCTGACTGTAACCCCAAGGTTGAAAACCCCATAAAACACCGCTTTTAAAAATTTGAAAAAACGAATTGTAGCATTGTATGCAACTATGTCGGCGTTACTTCTTTAACACTGCTGAATGCGAACCAGTAAAGGCATAGCTTACGCAGGTAAAACGAGAGTCTCATAGAACAAAAGATAGAGTTTTCCTTTTAGAAAGCGTTTGCATAACCTGTTTAATTTGACAACAATAATGGCGCTAGGAATTTATTAAAAGGACATTCATTTTGAAAATAAAACACACACTTTTTGCACTTGGTTGCCTAACACTAAGTGCTTCAGTTTCAGCTCAGTTTAGCTTGAATAAGCTCGTGGACGGTGATGGCTTGCCCACTTTGACGTCTTCAATAACAAAGCGAGTGGGTTTTACGAAAGTATCTGTACCCTACGCCAACACGGTGGAATATTTTGGTTACATAGATTCCGATGTAGAACCAGATGCAGTAGTAAATAATAAAGATGCTTATTTTATTTACATGTGGGTACCTGGCGCAATTGACGAACTGGGTGTTCGCATGATTTCGCCCGTAGGTGACCTCGCCGAGCCGGAAGACGGAGACTTTGTTCAAGAGAATTTTACCAAAAAGTTCAGCAAAGACGATAAAACATGGTTCGATACATGGCTAAGAGTCGAGCGTATGGATGTTGTCGATTCATCAAACATCAAACAGGCTAAAGAAGTAATACAAGTACTCGATGAAGATGATGATGGAGATGATACCTATGAAGAGAAACGTCACTCACAATATAACTCTCTAGTGCGTATAAAAACTGAATTAGGCTCACCAACGAAAGCATTAGTAAGAGGCGTATATCGTATTAGTTTAACGACTTTCAAAAGCGGAAAGGTAGAAGGGTCATTTGTAACAACAATTGGTAGTAATGTACCTGGCGTTAAACTGGCAACATCACTTGAGGAACTAGATAAACTTGTAAATAACTAATGCCTTCTTCGTGTGCTTAACTTCTCGTGCGAATTATAGCGAGAGGAAGAGAAACGAGAGCATTAGACTGATACAGCAATCTAACATGCCCTCTTTTATTGAGGGCATATCGAAGTAAACAGGGCGACTTTTCTGAATAGCTTTAACGCTATGGTAAGTCTGTTCGAAAGGACCGATTAATACTTAATAGGTTTCAAAAAATCTATTTTTCACGTAATCAATTAACGTGCTTAATTGGCTTTGCTCGTGTCGTCGACCTAAATAGTAGGCGTACATTTTTCGCTTTAGTGGGGCACAGTTCTCCAACTGTAAAGATATCAGATTCCCCTCTTCTAATTCATTAACGCCTTGGTTGTCTAGCAGCATAGACTTGGGTAACATGCCCAAAAATTGCTTACTTTTTACCGCGTGTCTTGCTAAACCAAGGTCATCAACACGTAAGCTATTAGGTGGTGTGATATTATGCACCTCACCGTAAGCGCTTTCGAAGCGCCATACTGTGGTTGGATAGGCTACAACACATGGCAAATCATACAGCTTTTCTTTAGATAGCTGTTGACCCACTATACCGTGCATGCTCGCAAATTGCTTATGACAAACCAGTGCATTTGGAATATCCCAAAGCGGTATAGCGATGGCCGATGAATCAACCAGTGGCCCTATGCGAAACGCCAAATCAATGTCATCTTTTACCAAGTTCTTATTACTATTAGACAAAGAAAGTTCTAACGACAAGTCGTTGTGACGTGCAGCGAAATCAATTAACCAACTACCAAGAAAGTCAATTCCGGCCCTCACGGGCATTGAAATAGTGAGTTTGCCTCGAAATGTAATTTCGTCCTGCGCCACACGTTTTAGTGACTGTTGCACTTGAGTCATGGCACTCGCACAATCATTGTACAACGCTACCCCTTTACCGGTTACTCTTACATCCCTGGTTGTGCGATAAAGTAGTTTAAGTCCAAGGGCCGATTCTAGCGCTTCAATTCTTCGACTCACCGTGCTGTGGGGGATTCCAGTCTTTTCAGAAGCGCCTTTAAGGCTGCCATGTTCAACGACAGCACAAAACACTGATAAATCATCAAATACACGTTTCATATTTTCTTCCGCAGGCCTACACCAAACCAATTATGCCATTTATGGGATTATAAAGTGCATTATCGGTAATTTTTTTTACAGACGACTACTACTATCATGCATTTCAAAGAGAACTTAATGCCTCTATTTTTCGAGGAAAGTGATATGAAAGCGATAATTGTAAATGAAAATGGCAGTAGCGATACATTGCGTTATGAAGACACCACTATGCCAAAAATGGAAGAAGGCAGCGTTTTGATTAAAGTGGCAGCTGCTCCCGTTAACTTTATTGATACCATTATCAGAGAAGGTAACATGCCGCCAGGTATGATGCCTTCTCTTCCACACATTCCGGGTGTTGAAGGAGCAGGCATTGTTGTTGATTCAAACGATACTTCGTTGTCAAAAGGGCAAAAGGTGGCCTATTTAGGTCCTATCGGCACATCCATGTACGCAGAATATGCCGTGGTTCAAGCCGACAAGCTCATCGCCCTTCCCAGTTCAGTAGACCTCCTAGAAGCCGCGAGTATGCCGGTCACGTATTTCACCGCGTATCATATGTTGCACAATGTAGTAAGGGCTCAAAAAGATAAGTATGCGTTGATCTACGCTTCTACAGGCGGCGTTGGCACGGCGCTTATTCAGCTAGCAAAACTTGCTGGGTTAAAGGTTATTACGCTAGATCGTAAGGAAGATAAAGTAGACCAAGCAATCAAATTAGGGGGTGACTACGCGTTAAATTCAACTCAACCTTGGGTAGATAAGGTAAACGCTATAACCGAAGGTAAAGGGGTTGATTACATTTTTAACCCCGTGGCTGGTGATACCATCAAAGATGATTTATCTGTTCTTGCTCCACTAGGGCACATTGTCATTTTTGGTTTTTTAGCCGGTCCCGGAAACTCGAACTTACAAGCAGAGGCTATTCAGCATCTTGGTAAAGCGCCTACCATCACTTACTCTGAAATATACGCAACGTATTTTAATAACTTCAGTCTGGTGAAAAAAAGCTTAGAGAACCTCTATAAGCTATTAGAGCAAGGCGAACTCAAACCCATTTTCAGAACCCTGCCACTAAGCGATGCTAAAACAGCTCATGACTTACTCGAAAAAGGGAACATTATGGGGAAACTCATCCTAGTACCTTAACCGATTGGTTTATCGAAGTATTTGAGAGGGCGACAACATAGGACTGCCCTCTTTCATGCGCTCTGCATTCTTTACTAGCTCAACAATTCTGCTGTTGATTGGCGTATCAATACCGTTTAGCTGCCCAATTCGTTCTACTTCACCGTTTAAGAAATCAATCTCTGTAGGTCTTCCTAGTTGCAAGTCTTCATACATGGACGAGCGAGCTTCAGGGTCAATTTTAAGTGTTGATGCCGCCACAATTTGGAACAATGCATTCGGCAGTTTCATAATTGATGGCATTAACTTGGGAATGACTTTTCCAGTTCGTGCCGGATTGATGCCTTGTGCTTTAAAGGCCTGAAGTGCTTCTTTGAGTACCTTTGCCATTACCAATCGATATGCTCTGTTGCCAAGCTGTTCTTTCAAGGGTACGCCGGAAAGGGCATTGACTGCGTTGTTCAAGTTCATTATCAACTTTCCATACTGAACTGCGGTAATGTCGTCATACACCGTTACTGGCAGCGCAGCCTGTTGAAACATAGTTAGCAAACTGACGCATATGCCTTCTTTATCTTCTATTGCTAAATTACCCTCGGTACCGCAGTGAAAGTGCCCTTTACCTTTGTAGAAAACGTTAAATGGCACCATACCTTTAACCACTTTCTGAGACAGCATTTGTGTAAGCACATTCCCATTTGAAACACCATTTTGAAAACTCACAATGACAGCGTTGGGGCTAGCATGCGCCTGAATAAGCGTTGCGGCATCGTGTGTATCTTGGCTTTTAACACACAATAAAATGAAATCGGCACTGGCGAGAGATTCGTTGGTCACTGAAAAATGGACATTTGATGAAGAAAGAGAGGTATGTCGGCCTAGCCAATCTGTTACGGTTAAGCCATGAGTCATAATATCATTTTGTAGTCGTTGCCGGCCTATTAGTGTTATTGAGTGAGTGTGCAGTCTCTTTTCAGCAAGTAAGCACCCACCCAAGTAACAGCCAATACTCCCCGCCCCCAAAATTACAATTTTCATATCATCACTCTCGTTATTCATTGCTTCGTTCACTTATCATCAAACAAGAAATAGACGTTTATCGCAATACCATGTTATCGCGTTAAGTTAACACTACATTTACAAACAAATCACTGTTAGTACAGGTTTTTCAATCACATTGATTCAATCTTTCAATTTTCTTCGTTGCATTAAGGCTTTTATTATCTGACCAAGTAGTCATCACCGTGAAGGCAAAAGGTCTAGTATGTCACCTCAAATACCATGCATTAGGTCAGTACCTATGAACAAAAAAGTAAAAACAGCACTTGTCGCCGAAGGCGGTGGGCAACGCGGTATTTTTACTGCTGGTGTGTTGGATGCATGGTTAGAAAAGCACTATGACCCTTTCGATATTCTTATTGGCACGTCTGCGGGTTCACAAAACATCACCAGCTATGTCTCGCGTCAAAAAGGGTATGCAAAACGTCTGATCCGCGGACTCACGCGTCACAAACGCTTCTTTCAACTGGGACGCGCGTTAACAGGAAAACACATTGTAGATTTAGATTGGTATTTTGAGAAAACAAAAGAAGCTAAGCGGCTTCTAGACTTTGATACTGCAATAGAAAACGTACACGGTAGAGAAATTCTGTTTACCGCGACCAATGTGCGCGATAGAAGGGCCTATTTTTTGAATCCGCTGACCAGTCGTGATAGCTGGATTGATTTAATCAAGGCATCAAGTGCCTTGCCCATGCTTTACAAACAGGGCGTGCCGTTAACGACAAGTCATAGCTACACACGTGATGCCGCAAATACAGATTTCTATTTAGACGGCGGATTAGCAGCGCCTTTGCCGGTAACAGAAGCCTATCAACGTGGAGCGCGTAAAATCGTTGTTATCAGAACAGTAGACAGTGGTTTTCAAGCGCAATCTCCTTGGTTACAGCGCATTAGCGCAGTAATGTGCGCGGCAGGTCAATGCCCAAAAACCATTGACTACTTATTGCAACATGAACGTGCTTACCAAAAAGAACTGGCTTTTATCAACAACCCGCCTGACGACGTTGAAATTATTCAGGTATTTGCTGAAAAAAGGCTGAAGAGCAAATTACTTGGCAGTTCAGATTTTGAATTGAAACACGATTACAAACTAGGGCAAGAAGCTGGCGAAGTGTTCTTACGTTTGCAGCAAGAAAGGCCTGAAGACCAGACGCAAAGTAATATTGCATTACTCGATGCGCACAAAGCAAAAATGCAAGATGTACTGCAAGAAAATACGCGTACAATCAGGTCGTACGCGTGATATAAATATGGTTTTTATCGCAGTTCAAACATTTGCTCTACAGCGACATTAAAATGCTTTGCAATTCGCAGCGCTATGACAACTGAAGGTGTGAACCGCCCAGTCTCGACCGTGCTAATTGTTTTGCGTGAAACCCCTATCGCATCCGCAAGCTCTTGCTGTG
>CAYVST010000008.1:0-60533 GCA_964454185.1 uncultured Alteromonas sp.
ACGAAGATTCAAACGCTATCGTTATTACCGCTGAACCCGACATGATGCGATCGCTTGAAGAGGTAGTAAGACAACTCGATATTCGCCGTGCTCAAGTACAGGTAGAAGCCATTATTGTTGAAGTTTCAGAAGGTGACGGTACCACACTTGGCGTACAGTGGGTGTCTGAAGAAGGCGGCGGCACACAGTTTAATAACGGTGTAATTCCGGTAGGCTCTTTGGCAGTTGCGCTTCGTCAAGCTGAAGACCGAGAAGTTACCACCACAAACATAACCGCTAATGGTGAAGTTGTGGAATCAACGAATACTATAGAAGGCGACTTCACTAACCTTGCAAGCTTGCTTGGTGGTGCAAACGGCATGATTGCCGGCATCATTGAAGATGGTTGGGGCGCAGTTATTCAAGCCGTAAGCAATGATACTAATTCAAACATTCTGGCTACACCGCACCTTACCACCATGGACAACGAAGAAGCATTTTTCATTGTTGGTCAGGAAGTGCCTATCATCACTGGCACAACAACGGGTGCCAATAACTCGAACCCTTTCCAAACCGTAGAGCGCCAAGAAGTCGGTATTAAGCTAAAGGTAACCCCTCAAATTAACGAAGGTGACGCGGTACAACTCCTTATTGAGCAAGAAGTATCCAGTGTTAGTGGTGCAACCTCTGTTGATATTTCAATAAACAAACGTGAAATAAAAACCACGGTTATCGTCGATGATGGCGGCACTATTGTGTTAGGCGGACTGATTGACGAAGACGTTCAAGAGAGTAAGTCTAAAGTACCGCTTCTTGGTGATATTCCGATATTAGGCCATTTGTTTAAGACTACATCTACGTCAAAGCGTAAACGTAACCTAATGGTCTTTCTAAAGCCTACTATCGTGCGTGATGGTGCGACTATGAATAGCATTAGTCATCGCAAGTATAACTATATGCGCGCCTTGCAGCTTAAACGCCAGCAAGAGGGTGTATCACTTATGCCATATGAAGAAACCCCAAGCATGCCTCAATGGGATGACGCACTTTCTCTGCCCCCTTCATTTGAAGAGTACCTAACAGAGAAAGAAAAGCTGAAAGAGGATAAAGACTAATATGGCGGGGCAGGACGAAAGAATTACCCAAGCCTTGGAAGCGCAAGAAGAAGCCCTAGAAGCAATGGGTGAAGAAGCCGGTGTAGGTGATGACGAGGCGGGCCCCAAGCAGCTATCGTTCAGTTTTGCCAAGCGTAATCAGGTGCTACTAGAAACTAACGAGTCACCTGCGGTTCTTTATTTTACCGAGAACACGCCATTTGACGTATTTGCAGAAGTGCGCCGTTTTTACGGCGAACCTTTTGTGCCCAAAACCATTCCTGCAGACGAATTTGAAAGCTTGTTAACGAATGCCTTTCAGCGCGATAGCTCTGCGGCAAAGCAGCTTATGGAAGATTTGGGTAACGAAAGTGACTTGTTTGCACTTGCCGAAGACCTGCCCGACACCGAAGACTTGCTAGACAGCGAAGACGATGCGCCCATTATCAAGCTTATCAACGCTATGTTGGGTGAAGCGATTAAAGAAGGCGCGTCTGATATTCACATTGAAACGTTTGAAAACCAGCTTGTGGTACGCTTTCGTGTAGATGGCGTGTTGCGAGAGATTTTACGTCCTAACCGTAAATTATCTTCCATGTTGGTATCGCGTATCAAAGTCATGGCGAAGCTCGACATTGCCGAAAAGCGCGTGCCGCAGGACGGACGCATTACGCTACGCATAGCTGGCCGAGCCGTAGATGTGCGTGTTTCTACTATGCCGTCGAGTCACGGCGAGCGAGTCGTGTTGCGTTTACTTGATAAAAATAATGCTCGTTTGAATCTTGAAGATTTGGGCATGACGCAGCATAACCGAGGTCATTTCTCAACGCTCATCAGAAAGCCTCACGGGATTATTTTGGTAACAGGTCCAACGGGCTCGGGTAAAAGTACCACCCTGTACGCTGGTCTTACCGAAATTAACTCGCGCGACCGCAATATTTTAACAGTAGAAGATCCTATTGAGTTTGATTTACCCGGCATCGGTCAAACACAAGTTAATGCCCGGGTCGACATGACCTTTGCACGTGGCCTACGCGCCATCTTGCGTCAAGACCCTGATGTGGTGATGGTCGGTGAGATTCGTGATATTGAAACCGCCCAAATTGCGGTACAGGCCAGTTTAACGGGCCACTTGGTGCTTTCTACCCTGCACACCAATACCGCAGCTGGCGCCATTACGCGTCTTGAAGATATGGGTATCGAGCCCTTCTTATTATCATCAAGCTTGCTAGCCGTGTTGTCGCAGCGCTTGGTAAGAACACTATGCCCAGATTGTAAAAAGCCTCACACACCCGATGCTTCAGAACTCGACATTCTCGGCAGCAATGCCAACAGCGACACAGTCATTTATTCGCCACACGGCTGCGCCGCTTGTAATCAAACAGGGTATCGCGGACGTACCGGTATACACGAGCTTTTACTTGTGGATGAAAAAGTACGTGAAATGATGCACGAAGGGGTAGGTGAGCAAGCAATAGAACGCTACATAAGACAAACTACGCCAAGTATTCGCGAAGATGGATGTCGCAAAGTACTCTCGGGTGTCACGTCGTTGGAAGAAGTACTTAGAGTCACAAGGGAAGACTAAATGGCAGCTTTTGCTTACAAGGCACTTAATGCCAAAGGGAAAAACGCTAACGGTGTATTAGAGGGAGACAATGCACGTCAGGTTAGACAGCAATTGCGTGAGCAAGGGTTAATACCTTTAGAGGTGGAGCAAGTTGCTGAACGCGCCCAAAACGACGGCAAAGGTGCTGCGTTTAGCCTATTCAAACCACGCATTTCAGCCTCAGATCTGGCCCTACTTACACGCCAATTAGCAACGTTAGTTGAATCGGCACTTCCAGTTGAAGAAGCGTTGTTGGCTGTTGCTGAACAAAGTGAGAAGCCACGTCAGAAGAACATGATGATGGCGGTAAGAAGTAAAGTGGTAGAAGGCCATGGGCTTGCGGATGCAATGGCGGAATTTCCAAGTGTCTTCGATGACTTATACCGCGCAATGGTGGCTGCCGGTGAAAAATCGGGCCATTTAGATACAGTGCTCAATCGATTAGCAGATTACACAGAGCGTCGCCAGCAAACGCGCAGCCAAATTTCACAAGCCCTTATTTACCCATCGCTGATGTTGTTTTTCGCGATAGGGATTATTGTAATGCTACTAACTGTTGTTGTGCCCAAAATTGTGGGCCAATTTACCAACTCGGGACAAGAATTGCCTACAATCACAAAGGTACTGATTGCCACCAGTGAATGGATGCAAAACTATGGGCTGTTTTTGCTGGCTGCCATCGCGGTGTTAATTGTTGTGTTAAGACGCTTGTTACAGCAAAAGCATATGAAGCTACGCTTCCATCAACTATTGCTGAAAATACCGCTGATTGGTCGCGTGTCTCGGGGTATGAATACCGCACGCTTTGCCCGAACGCTGAGTATTTTAAGCGCCAGTGCCGTACCACTACTGGAGGCGATGCGTATCTCAGGTGACGTGCTCGAAAATCAGCACATCAAAAATCAAGTCTCTGATGCCGCAGTAAACGTTAAAGAAGGAAGCAGCCTTCGTGCGGCACTGGATAATACGAAAATGTTTCCTCCTATGATGATGCACATGATTGCGTCTGGGGAAAAGTCGGGCGAGCTTCAACAAATGCTGGCGCGCGCGGCAGATAATCAGGACAGGGAATTCGAAGCGCTTATTGGTGTCTCACTTAAGGTATTTGAACCCTTACTTATTGTATCGATGGCAGGCATTGTTCTGTTTATCGTTATGGCAATATTGCAGCCAATTTTAGCATTGAACAACATGGTGAATATTTAATGAAAACTCTACGTCGCAATTCTGGATTTAGCTTGATTGAGGTAATGGTAGTACTTCTAATCATTGGCATTATGGCGGCTATGATCGCGCCAAACGTTATTGGTAGCGGTGAAGAAGCCAAACGCCAAAAAGCAGCGGTAGATATTCAGACTCTGAAAGGCGCACTGCAAATGTACAAGTTGCGCAACAACCGCTACCCCACCACAGAGCAAGGCCTTGAAGCGCTGGTAAGCGCACCAACAATTGAGCCTATCCCACGTAACTACCCTGAAGGCGGCTATATTGACCGCTTGCCGGAAGACCCATGGGGTACCCCTTATGCGTTGATTAGCCCAGGAGAGCTTGGCGCCATTGATATTTTTTCAAATGGCCCTGACGGAGAACCAGGCACCGACGATGATATTGGCAACTGGAACATCGACGAGTACCTGTAAGGCTTAAACATGCATAGGCGCAGCAGTATACCCAACAATCAGGTAGGCTTTACCCTTATTGAGGTAATGGTTGTACTGTTGCTTGTAGGCTTAGCGGCTGGCTATGTTATGTATAACGCGTTTGGCTCGAGTCAAGCCGACCAACTTAAAAACCAAGCTCAACGGTTACAGGTGCTAGTTGATATGGCCAGTGATTTTGCTGTGCTAAATCAAAGGCAGTTGGGTGTTCGTTTTGAACAAAAAGACAATGAATACTACTTTGTTTACCTAGACGACGAGGACAAATGGCAACGCCTTGAAGATGAAGAGATGTACGCCACCCACACCGTTCCTGAGCCGTTCACGTTTACGCTAAACCTAGACGATTTGCCTTGGGATGTGGAAGATAGGTTGTTTGATCGAGATTTGTTTGACGAAGAACTCAGTGTGTCTGATGAAGGGGTGGAAATTGGCAATGAGGAAGACAAGCCCTTACCTCCACCTCAGATTTTAATTATGTCTAGCGGTGAAATTACGCCGTTCACGCTATCGTTTAATTACGAAGGTAGCTTCGATGAAGACCCTGTATACTTCAGCGTTCAAAACCAAGAGTTGCCGCCGTTGTTGTTAGAAGGCCCGTTGGAGCAGCCTCTGTGAACACTGCACGTTTTAAGCACACGCCACAACATGGCTTTACTCTGTTAGAAGTCATGGTGGCATTGTCTATATTTGCTATCGCGGGCACCGCCATATTGAAGACGGCTTCCGAGCACCTTTCCAGTATTAGTCAAATTGAGTCCGTTACATTTGCCAACTGGGTAGCAAGTAATCGCTTAAACCAGCTTCAACTTGAAACCACCTGGCCTCCCAAAAACAATGTGAAGGGCAGCATGGAAATGGCAGATCGTACATGGTATTGGACACAAACGGTGACCAAAACCAACGATAACGACCTCCGCGCAGTAACCATTTATGTTGGTGAAGATGAGACTTACAACGACTCAGTCACATCAGTTACCACCTTTGTCGCAAAGCCGACCACGGGAACATAACGTGGACATGAGGCAGCGCGGTTTCACGCTTATTGAAGTGCTAATAGCCATGGCCATTTTTGCCATGATTGGTTTAGCGTCTACCAGTATTCTTACTACCGTCATCGACAGCAATGCACTGTCAGAAGAACGTTTCACAAAATTACAGCTTCTACAGCGCGCTATGACCACGATAGAGCGCGATATTCAACAGGCTGTGCCTCGCCCCATTAGAGTAAATGGCGAGAAGCAAGAAGTCGTTCTAGCGGGTGGAGAAGTAGATGGTAGCGACGATGACGGTATTGGTTTTGTGCGCACAGGATGGCACAACCCACAGCTAATGCTCCCTCGCAGCTCGCTGCAATATGTCGCTTATCGCCTGCGTGAAAATAGCATCGAGCGACTCTATGGCAACTATGTCGACAATGTCATTGGTTATGAGCCCAAAGTTCATGTTTTGCTTGAAGATATTGAAAGCTTTAAGGTCGAGTTTATTGCACCAAACGCCTCAGTATCTAGCGTAAAAGATGAGGACGATTTAACCTGGAGTGAAGGCTACCAAGGCAAAGAGCTTCCACGCGCTGTTGCCGTTGAGCTTGTCAGTAAAGACTTCGGCAAAATTCGTCGTGAGTTTGTGTTAACAACAGGTGGGCAATAATGCATCGTGTAGTACGTCACCGCCGCCTAACACCACCGTCTATGCCAAGACAGCGCGGTGTCGCACTTATGATTGTACTGATGGTAGTAGCGCTGGTTGCTGTCTTAGCGGTGGATATGGGGTCGCGTTTGCAGCTTCAAATTCAGCGCACAATGAACTTAAAAGACAGTAATCAAGCATACTGGTATGCGCTAGGCGCTGAAGCTTTTGCGCGTAAATCCATTCAAACGCTAGTCACCGAAAGCCCAGATGTGATTTCCCTAGATCAGCCATGGGCGCAAGAATTTACATATCCCTTAGAAAGTGGCGGCCTTACGGCTAACCTTCAGGACTTACAGGCATGCTTCAATGTTAATGCTATTTTGTCGGGTGGCAATACCAATAACAACAATTCGAGTAATAGTGGCAATCAAACTGAAGCCATGGAGGCATTTCACACCATGCTTCTTGCGCTTAATATAGATGAGCTTGATGCTTACACTGCCAATACCTTTAGAGACAGTCTTGCCGATTGGGTCGATGAAGACGACTTTCCGCGAAGCTATGGAGCAGAAGATAGCGAATATGAATCTCGAGAGTTTCCATACCTCGCGGCCAACGGACCACTAGCATCCACTAGTGAATTGCGTATTATTAATGGCGTATCACCCAAATGGTTAAGGGCTTTATTGCCTTTAGTGTGCGTGATACCCGATAACACCGAGTTAAGAATTAACGTAAACACCCTCGACGCAGAAGATATTCCGCTTTTAATGGGCTTAACAGGCTTAGATAATCAACAAGCATCAAGCTTGATTAGCGGCCGCCCTCAGGGGGGGTGGGAAGAACGAAACGACTTTTTGAATGACCCGGTAATAACTGCATTAAACCTGTCCAACGCACGGTTAGACTGGTTTCAGGTTAAAACCGAATACTTTATGTTGCACACAAAAACACAGTACAACAAAGCAACTTTTAAGCTTTCCACCGTGTTTCACGTGAATGCCGATAACGGCGTTAGCATTGTGACTCGCGAGTTTGGGGGAACCTATTGATGGAACAATTATTGGTGCGACTGGGCGCCAACCATGCCGACCCAATTAGTTGGCTAGTTTATTCACAAACTGAAGACGAAATTATCGCATCGGGTGAATTACCCGACGCTGATGCGCTGTCAACGCTTACTGAAAGGGCCGGTCAACGGGCCGTTATTGCACTGGCACCAAGTAGTGAAATCTTACTTAAGTGGGTATCGCTTCCGCCTAGGGCCGGACGAAAAGTACTGTCAGCCATTCCTTTCATGTTAGAAGATGAGCTAGCTACCGATATTAGTCAGCAGTTTTTTGCTATGGGCCCGAAGAAGGGCGATGAACAAGCTGTGGCAGTAGTAAGTCATGAAAAAATGCAGCAGTGGCAGCAATGGCTAAGTGATGCAAGCTTGTTTTGTGACACCATTATTCCTGACGTGCTTGCGGTGCCCGCCACACAAGAGGGCTGGTCGGTACTGGCGCTTGGTGAGCAACTATTGGTACGCCAAGATACGTTTAAGGGTGTGCAAGGCGAGCAAGCATGGCTACTGCCTACGCTTGGCCATTTTACCGCGCAGCAAGAGTCCGTGGTAACGATTACCAACTATGCAGGCATTGACTTAAACGTCCTGCCAAACATACAGGAAGCCGAGACACCGCTTGAACTACCCATGCAAGTGTTGGCAAAAGAAGCCATGCAAACGAGCTTCAATTTATGCCAAGGCGAATATAAAATTAAACGCAAGCGAAGCGGCGCATTGTCACAGTGGCGTATAGCGGCAGTACTTGCAGTGCTCGCGCTTGGCACTAGTTTGGTAGATAAAACCATTACTCTTTATCAATTGTCTGCGCAGAACGATGCGTTGAGCACAGAGATAGATAAAACCGTGAAATCAGGGTTCCCCAACATTGGTTCCTATCGCAACGTGAAATTGAAGCTACAAAGCGAGTTAGCAAAGTTGGAGCAAGGAGGCGGCGGAGCCTCGATGCTAATCATGCTTGATCAACTTGTTCCTGCATTTTCAGCTACGGGAGTAAAACCTCAAACCTTGCGCTTTGACGCAAGTCGTACTGAAATTCGCATACAGGCACAAGGTAAGAATTTTGAAGCCCTTGAACAATTCAAACGCTCAGCGGAAAGTGCCGGCTTTCAGGTAGAGCAAGGCGCAATAAACACCCGCGATAGTGGGGTGGTAGGTACAGTGTCAATTAGGAGTACCTCATGAATGCACTTTTAGAAAAGTACAAAGCACTCACTGAACGAGAGCAAAAGCTTGTATTGGTATCGGCCGTTGTAGCGGTTATCGCATTATTCTATTTCACCGTATGGGCGCCAATTAACAACGCTATCGAAAAAGAGCAAAAGCTTTTAGACAACCAACAGTCTCTTTTGGTGTGGGTTAAAGACAGCGCCGCTCGTGCAAAGCAATTACGCCGCAGTACGTCGGGCCAGCGCGGGTTTACAGGCTCATTACCTCAGGCGGTTAACCGCACCACCAGCCAACACAATATTGAAATATCGCGTATGCAGCCCCAAGGTGATGAGTTGCAGGTATGGGTAGACCAGGCTGCCTTTAACAACGTTTTAGACTGGTTGAAAGCGATGGAAAAAATGGGCGTGGTAATTCTACAGGCTGATATCGCCGAAGCCGACCTTGCAGGCCATATAAAAATTCGCCGATTACAGTTAGGTAAAGCATGAAGTTAAAGCTAAGTTGGATTTTTGGGGCTATTGTCGCCTTTATCGTGTTTGCTATTGCGTATATGCCTGCATCGCAAGTACTTGGAAGAGTAAGCCTACCGAAGAATGTGGCGATGAGTGAGGTGAGCGGCACCCTGTTTAATGGTAAAGCTCAAACTGTCGTTATCAATGGTTTACCTATAAACAATGTAAAGTGGCAGCTGAATGCGCTTTATTTGCTTATTGGGCAGGTTAACCTTGACGTGAAAGCAGGTAACATCCGCGATAAAAACGATATTGCGTTTGAAGGCCCGATCAGTACCGGCATATTCAGCCAAAGTACCGTAAGCACAACGGATTTTACGCTTTATCTTCCTGTTGATCGCGTTATTGCTCAAGTGCAGTTGCCGCTGCCAGTTAATGCCGGCGGTCGCTTTAAGGTAAAATTAGACGAGATGACGTTTGGCCCCACCTGTAAAACGCTTAGCGGTACGGGCGATTGGCTAAATGCGACGGTAGCGGGTACGCGCGGTCCTATCGATTTTGGCACCTATTCAGCAAAGTTACACTGCGAAGGTGACGACATAGGCATAACGGTGAGTGAGCCTAATTTACTGAGCTTATCTATTGATGCCGTCGTAGCACCGGCGACCAATAAAGTACGAGTTAGTGGTAAGTTTAAGCCAGATCAAAGCCTTCCTGATGAAGTGCATCAAGCATCAAGACTATTCGGTGCACCTGATAATAACGGCTATATCACCATCAAAATTTAGCCTTCTGTAATATTTAATTCGTGCCCTGGTATCGTTACAAGGGCGCTCTACAACTTTCAAGACAAAGGATTGTAATATGAACAAACCTCTTATCCTTGGTGGCGGTATCACGTTAGCAGCGTTATCCATCGCCCCTTATTTCATCGGTAATGGTGTTGAAGACACTGTAAAATCAACCATCGACGCTATCAATGAGCAAGTTATCTATAAGGCTGATATTGTTAGCTACGACAAAGGCTGGTTTAGTACTTCAGCGACGATTGATATCGCGGTAAATGTTGATGCTATCATGTCCGCACAACAGGTTAGTGGCAGTGAAATCCCCACTACCGAAAACCCAACAGTTACCCTAACCTTCGATGCACATCATGGCCCAATTTATTTTGGTAATGGCATGGGCGTTGGCAGAATAAAATACATCGTTGCTGTTGACGGAAAAGCGCTTCGTGAAGATGTTATTTGGGACGAGTCAAAAGCGCTGTACTCAAACGAAGGCGTAATAGGCCTTCTAGGTGGTGTGAACTTTCAAGATGAAATTCCTGCTTTCACGTTTACCAGCGACGAAGATGGTACGACGGTTAACTTTTCAGGATACAACGGCGAGGCTACTTCACAGGGCGAGAAGGTTTTGTATAAGTCTGAAAGCCAGACACTAAGTGCAGCTGTTGACGGCGCCAGTATCGACGTTTCTGCTATGTCGATAGAGACGAGTTATTCTGGCAACTTCGCCACCGCGCTAGCTGGTGAGTTATTCGATTCAACAATGACGATGAAGATTGCTGAAATTGCTGTTTCAGGTGTAGAAGTGCAAGGTGATATCTCTGTTAATGACATTACCTTTGTGGCTGATACAAAAGTGAACTCCCAGGCAAACACGGCCAATGTGTACGTAGAATACGCCGTTGGCCAAGTAAGTGGCCCGGAAATGGATGCTTCTGACATGGTGCTGGGTGTTGCTGTTAACAATATCGACGCTGACTTCATGCGTGCTTATCAAAAGTTTAGCAATGAGTCGATGCTGATGTCTCCTGACGAAGTACCTGAAAAGATGATGGCGTTTGTTGAAGAAAACCTTCTGTCTCAGCTTAAAGCCGAGCCAGAAATCAATATAACTAAACTCACTGCTAGCTTACCCGAAGGCTCGTTTAGCGCCAATGCGAACACAAAGCTAGTCGGCATTTCGGCGCTACCCGGTACTATGGAAGATATTGGGTATTGGGTAAGTCATTTACTTGCTGATGCAAGCGTTACCGCAGACAAAGCATTTGCAGAAAGCGTAATGTCGGGCTACATGGTGGGCCAAATTATGGCAAACCCACAAGCTAACTCAATGACGGCTGAAGAAATACAAGCCGCGGCAGACCAGCAAGCGCCAATGATGATTCAATCTTTTGTTCAGCAAGGCCTTATTAAAGCCACAGAACAAGGCTATGAAACAACGCTTACCCTGAAAGATGGCAACGCTGATGTAAATGGTACGGCAATTCCTCTGCCATTCGCGCCTCAGTAAGTCATTAGATAAGCACTATGCTTCGTTAAATTGATGAACATTACTCGTTACCAAGAGTAATGTTCATTAACTCTTCTGCTCCAAATACCCTTCCCGGAGTGACAACAGATACAGCCTCAAGTAACGCAGATAAACCGGGCTCACTGCGCTTCATAATATGCGATAGCAACACCTGTTTCGCACCTGATGCTTTGGCAATGGCAACAATCTGTTTTGGTGTCATATGTAAGTTTCGGGCGACGGACCCTGCATTGTCGTCAATGGCATTGTGTAATACCAACAGGTCGACATCTTGGGCAAATGCGCTCAACGTGCCGCCTTTGTCATTGGTATCACCAGAAAAAGCTACAGTACATTGGTTAACCGTCACTTTCCACGCTACCGCTGGAATAGGGCCATGATGTACCGACATCGCTTCAAGTGTTATGCCATTGCCCAGCGTTGTAGAATAAGGGGATGATAACGAGGAAGAAAGTGACACCGATGTAGGCACCACAGTGTAGTCGTCTTGCCCTTCCTGTGTATACGAAGATAAATAGGGGTAAGCACCCTGCTGCCCCAATAACAGCGCCACATAATCAGACGTAGACGGCATGAAGTGATTACCGTCGGGCCCCAATAGTGCCAAGTCAGTACCACGTGCGGTGAAAAAACTACCTTTAATAAAGCTAGGGATGTCTGCAGCGTGATCCGTATGGAGATGGGTTAACAGAATTGCGCGTAAATCTGCGAACTGTGCACCAGAGGCACCAAATTGAACGCTACTGCCACTGCCGGCATCTACAAGCACACGCGCCTTGCCATCTACCCATATAACATAAGAGCTAGATGTGCGTCCGTCATCTAATTCAGGGCCACCTGATCCTAGTACTTGTACAGACACTCCACGGCATGCCGGCGCACTTTCAATAGATTTGTTGCTTGTTTCAGTTGCGCAAACTGAAGCCGATAACGTAAAAGCGAGCACATGGGCCGTACTACGTTTGAAAAAACGGCGTACAAAATTTGTCGAATCGGTACTGTGTGTTTGCATAGCTGATGCCTTCATATGTGTCGCTTTTCAATGTTGTTTGATTGCACATAGGCAGCCCAAACAAGGTCGTACTCAAAAGACCGCTTTTAGCGTTTTTTGTTTTCAATAATAGTTACAAACACGATGACGTAGACAAACGTCAACGCGCTAGTCGGTATACAAATCTGGAAAATGAAACTTTGCCATCGCAAGCGTGAGTGCGACTTCATAAACGCTTTGACGGGTGGCATGATTTAGCGTCAGTAAGCCGATCGCGCCTCCCTTTTGCTTCACATTAACCGTATCAAACAACTTGTCCATCACCGGCCCTAGCTCTTCTCCACGCTGCAAGGCCTGATAAACGCTCACGGGTAACGGCAGGCTTGCGCTTCGGCTAATCGACCAATGCTCTTCATGATAGATGGCAACATATGCGAATGTTGCAGGACCATCTTCAAACACATCGACACCGCCTTCAATAGCCACATACCAGGCATCAGCCAAACCACCTTGATGATGGTCTAACATGGCTTTAACGCGATTGATGGCACCAAGGCGTGTCTCGTCTTCCGTCATTGGCTGGTCGGCAACACCGCTGGGCACAGAAATACCCTGTGCATCAAAATCATGCTCTAGCGTGTCTGATAATGTGTTTAGCGCTGCATTAATTTTTACCGGGTTTTTAGAACCTACAAAAATGGTATCACTGAGCATAAAACGTCCTTATTAATCGCGATTCTTTGTTACAGGGTGCGTGTTGATATCGTCTAGCATAAGCCGATAATCACGTACGGCAGGAAATTCGGTTATGTCACGGTTGGGTAGCTGGCTATCAGGGTTATCTACCGCGAGCAGGTGTTTTATACCAAACGTTTTTGCTGCATTAAGAATAGGTAATGAATCATCGACAAATAGCGTATGAGCATTGTCAAACTTTACGCGTGCTTGCAGTCGCTCCCACAGCAGTTGAGACTCTTTGGTTACGCCAAATTCATGGGTTGATATAAGTGTATCAATGTGGTCATCTAACTGGGTATGTTCAAGTTTTAACGCCAAGCTATGAGGATGCGCATTGGTGACCAAAATCACCTCTCGCCCCGACTCATGAAGCGCTTTCAAAAAAGGAATGGTGTCATCGCGCAGCATAAGTAGGTGGGCCAATTCACGCTTCAAGGGCATGAATTCGTCATCCAAATCCATTTGTAAAGCTTCAGCCCAATAGTCCAGGCAATACCACTGAATTTGGCCAAATACTGCATCGTAACGGGCTGTCATCTCAGCGCGACTCTCTTGTTCTGAAACACCGCGAAGTTCAGCTAACCGTTTAGGCAAATGATGCAACCAAAACTGATTGTCATAATGTAAATCTAGCAGTGTACCGTCCATATCGAGCAGCACAGTATCAATTTCATTCCAGGGCAGAAAGGGCAAGCGATTTTCCTCATAATGAAGTAAGCTAAAGACTATGGTTCTTCACACTTGTTTCTTGATAGCTAAGGGAACAGTAAAGAACAACAGGCCCTAGATACAGATTGTATGAAAGTATGATAACAAAGTTGTAGCGAGAGACATGCCTAAAATTGATCCAAATAAACCGTTACCTCAAATCCATTCTCGTGAGATTGTTGCGCAAAGCAAACTCTTTAGAGTAGAACGCCTAGACCTTGAGTTTTCAAATGGCGCAACCCGAGAATTCGAGCGCATGGCTGGCGGCAACCGCGGGGCCGTAATGATTGTGCCGATGCTGGACAAAGATACCATGGTGCTTATTCGAGAATATGCGGCAGGCACGCACTCCTATCAACTCGGTTTTCCAAAAGGTTTGATCGATCCGGGCGAAACGGCGATAGAAGCCGCTAACCGTGAACTACAAGAAGAAGCAGGCTTTGCGGCCAATAATTTAGTTGAGCTGCATAAAGTAAGTATGGCTCCCACTTTTTTTAACGCCAGTATGACCATTGTCTTAGCTCAAGACTTATATCCAAAGCAGTTAGAAGGTGATGAACCCGAGCCACTTGAGGTCATTCACTGGCCTTTAGCGCAGGCAGATGCTTTACTTGAACGAGAAGACTTTGTTGAAGCACGCTGTATTGCTGCACTGTTTTTAGCTCAAAAGTGGTTTAAGGAACAATAAACAATGCCCGATGACGCCCATGCCGACCTATTAGAACTTGCCAAAAAAATAGCCGTAGAAGCTGGTGAAGCGGTGCTAGAGGTGTACGATAAAGGTGAATTTGAAGCCTATGAAAAAGACGACGAGTCACCCGTCACCAGCGCAGATTATTTAGCTAACGACATCATTAACAAACGGCTACAAGCGGCAACACCCGACATTCCTATTCTGTCTGAAGAAAATAAGCACGCAAGTTTAGAAGAGCGAAAGCATTGGTCTCGATATTGGCTTATTGACCCTATTGACGGTACCCAAGAATTCATCGCAAGAAGCGGCGATTTTGCTGTAAACATCGCACTTATTGAAAATAACGAACCGACGATTGGCGTTATTTTTTGGCCTCCAGGTCAATCGCTTTACTATGCACAAAAGGGGAAAGGCGCCTTTAAGTCTTCTCCTGATGGCGACCATCAAATAAAAGTACGCAAACTAGACGACCCGGACAGCAGTGTGGTTATGATAGCAATCAGTCGTCGCCAATCGCGAGAGAAAGTACTGAGCCGCATGTGCGCTAAGCGGGTTTACCAAACACTTCCGTTAGGAAGCTGCTCACTTAAAGCGTGTTTTATCGCAGAAGGGAAAGCCGATGTATTTATGCGTATTGGCGTAACCGGAGAATGGGATACTGGGGCTTCTCAATGCATCGTTTCTGAAGCAGGCGGGCGCATTTTTGCCGCTAACTTTGAGCCACTTTCCTACAACCAGCGTCATTCTTTGGAAAATCCAGATTTTGTTGTAATGGGTGATCAACGCGTATCTTGGCAGGATGTGGTGCAATATGATGACTTTGTAAACCCCCATCAACGTTAACCCGTATATAAGCCTTATCACCCGTGAGGGATTAACCTATTAAAAGGAGTACACCAATAATGGCGACACGTATTCGTACGTTATCGACAGCTCTGCTAGCTTGTGGGTTCGCATTACCTGCGGCGGCGGATTGGACAATGGATAGCGACGCTAGTGCGCTTCACTTTATGTCCACCAAGAATGCTCAAATTACGGAAGTGCATACATTTGATAACTTCAAAGGACGTTTGTCTGAAGACGGAAAGCTAATGGTTATTGTTGACTTAGCTTCAGTAAATACGGCCATTGATATCCGCAATAAGCGCATGCAGGAAATGCTGTTTGATGTTGCCAACTTTGCTGAAGCTTCATTTGAAGCTGACTTACCTGAAGCAATGGTGAACTTAGCCAGTGGTGAGGTAGTATCGGGAAAAGTTGAAGGTACATTAACCCTACACGGAATGGCGGTGCCTACCAGCTTTACGATTACTGCGAGCAAGGTGAGTGACGATACACTGGCAGTATCTACAACGTCACCTACGCTCGTTAAAGCCGATGCATTCGGCTTGGCTGACGGTGTGGCAGCACTGCAGAAAATTGCGGGGTTGAACAGCATCACAACGACTGTCCCCGTGACATTCTCTGTTGTATTTAAGCAATAGTATTCTTAACTTGAAAAGCGATTAATATAAAAAACCGCACCTAACTAGGTGCGTTTTTTTGTTAACGCTAACTGTTGCTGAGCAATGCGTAGCGCATAGGTAAAGGCTTTTCGTTTAAGATCTGCTCTGGCATAACAAGCCACAGACTTTCAGGTAAGTGTAGAGTCTTAGGTGAATACTGGCTAATCGCAAAATACGACATCGCCACCCGTAAACGCTTTAGAGCTTTACACTCGTTCAACTCTTGGTCTATTAAAAATACGCCCCACTTACGCATAGTAAGCCCTAACTTAGTACTACTAGTTAAGCGAATGATTGGGGCCGCTAACACCATACCAACAAGCACAGGTAGTAGCCACATGAACAGTGACGGCGTGAAGTAAAACGTAGTAACCCCCCAGGCAACCGCCAAACAACTCATGATTTGCGTATGTGTTATCGCGACCTTCCACGGCACTTTGCGTCCTTCACGGTCTTGGGTCTCCCACTTAACCGAGTGCCCAACAAACACACTAATGACAAAATAGCTATGGTAAAACATCATCAGTGGTGCGATAAGTATTGCCATAGCAAGCTCTGCGACAGCGCCCTTCAATAGAGAAAGCGCACCTCCAAACTCGTCACGACGTTTAACAAGAGCAAGTGCAATACCCAACAATTTAGGTAAAAACAAGAGCGCTGCGGTCCCCCACATTGTTACCATCATCATATCCTGACGCGCCACCTGCCAACTGGGAAACAGTTGGTACTCAGACACAAAAAACTCGGGGACCGATATAGCGCGTAGTAGTGCATCGGCGGTGCCAAGTGCCAGCATACAAAATAAGATTAACGATGAAATGTAAGCAAACGCGCCAAAAACAAAATGAAGACGATTCGTCATTTTTAGGCCTTTGACTTTTAGTAAGCCTAAATGCTGAATGTTGCCTTGAACCCAACGACGGTCGCGTATGGCATAGTCTACGATATTGCTTGGCACTTCTTCATAACTTCCGGTGGTATCGGTAAGCAAATAGGCTTGCCACCCTGCACGACGAAGCAGTGCAGCCTCGACAAAGTCATGACTTAAAATTTCGCCACCAAAGGGCGCTCGCCCGTCTAATGTCGGTAGGCCACAGTGCTGCATGAAAGGCGCTATACGAATAATGGCGTTATGCCCCCAGTAGTTTGCACTGTCGGTTTGCCAAAACGATAATCCTGTCGCAAGCATAGGGCTGTAAAGGTGAGCAGCAAACTGAACAAAACGGCCAAAGAAGGTGTGCTGACGAACCGGCATTGGAATAGTCTGTATCAATGCGGTATCAGGGTTTTGCTCTATACGACGCGCAAGATCTTGCATGCGCTCGCCGCTCATCACACTATCTGCATCCAGAACAATCATCGCTTCATAGTGGCCGCCCCAACGTTCACAGAACTCCTTCAAATTACCCACTTTTCTATGCAAATTTTGCTCACGACGACGATAGAATACATGCTTCGAGTAATGCCCTAGTCGTTTCTGAAGCCGCGTAAACGCGCGTAGTTCCGCGTCGGCTTTTTCATTATCTCTTGTGTCACTAAGCATAAAAAAGTCAAAGTGGCAGGCACTGTCTCCATCCATTATCTCGCGGATACAGGCTTCAAACCCCACCATAATTCGACGGGTATCTTCGTTGTAAACTGGCATTACGATAGCATGGCGCTTTTTAAGTGATACATGACTATCGGGCGCACACTGCGTGCGGCGTAAGCTAAGCGGGTCAATATCGAGAAGCTGAAGCACAAACCCAATTACCCCAGTCCAAAAAGCCATGCACAGCCATGCGAATAGAGTTAGGCCCAAACAGAGCTGCGCAATTTCTAAATTCGTTAATCCGTTGGGAAGAAATATTTCGTATAGACTCCAACCGGCCAACGCCGTGCTTGGAATCACAAGCATTGCCATCAATATTAAACGCATAGCATCTCCTTTAATGACCTGGGGTATTTGTGGCGTCGAGACTTTATTTTGGTTGATAGACATAATTCCAGACCTCACTTATGCGAGCGCCGTTTTGCTCGATGTAAACACGCATATCTACTGTTTGCTTTTCTTGTGGTTTTACCAAGAAGGTGGCGCGCCATTCTTGTCCATCCGCCACGGGATAAAGGCGTTGCTGCGTAATCGTGCCGTTTATACCTTGCACAATCAGCTTCGTGTTTTCGTTGTCAAAGACCATGTTCGCTGGTGAGGTGAAATCCACACTAAATTGACGCGTAGACGACAGGCTGTCGTCGCTAAACTCATCACCGGGAAGCACAGCCTTACCCTGACGAGTTCGAACAACAGTTGCCAGTTCACTTACAAATGGATACTGCTCTACGGTACTTAATAGGTAGGAAAAATACAGTGATTCGCCCGCTTTAAATGGCTTTTCAGGCGTCCAGAATGCAACAACATTATCGTGAACTTCGGACTTCGTTGGTATTTCAACAACTTCAAGCCTACCTTTATCAAACCCAACCTTTGGCGTTACCCAAAGCCCTGGACGCAGGTGATAATTTGCTTCGGCATCAAGATAGTTTCCCCACTCACCATCGCGCTGCAACATACCAAAACCTTGCACAGCGGTATCGCTAAGTGATGTCACTTGAAGTCGCGCTGGATTGGTCAGTGGGCGCCAGATCTCTTCACCTGCATGCGTCACCATAAGCACACCATCACTGTCGTGTACTTCAGGGCGATAGTCATCAAAACGCGTTTCAGTATTCTCTCCGTAGAGAAACATGCTGGTAAATGGCGCAATGCCTAGCTTTGATACATCTTCACGCGCGAACAACCAGCTCTCTACTTTTACTTGTGTATCGATACCAGGTTCTACGACAAACTTGTAGGCTCCTGCAACAGAAGGGCTTTCTAGCCGCGCATAAATAGTAATAGGTTGACCTTCTTTCGGTTCGATAATCCAAAATTCGGTAAAATGAGGAAACTCTTCACCTTTTGCGAGTGCGGTGTCTATGGCTAGCCCTCTAGCGGAAATACCATAAACTTGATTCTTGCCTACTAAACGAAAATACGATGCGCCCAAAAAAACCGCAAACTCATCTTTATAGTCTTTATTTTTGATAGGGTAATGCACGCGAAAACCCGCAAACCCTGATTGTTCGTCAGTTAAACCCGCCAGGCTTTGTGCGCTGCCATCATAGCTAAACATATTGCTATTAAAGGGTAGGCGCGATGGTGTGTTGCTTGCGTCAATGGTGTGAATAGTGACAGGGAATTCGTATAAAAATCCCGGGTGAAAAAACTGTAGCTCGTAGTCATTTTGACCACGCCAAAGGCTTGTATCACTGTTAAACCGAATGTCTCGATAAGTAGCGTAATCAATGTCTTTTAACTGGCTGTCAAGGCCATGATCATCGAGCTCGTAACGTTCTTCAGCTGAAGCTTTTGCCGCCTCGATTATCGATTGCAGCACTGGCGACGCCTTTAGGGGCTGATTAGCATCATTCACTTCAACAGCCCAAGCATATTGAAACGTCGCGTTCATGAGAGCTAAAGACAGTACACTTGCCACGGTCATAAGCGCGTGGGATAGCGCTTGAAAACGAAAACAGGTTGAAAAAAGTAAACTGGGCTTGGCCATTTGTCCTCTCCTTATGAAAACTGCGGGCATCGACTTCAACACGAAGCATCACGTATTCGATAACGCGCACAGTGGTTGAGCAAAAGGCGTTCCATTAAGAGAATTAACCCATGTTAAATTGGGAAATGCTATTAATTACATGTGGTTGCAAATAAAGAAAATGGCATAAGGCCGTATATCGTTTTCTAACACGGCGTGTTGATATCGCGACAATTCACGTCAATGTTGTTTTTTAGAGACACTTTTTATCTTTTTGCTGCCTAAGCGGCTATTTATTGCGCTTAACCATTTTCTAAAGATGCGACAAACTTGTTATTTATTATTACTTTTCAATAAGTTAAAAAGAAACACTTCTTTTGATAGGCCCAGAGAGGAAAGTGCCAAATGGTTTGCGGTGCTAACCCGGCTTTTTGCGTGTTACTCGTCTTCAGTCTGAATATCTTCTTTACGCTTTATGTCTACACTCTCGTGAAGCTCAGAGTACACCAGTACGGCGTCACCAGATTTAAGTCTATCAAGTACCTGCTGCACTTTAACATCCAATGACACTTCTTCTTCGCCGTAATCGGTGCCTTCCCGAAGCACAAACGATTCGGCTAAACTGTAAAGCGTATCTGCTTCCAGCGCGTCAATTGGAATGATCATGGTTTCTCCCGAAGGTGCACATTGTGACTGTAAAAAAACGTAGTTAAGAATTTACTTTAGGTAGCTGCAGGTACTGTTTACTGGTAACACATCGCTAACGAAGCGTTTTACCCGCTCATGCAGCCATACTTTAGGGTTTAGCATTGAGCCCTGCATAAAGCCCACATGTCCGCCTCGTTCACTTAGCTCAACGGTAACGTTGCGCGCTAACTCTTCTTCTTTTGGTACTACAAGATGATTCATAAACGGATCATCGATACTATGCAGTATTAACGTTGGACAGTGTATTGCACTTAGAAAATGATAGGCGCTGCATTTTTCATAATAGTCTTGCGCGTCGGCAAAACCATGCAACGGTGCGGTAATTTTTTCATCAAACTGAGTAAAGCTTGTGATGTCATCGACATCACTTTTCGTAAGCTGGATTAGTTTGCGGTAGTCGATGTACTCCATTTTCTTTCGCAACGTATTTTTCATACTACCCAAAAGGTACTTTTGATAGACCCGCGAAAATCCCTGATTAATTGATTTTGCACATTCTGACAACTTGAGCGGCGAAGAGATAGCAACGGCGGCCTTTAGCCAGCGTTGCGCAGGGTTCTCGCCTAATAATTTGAGCAACATGTTGCCACCCAATGAAAAGCCAATGGCGACTTTGGGCACACTTGGAAATTTGTCGTGTAGCCATTGCAGAAAAAAGCTAGGGTCTTGTGTTTCGCCACTGTGGTAGGCGCGAGCTTTTAAGTTAGGTACACCACTACATCCGCGATAGTGCATCATTACCACTTGCCAACCGTTAACGGATAATTGCGACATCATGTCATTGGCATAATGCGACTTTATGCTGCCTTCAAGCCCATGAAACATAACGACGATACCGGAAGTTTCTTGCGGCTTTGGTCCCCACGCTACATCAACAAAATCGTCATCGGGAAGCGTCAGTCGCTCCATTTCATACGATAACGGCAGACGCTTTTGAATAAACCTAGGCCA
The DNA here is from genome assembly GCA_964454185.1 of uncultured Alteromonas sp. GTDB lineage: Bacteria > Pseudomonadota > Gammaproteobacteria > Enterobacterales > Alteromonadaceae > Alteromonas. The sequence continues at coordinate 20,841 of CAYVST010000008.1, forward strand.
TATAGTTTGAACATGACGATTTTTAGCCCATCCTGGCACTTTAAAATTGCTCTTTATTATTTTTCCATGCGATAACGCTGATTTACTCATTTTACTTCTTTTTTATCTTTTTTATGACGGTAACTGACTGACCACGAGACTCACCAAACGACGCGCTTCCCGATCTTCTCGCAGTGAGTATGCGTTGATTAGCGCAGCAATAGAGGCATTAAATACGTTGCCCGATTGCCCTGTAACCGGTAAACGTGCAACACCCTGGGCGTTAAATGCCGTGACAAGGTCTCGCTGCTGTTCTTGTTCTAGCGCAAGTTCCTGTGCTTTAAGCCCCTCATAGTGGGCACTATCGGTGCCTTTTTCTGGACGAGCCGCTTTGCGCATTGCACGGTGTGCAACAAGCTTTACTTCACTGTCTAAAGTCGCTTGAATTACCGCGTTAAGCTGGACCAGATTTATGATGACATTATTTTCTAAACACCAGCACACAAGCAAGAGAACGTTTACATTCATTCCGTGATTGTCTTGCAACAGCAGAGCCAATGGCGCAATATCCGCCGTAGCGTAACGACTTACCGAATACTGCCAAAATGCATCTTGTTCCAGATCAGGTGTTTGCGTTGTCATAAGCTTCTCGCTCAAGTTCTATCTTTTCTTGTGCATCTAACCACGCCATTTCTTCTTCTTCTAACTGTTGTTTTAGCGTGGTTTGCGTATCGAGTAACTGCATAAGCGACGCTTTGTTTTCCTCACTATACAGTGCAGTATCAGACAATGACGCTTCAACGTCGCGCAAAGCAATACTGTGTTTTTCCATCGCTTTTTCGTGTTTCTCAACTGCTTTTTTGAGCGGTGCGACTTTTTGTCTGAATTCGGCCTCGCGGCGCTTTTCTTCTTTACGATCTATTTTTCGCTCTGGCTTACTTTGAACACCAGATAATTGTTGTGCATCGACTTTAGCATCACTATTCGCTTTCGCTTTTTCTGCGGCTTGTTGTTTTAAGATCCAATCGCGATAATCATCCAAGTCCCCGCTAAACGGTTCCACCGCACCACTGTCTACCAAATAGAAGTCTTCACATACTGAGGACAATAGGAATCGATCGTGTGAGACCAGTACCATCGCCCCCTCGAACCCTTGTAACGCGATATTAAGCGCATGACGCATTTCTAAATCAAGGTGGTTCGTTGGCTCATCCAGAAGTAATAAATTAGGCTTCTGATACACAATGAGTGCGAGCACCAGACGCGCTTTCTCTCCACCCGACATCGGCGCTACAGGGGCTAATGCTTCATCGCCATTAAAACCAAAGCCACCAAGGTAATCGCGCAACTGTTGCTCAGTGGCTTTCTCATCAATACGTTGCAGGTGCAGCAATGGCGTGGCGCCTGCATCCAATGTTTCAAGTTGGTGCTGAGCAAAATAACCAATTTTCAAGCCCTTCGCAGCATTAAACACACCCATTTTAGGTGCATGAACGCCCGCGAGCAGTTTAATGAGTGTCGATTTTCCTTGCCCGTTACGACCTAGCAAACCAATGCGGCTTCCGGGCACTAAGTTTAGTTTTACTTGTTGCAATACAATATGGTTGTCATAGCCCAGCTGAATATTCTCCATTTGAACCAATGGGTTTGGAAGCGATGTGGGCTCGGCAAATGCGAAACTGAACGGGCTAGCCATGTGCGCAGGCAAGAGCGTTTCCATTTTTTCGAGTTGCTTAATACGGCTTTGTGCTTGCTTTGCCTTACTGGCTTTTGCCTTAAAGCGAGTAATAAACGAGTTAAGATGAGCCACTTTTGCTTGCTGTTTCTCGTATTCTAAATTCTGCAATCGAATACGTTCAGCTCGCTGTGTTTCATATGCTGAATAGTTACCTGTGTAAGTAATGAGTTTTTGCTGCTCAACGCTGACAATTTGTGCCACCGTATTATCAATAAAGGCTTTGTCATGGGAGATCAGTAACAAGGTACCCGCATAACGCTGGAGCCACTTTTCTAACCAAATAACTGCATCTAAGTCTAAGTGGTTTGTTGGCTCATCAAGCAGTAATAAATCCGATGGACAAAGCAGTGCTTGCGCTAAGTTTAAGCGCATCCGCCACCCACCTGAAAAATCGGTCACGGGGGCAGTTAATTGCTGATTGGTAAAGCCCAAACCTGCCAATATAGTGGCAGCCCTAGACTCCACATCATAGGCCCCGGCTTGCTCTAGCAAACCGTGAAGCTGACCAATTTGCACGCCGTCTTCACGTTCTTCGGCATTGCCCAATTGCGCTTGGAGATGACGAAGGTGTTTATCCCCATCAATAACATAATCAATGGCAGTTCTATCAGACGCAGGCGTCTCTTGCGCAACGCTAACAATTCGCCAATCACTCGGTACACTACAGTCACCTGCATCGACACTTAGCTCATTGCGCAATAGTGCAAAAAGGGTCGATTTTCCACACCCATTGCTCCCAATAAGGGCCACTTTGTGACCTGGGAAAACTTGCATTGACGCATCTTCCAGCAGCATTTTGCGGCCACGAAGCAATGAAACGTTAGAAAGCTTGATCATGAAATACCTGCGATGAACAACTGAGGGCGCGTATAATACCAGTTAGTTCAAGCATTACACAGCTTTCGTCTAATGGCGTAAATTCAGTGGCATGATAGCAAAAACTTAAGGTAAAAGCTGATCACCTGCGGTGATTTGGCGGTATAATGCTAAGGTCAGTTTTTACAAAGGTGTAAGTATGTCAAAACGCGTTAGACGCCGCTTCGTGGCTGGGGCAACCTGCCCAAAGTGCCAAGAGCAAGATACCATATCGTTATATTATGAAAATAACGTTGAAAAGCTAGAGTGCGTGGCATGCGGCTATCACGAAGCACAAACTGATGAGAAGGTAAGCGCAGCTACGCGGGCTAATGAAGATGTTATTGGGATTTTTAAACCTCACTAAGCGTAGCCTGTGAACACTAGAAGCTTTTCAAGCCTAGTTTTTATGCGATACAAAAAAGTGTGAACAGCAACCTGTTCACACTTAACAAGAACTACTCTGCGTCTTTTGAGCGCTTACACAAAAACCATCTCGTAATAACAAACACCAGCCCAGTTATACCACCATTAATGGCATAGACAGTCATCTTTACCGTGTACGTCATATCATTAACAACCTTGTCTAAAACAAAAAGCTGAAAAACGCCCACGGCAACGCAGGTAATAAATGCCCAAAAAACGTTAGCCATGCTAGTCAGTCCACATTACGTCAAACATATAAGCTATAGCTGCGCCAGCTCCGCCACCAGCAGCGCCTAACGGGCCGGAAACCGAGCCTGCTACCGCGCCACCAATGGTATTTGCCATTAGTGCACCCAGCTCAAAGTCCCCCCAGCAGTACTCCTCGCACCCACCGCTGACCATGCTAACTTCATTCATTTGCAATTGTTGCATTGTTCTTTCCTTAGAATCGTAGGTAGCCTTATTGCTACCCATTAAGCGTCGCATAGGTTATGAATAAAAGAACCTGATCTCTCGGCTAGAAATCAGCTATTAGATGGTACAGCTGTCGCCACAATCATTTGCCCCTTCGCGCATGCCTTCAATTTCTTGGGTCGCTTGTTTGTCTTTTTCAGCTTGATTTTTCTCGACCGTCGCCTCAATAGCATCAAAGTCAAGGTTATCAAATGCGTCCATATCAAAATCACTCATGTCAGTTGCTCCTCTCTCATTTCAGCAAAATAATATCAGGCTGTTACCTGCATGGCGGCAAGTATATTGAGGTAGTCACTTTTAGTGAACTAGAATTTTAGTGCTATGCGCGATAAGACATAACAAGGGTGAATTGACGCTTGCAATAGCGTGAAGCAATATGCCACTTCACGCAAAATAGCGCATTTAGTAGTGTGGTGGGGGCGTCTCTTCTGACTGCTTTGCAATATTCGACGGCTCGATTGACTTCACTCGGTCTATCACATGCCGAACTTTGAACGCTAAATCATCCAGCTGTTGCTGTTGCGAGGATAGTGCGTCATTGAGTGCATCTATTGTGTGTTCTTGAAACGCGACTTTAGTCTGCAGCTCTTCTATAAAGCTATGTGCACTATCAAGCTCTGCTTGAAGGTTTTTTATACTATCCTGCGCGTCAACGCGGTTATTTGTCATTGTCGTCTCTATTTCTCTCGTTGCCAAACTTCAGCAAGGCCACTGCTGCTGGTAGACACTATATTACCATCTGGCATGAAGGCAACGCCATACACAACCGCTGTTGGCGGGGAGATACTTTCACGGGATGCAACTTGGATAGCTTGTAATTCATTACCTGTCTTAATGTCCCACAAATAAACTTTACGAGAAGGGGAGCCTGTAAGCAGGTATTCCCCATCCTTTGAAAACTCTACATCTGTGAATATTTTTTGGCGTGATGCAAAATTAAGTGCACTTACCGCTTGCCCCGTTTGCACATCCCATATTTGTGATTTGCTCTTACTATCTGCCGTAAATGCATAGCGTCCTTCATCATCAAGCGCAACTTTGGTAACGCGTGTAGGGTGGGTAAACGTATGTATAATCTGGCCGGTCTCAGTACTCCACAAATAGGCAATGTAATCGTTGCCGCCGGTAAGCGCATATTTACCGTTGGGGGAGATATCAATAGAATTCACTTTTTCCTGGTGACCAAGAAACTCAAGGCGCCGAGACGTGCTTGGCTCGAAATACATAACTTTGCCATTAGAGCGCGCCACCAATATCCCTTTGCCGTTATTCGTTACCGCCACATCACGAATGGAAGACTCATCAATACGCCAGAAGCCTTCAGGCTCTCCGCTTTCAAGACTCCATAACGCAAACGCTTCTCTGTCTGCTGTCACCACATAACGCTTATCTGCACTGATATGCACCGACATCACCAGGTTATTGCCCTCGCCTTGATGCCCCCAGTGATAAAGTGGCTCGTCTTCACCCACTCGCCATACGTTAATGCCATTATCAACACCTGAAACCACAGAAAGCGTACCGTCGGTGGATATATCTGCAGCATATGCTCCTTCTTCCACATGACGCCACTGCTGTATTGGCGTAGTATCGGGAACAGAACATCCTATGGATCCGCCAATAAGTACGATGAGTAACACTATTCTGAGGAACATTTGGGCCTTAAACATAATCAAATGGGTTTCGCTTTGTAAACGCTAGGTTTAACATAGCACGGATCACGCATCTTTAAACTATCGTGCACACTGCTTTGGATGCAGCAGTATAGACATAGACGCATGATGATAATAATTAATGGAGACGTTTTTATGCAGAAGTCGCTCGTTGCCTTATCAACTATCGCTGCGCTAGGCCTTTTCGCTTGCCAGCCAAACACTACTGATGAGGCCGCTGCTAACGCTGATAGTGCAAAAACCACTTCTGTTTCTGCAGAAGAAATGACAGATTCTCAAAAACAAGCTTATGCCATGGGCGCAAGCATGGGACTATTTGTTAGCAACCGCGCTGAGCAACAAGCTCAACTTGGCCTAACACTAGACCAAGAAGCTTTAAAGCAAGGTTTTAACGACGGTCTGGCTGATACACTTAAGTTTACCCCAGAGCAAATTCAACAAATTGCTCAGCAAGGTGAAGAAGTGCTACGTACCAAGCAGCAAGAAATGGCGGCACAAGCCGCAGAGAAAAACATTGAAGCTGGTGTAGCGTACTTGGAAGAAAATGGTCAACGTGAAGGCGTAGTAACCACAGAATCAGGTCTTCAGTACGAAGTACTGACTGAAGGTGAAGGCGCAAGCCCAGTCGCTACTGATACAGTAAAAGTACACTATCGTGGAACATTGCTTGATGGCACTGAGTTTGACTCGTCCTACAAACGTGGTGAGCCAGCGGAATTCCCACTTAATCGTGTGATCGCCGGTTGGACTGAAGGCGTTCAGTTAATGAAAGAAGGTGCGAAATACCGTTTCCACATTCCTTCAGAGCTTGCCTATGGTCAACGTTCTACTGGCGCAATCACACCAAATTCAACGCTTGTTTTTGACGTTGAGTTGCTTGAAGTTGTGAAGCCAGAGTCTGAAGGCGCTACAGAGTAGCATGCTAAATTAGACTGCTAATCAGCCAGTAATATAGGGTGATTAAAAGAGAAAGCCGACGATCAATGCGTCGGCTTTTTGTTTAGTGAGTCAGCATAATCCTTGCCTACCTTTTCCCTACGAGCCAGTGGTACTTAACCACGCGCGTACCCAAATAATAAAGTGGGTTATTCAATATGCTTGGTGCCTCGAATCACTCTTTAACTATAGTTCAAAAGTCTATATTTTCACGTCAAAACAGCCATTTTCTTGTAACAATTTGACCTTAAACTACTGCGCTTAGAACCTTAAGTTTTAAGGTTGATTATCGTTGCGGTGCACGCCGCCTCTCGGTGTGAACCTTCAAGGTCGCAAAGTGATTAAGTAACGAGTGACCTATTTTATACATCGTGCAACCGGCGATAAGGTACAACACGGTTTCTATACTTTTTAGTCGAATAACAATATCTAGTAAAGCGTACAACAAGAACAACGCACCGCTTAAAAAAAGCATGAAACCAATGATAGTACCGCTAGTATGTAATGGATCTTGCTCCGATCGCCTTCGGTTTATCAAAGGTAAGTTGTTGCGCATTTAATTCCCCTAGTAAGGTGTACGTTATTTATACTATGACACTACACAAATAGTTTATGTTCAATAATTATTCAACTGCGCCTGTTTTAATACCTTTTCGCTATATTTTTGTGTGATACCCACATAAAGTAAGGGGTATGGTTAAGGGATACTATTAAGATACCGTGAAGACACCGCTTATCACCCGCAAAGGGTACATAAAGTTAAAGCAAGAACTCGACTTTTTGTGGCGAGAAGAAAGGCCTGAAATTACGCGTAAAGTAACGTGGGCAGCAAGCCTAGGTGACCGAAGCGAAAATGCCGATTATCAATACAACAAGAAGAAACTGCGTGAAATAGACCGCCGTGTCAGATATTTGCGCAAATGCTTGGAAAATCTAAAAGTGGTGGACTATGACCCCCAGCAGGAAGGTAAAGTCTTTTTTGGCGCGTGGGTAGAAATAGAAAATGAAAGCGGCACGGTTATGGAATTACGCCTTGTAGGCTATGATGAGATATTCGGACGCAGAGACTATATCTCCATAGATTCTCCCATGGCACGCGCGCTAGTAGGTAAAGAAGAAGACGATGAGTTCGTGGTCAAAACTGAGACCGATACTAAAGAATGGTGGATTAACCGTATTTGGTATGACAATACCGACCGGCTATAACTTTCCTGTAACGCAAATGAGACAATATCTAGCGCCATTTCCCTTACTATGATCAGACGACTAACCGAACACTGCGGTGATATAATTACCGCTGAATTTTTCACTTGTAACGCTGTGTACCACGAGCATGCAACACACCGTTTATTCGCATTTGCCTAGCGCAAATTTTTAGCACTTTAGAGCGACTTATGATTATCAATAAAATTGCCGATGAACTTGCCGTACAGCCCTCGCAAGTTACCGCAGCAGTGAAGCTTTTAGATGAGGGAGCAACCGTTCCATTTATCGCCCGCTATCGTAAAGAGGTGACTCAAGGCTTAGATGACACCCAATTACGTAATCTTGAACAACGCCTTACCTACTTGCGTGAACTCGAAGAACGCCGAGACGTTATCCTCAAGTCAATTGACGAGCAAGGCAAACTGTCGGACGAATTGAAAGCCAGCATTGTGGGTGCAGACAGCAAAACAACGTTGGAAGATTTGTATTTACCCTATAAACCGCGCCGACGCACAAAAGGACAAATTGCCATTGAAGCGGGGCTTGAAGGCCTAGCGAATGCGCTCTTTAACGACCCTAATACAGACGTAGATAGCACCGCAACATCATACCTTGATGCAGAGAAAGGCGTCGCCGATATCAAAGCGGCACTGGAAGGTGCGCGTTATATCTTGATGGAACGCTTTGCAGAAGACGCGGCTTTGCTTGGAAAAATTCGCCAATACCTTGTGGATAATGCGCATATAAAGAGTACTGTAGCGCCAGGAAAAGAAAAAGAAGCGGTTAAGTACAAAGACTACTTTGAGCACAGCGAAAAGTATCACGCAGTGCCATCACACCGTGCGCTTGCTATGTTCAGAGGACGTAACGAAGGCATGCTGCACATTCAGCTAGATGCTGATCCTCAGAGCGAAGATAGCGGCCCTTCGCATTGCGAACATATCATTGCCAGCCATTACGACATTATGCATCGCGGGCGCAACGCCGATGACTTTCTTGCACAGGTTGTGCAGTGGACATGGAAGATCAAAATTGGTTTACACATGGAAACCGAACTTTTCAGTACGCTTCGCGAACGTGCCGAAGAAGAGGCCATTGAAGTTTTTGCAAAGAACTTAAATGATTTACTCATGGCTGCACCAGCAGGTGCTAAGACCACTATGGGTCTTGATCCAGGCTTACGTACTGGTGTGAAGGTGGCGGTTGTTGATCAAACCGGTAAAGTGGTAGCTACGAATACAATATTCCCGCATGCACCACAAAATCAGTGGGAAAAATCGATGCGTACGCTTAATACCTTGTGTAAGCAGTACAAAGTCGATCTTATCAGTATCGGTAACGGCACCGGCTCTCGCGAGACCGACAAACTGGTCGCTGAGATGTTAAAGAACAACAGCGAGCTTGGCGCACAAAAAATCATGGTCAGTGAAGCAGGTGCTTCGGTCTATTCGGCTTCTGAACTTGCTTCAAAAGAATTACCAGAGCTCGACGTTTCGCTGCGTGGTGCAGTGTCTATTGCCCGACGTCTTCAAGACCCGCTTGCTGAATTGGTAAAAATAGAGCCAAAAGCCATTGGAGTAGGCCAATATCAGCACGATGTAAGTCAAAGCCAGTTAGGTAAGTCGCTAGACCGCGTTATCGAAGACTGTGTAAATGCAGTAGGCGTAGACTTAAACACAGCGTCACCAGCGCTCCTTAGCTATGTATCTGGACTGAACAAAACCCTTGCTCACAATATTGTTAACTTTAGAGACAGTAACGGTGCGTTTTCTGACAGAAAGTCGCTGTTAAAAGTAGAGCGCCTCGGCCCTAAAGCGTTTGAACAGGCAGCAGGTTTCTTGCGCATTGTAAACGGCACAAACCCACTTGATGCCTCAGCAGTGCACCCAGAAGCCTACCCTGTTGTCGACAAAATTGTTGATACCACTGCGGTGGCGGTAAACGATATTATTGGCAATACCACGCTGTTGAAAAGCCTGTCACCCGATACCTTCATCAGCGATGCCTTTGGTTTACCTACAGTAAAAGACATTCTTAAAGAATTAGACAAGCCAGGACGCGACCCTCGTCCAGAGTTTAAAACCGCAGTGTTTAAAGAGGGTGTTGAAACCATCAATGACCTAAAACCAGGCATGGTATTAGAAGGTGTGGTAAGTAATGTGGCTAACTTTGGTGCGTTTGTTGATGTTGGCGTTCATCAAGACGGCCTAGTACACATTTCAGCACTGACCAATAAGTTTATCTCTGACCCTCGTGAAGTAGTAAAAGCGGGCGATATCGTAAAAGTAAAAGTGGTGGAAGTGGATGTCGCGCGAAAGCGTATCTCATTTACTATGCGTTTAGAGGATACGCCAAATCAATCAAGCGGCGCCCCAAGAAATAATGCCGATAAAGGCGGGCGCTCTCATCCTGCTAAAGGGGCTGGTAAAGGACAGGGCAAACGCCCTAATCAGCATAAAGGTGGGCAGAGCCGCTCTGGGCAAGTGCAAAATAGCGCCATGGGTAATGCCTTCGCCGACGCCTTCGCCAAAGCAAAAAAATAGTCATAAAAGTGATACATGCGCTCTTCTCTGTACGAGAAGGGTGCATGTCTGCTATGTTAACTTAAAAGGTACCGGCCTGACTGTTGTGGTTAAGTAGAGAGTTGTAGATGTTTACTAGGGTGTAACCTAGCCAAGGGGCCAATGCCTTGTACTGGTAGTAGTAAAAATACTTCAACAAAACCACATCAAAGGACGATCTCATGAGTACAAAGGTGACATCAAAAACCCTTAATGTTAGTGCCGATTACCCCGACCTTAGAGACAGAATCTATCAGCCCCATCTGTCACCACTAAAGCCATTTATTGACCCGCCCGGCAACCTTGTGATCTTAGATCAGGGTAGAGACGGGGCATGTACTGGCTTTGCACTCGCCGCCACCATCAACTTTATCTATCGCCAACAAAGCAGTAAGCACAACGTCAGCCCATGGATGCTATACGCCATGGCCAAGCGTCATGACGAATGGCTAGGCGAAGATTATGATGGTTCGAGCTGCCGAGGTGCTATAAAAGGGTGGTATAACAGCGGTGTATGCAGCGATGAGTTAACCGACGATATCAGCCACAGCAACCAATTCGAAATGACGCTGGACATAGCCAATGATGCCAGTAGCCACCGCTTAGGGGCATACTATCGACTTGAACGTGAAATTAGCGACTTTCACGCCGCTCTAAATGAAGTCGGTGTGGTTTTTGTTTCTGCCCAAATTCATGAGGGCTGGAATGATAAACAAGGTCATGAGATAACGCTTAGCCACGATGCGATCGGCGGCCATGCCTTTGCAATTGTTGGGTACAACGATGAGGGCTTTTGGATCCAAAATTCGTGGGGCAGTGACTGGAAAAAGTCAGGGCTCGCCCTCTGGCGCTACGATGATTGGGCGCTAAATATTATGGATGCTTGGGTGGTGCAGCTTGCTTTGCCCATAAGCGGTACTGGCGCTTACCATCAAGCAAGACACTCGCTAGCGCAAGGGCTTTTTTCGCGCTCGACGCCAAGGGTCAGTATTCAAGATCATTTTGTCCACTTTGATGATGGTCACTTCGACACCACCAGCAAATATTGGAGTAATAGAAACCACGTTGATGCTATTTTTGAAAAGCTCGCACAAAGCGGACTTAACAAAATTATGCTGTACGCGCACGGCGGCCTCAACAGTGTGAAAGCATCTGCCAGTCGAGTTGCAGCGATGAAAGACACCTTTCTTAAAAATGGTATTTATCCAATACACTTTATGTACGACACCGGGCTTCTGGAGGAGCTCAAAGATATACTCGGATTTAAGAACAAAGATGTGCACAATAAGGTGGGTGCTTTCACCGATTATACCGACCGTATTTTGGAATGGGCAACGCGAAAATTGGGCGGCGCGCTGTGGCGAGAGATGAAATCAGGTGCCCGAACACCGTTTACACGGGCCACATCAGACGGCAGCTATTTCTTAACCAAGCTGGCTGCATTCATTGCTCAACGCCCAGATGTAACGCTGCATGTTGTGGGCCACTCCGCAGGCTCTATTTTCCATGCACATAGTTTAGTGAGACTGCTTCAAATCGCGCCTGAATTAAAAGTAAGTAGCCTTAATCTACTTGCGCCGGCCATAAGCTACCCCTTATTTGAGGAAACCCTTGCGCCACTGGTCGCTGAAGGGAGTATCGAACGTACCACGGTATACAACCTCTCAGAAACACTTGAAAAAGACGATCACGTAGCCCGAATCTATCAAAAATCACTGCTATTTCTTGTATCGAATGCCTTTGAGTCAAAATCAGCCATGCCGCTACTAGGTATGGCCATGTTTAACACGCCAAACAAAGGCATAACGTTTGTTTACAGTCATGGAAAAGCAGGCGATAAAACTGCATCGACCTCCCATGGAGGTTTTGACGGTGATGTGGACACTATGAACAGCGTACTAACAAACATTGTAGGAGATAAACCTAAATACCCTTTCACCAAGGCTATTTTAGATTACTAATGCTAGGAAATGGGGCTAGGCTTGGAAAGATAGCCCCTCGCGCGCAGGCGTGTAAGCTTGGGTATAAACGTTTTGAATACGGCCTATACGCGCTTGAATTAATGGGTTGGCCTCTGCATCCTCTTGGCGTTCACCAAAACTCAGCGAACGTGTACCTACCTCACTAGACACCTCTTCTGGTGCATCATCGACGCGTATTCCTTGCTGATTTTCCAACACAGCGTCATCGAGGCTTCTCGTTGGACGCTCCACACCGGCAGGTTCGGTAATGTCATCAATACTCGGCGTGGATGCATCACCGACGTTGGCACTTTCGCGCGCTTCACGGTTTTCTTCAGCAATGTCGCTTCTTGCATCAAATGCTTTTTGCGCAGCTTCTGCTGCAACTTTCAAGTCTTGTGACGAAGGTTGAGCGGGAGCAAGTGCTGCAGCACGAACTTGCTGCATTTTACGCAATGTCTGTTCAGGCGTTTGCGCTTCAGAAATATCTATTGATACCTCGCCACCCGTTGCGTAACGCTTGTTATCAGGTCCAGTGGTATATTCATACTGAGGAGAGCCTGCATATTGGCCTCCTGTAGCAGCGTGTGCTTGTTCATGCGCGCGCACTTCTTGGTCGCGAGCTTTTAGCTGATCAATTTCTTGCGCATCTTGCTGTTCTTGCTGCTCTCGCTGACGTGCTTGCTGTTCTTCTTGCGACGCCTGTTTGCCCGCACTTTCGTCTTGAGCATTGTCTTTGTCTTGCCCAAATACATTTTGAAAAGCGGCTTGTAACTCGGTTTGAACCTGCGGACGCTCGTAGGTGACGGGAGCGGGTGGCTGGCCCGGGCTCTTTGCCTTGTCTGCTTCAGAACCTAAACCTTTTTGAGATGCACCTTGCTCGGCGTCCCCAGTCTGAGGAATCGTCTCTCGCTGTACGTTATCTCTACGCGCAGATTCCGTATTAAAGTTTGCGGTAGGATAAGCAATGGCATTTAGGATAGGGGTAACAATGTTCATCGACCCAACCTACGCTAAAGTGTCGATGATAGTACCTAACGTATCATTGGCGACATCAAGAACACGTGCCGATGCTTGTGCATTAACGCTGTTAACGTTTAACGCAATAAGGTCGTCTGTTAGGTTACCATTGGGCGTCGTAGGCGATGCGTTTTGTCTTGCATCAGCTGAGGCAATATCAGAGGCGGAATTACTTTCAACCGTACGCTGAGCAATATTAGACGCAGCTTGCGTAATACCGTTACTGGCATTTTGCAAACCGTATTGCCCCGCTAAAAATGCGGCATTAACATTTGTACCGTTAACGCTGTTCATACACTTCCTCTATTCTCTCATGTCCAATTATTAACCAATTCAGAGAAAATAGAAAGCCTGGAAGACATCGCTAAAAATAAACATATGTCTTACAAGGCTTTTTTATTGTGTAAACACAACCACGTTAACGCTAATCACGATGCCTTTTGCTGATAAACGTTTGCTACAAAGCGAAACAAGATATCGGCGGTTTGCTGCGGGTGTGAAATAAATGGCGCATGCGATGCATGTGGCAGCACCACGGAATCTGCTTGTGGATGAAGCTCACAAATACGGTCGATACCACTCGTTGGTACTAAGCTGTCTAGTCGCCCGTAAAGTCTCAAGGTCGGAATCTGAATACGCCCTACCTCTTGCCTCAAGTCTTCACTGGATAATATACGCAGACCTTTCTTGAGTGCTTCCTCGGCAGGGTCTGGATATTGAGTAACCTGCTGACGAATAGTTTTGATATCATGTTTAGCAGTGTCGCTTCCCATTGCCTGAATAGCCAAAAAGCGTTCCAATGTCTTTTGAAAGTTCTTTTCCAACTGCGTTTCAAACATTTTCAGTAAGTCGGCCGCAATACCCGGCCAGCCAGGTCCGGCGATAAAACGCGGTGTCGATGCAATTGTCACCAAGCCGTTAAGCTTCTCAGGCACCATAAGCGCGACTTTTTGTGCAACCAATCCACCCAGCGACCAGCCTATCAAAACACATTGATCTGGTAACGCCTCAATGATGGCAAGGGCCAATGATTCAACGTTATAAGGCGATGGTACGATACCCGCATTTTCGCCGAAGCCCGGTAAATCAATGGTAGTAACGCGAAAGTTGTCGCTTAAATAAGGAACAAAAGAGGTGAATGCACCGCTATTCATCCCCCAACCGTGAAGAAATACTACATCTATGCCTGTACCCTCTGTACGGGTGACAAGCGCGCCGTTTGTATGCAAACTTTCCATTTACACCTCCTTTGGCTAGCTCGTGCTTTACACAAAAGCACGACATGATGAAATTAGACCGACGGTCGACACGTTAAGGAAGTTGATGGAATCAACACTATGAACCTTTCATGCTTGCTATGTTATCAGGCAAGTCCCACGCCAGTATGTCACTGGTGTGACGATGACATGTTTTTTTTCAACTCACAGATACACGGCGATGATCTGCTGTCGTTTGGCCCAGTAGGGCGTCACGTTAAGCACAGTCACTATAACGCATTGAGTATACTGGGATTACACACATGGCCCATGTCATCACTGGTTCACCAGTTTAAGTTTACCCATTCTCTTACCGCAGGCAAAGTGTTAAGCAACTGGTTTGTCCATAAGAAGCGACACTGCACATTAACCGTGCCTCATTTGCTGCTTCCGGTACCAATTAGTGCATGGCGTGTCGCCAAAAGGCACTACAATCAGGCGGCGGTAATTAGCCATTACCTTAGTGAGGGGTTAGGGATACCCTATGAAAAACGCTGGGCCGTGCGAAGTGGTCGAAGCGTGCAGCACCATTTATCGAAAGCGCAACGTACGCTCAATGCAGCCCGCTCTTATGCGTTAACCCGCATAGGCATTGACCACCATTTTGGTAATACACCACTACAAAAAACACCTCCGTATACAGTGGCAATTGTTGACGATGTTATAACGACTGGCGTGACGGTGAACACGCTTGCCAAACAGTTAAAGGCCCGGTACCCCGACATTAGCATTCAAGTGTGGGCCCTTGCGTTTACGCCACCGCCAAAAAGTAGCCTTAACGACATGCAATAGCTGTAGGTTGGAGATAACGTAAAACGGGTTTGCTGCGGGGAAATCTGCGCCTTTGCAGCAAGCATTGCTTGCAGTTTCACACGCTCACATGCAAAGGCAGCCGTTTAAACATTTTGTCGCTAGCGAATAAAGTGAGACTGATAAATAGCGTTGGCTAGCATTTTGTTTGTACCAAACCAGTACCCTCTAAATTGTGCATTATCTGTAAAGCCAATAATAACCCCGCGTCCCATTTTGTGAGTGGTAACAGCGGTAGACTCTGCCATTAATGCCACCATTGCGTTGTCACTAAACCCTGCCATTAGCGGCTCATCAGTATAACGAGCAGGTGTCACAAATGGAGATTTGTCTGCCTTAACGATCATGTTGCTGGTTTTAAACATGGGCAATGTGTCATTGCTGTAGCCATAAAACAATGGATGCGTCACATCAATGTTGGCCTCAAATACCGCACCCGCAACCAGCTTTCTCGCATACAACGCGCCGCCATCTGCGTAGGTCAACGCGCTCTCATCAAAGGCGTTATCGATACTATCTCTACTCACAATATCCGCATCCAACCAATTATTGGCAACAAACATGCGAAGCGCTGATTTTTGACCAATAACGACGCCACCGGCTTTTACCCATTGTTCCAGCTGAGATTTTTGTGACTCTGAAAAGTCATATCGTCCGCTCACAAAAATGATATGTGAATATGAAATGGTGTCGTCAGATAGGGCTCTAGACAAATGCTGCTGCTCAACAATGCTAGGAGCAAGGCCCACTTTTGTATCAAAATAGTGCCAAATTTCTCCCACTTCGTATTCGCTGGTACCTTCGCCACCAACAATGAGCACTTGTGGCAGTGCCACGGGCGCCATGCTTCTGCTTCCTAAATCAGCACCGGATGGGGTAAGGCCACTTTTAAAACTAAACACTGGCACCTGTAGTTGCTGTTGTGCGCGCTCAATAATACTGGTTAAGTCATCGGGCTGGCTCAGACCTTTTGGAATGACAATGCTGCCAGCCGGTAACGTTTTGGTATTGTTGTCGTATTGAATAGCAGTAAACGCTTTTTCCGTACTTCTTACCTGAACACCCGACTCTAATAACGCTTGCAACATAGCGGGTGCATAATAGTGCTGCCATGAAAAACCGTATGCATAAGCATTATCTTGAATATCATTGAGAGGAACAGTGGCAAGCGAGGCATCGCTTGCACGCTTCACATCTCTAGCCTCTCCTTTATCAAGCGGCGTGTAATCTAGATTAAAAGCCAGTGCCAAATTCCATGTAGATACATCATAGAAAGTATTATTCTCGAACGACGTTTGCGTGGAAAAAATAGACTTTACAAGGCGATACTGTGGCTGATTAGTAGGAATATACACTGCATGGCCTGCACGATAAGTGACGCCGCCTACCTTGCTTGTTTTATTGACCACATCAAAGCGAATCTTGTGCTGTTCAAGCAGAGCTAAGAACGCACTAAAGCGCCCTTTGTCTTGCGAGTCGCCAACAACGTAACCCACCGTATCGTCATTCTTAGCCTGCGCTTTTGTGCTTTTCACAAAATTAGACTGATAATCAAGTATCGCGGCCTTATTAGCCAACGCGCCTCTGAACGTGCTCAATGACGTTGTAATTTGATTTGCAATGGTGTCTTTGAAAGCTAAATCACCGTTGATTGAAGATTGCAGATGTCCGCGCGAACTCGCCTGTTCAAACAGTATGCCTATGCTGCCGTGGAGATCAGGGTAGGTAGACCCTTTGCCTGCATAAAAGTCGTCAAATGCTTCTTCGGTGAAGTAAAGCTCACCTTGTTCGTCAAAAGCCGCTGCATGATATTGGGCCAACGCTTCGGTTAATGTCACGTTTTCATCTGGCGTCATTGGGTTTTTACGTGAACGAACACCCGGCTGGAAGAAGTACGTACTGTCTGTGCCCATCTCGTGGAAGTCGGTTAATACATGGGGACGCCACTTATGAAACTGCTTAATGCGTGCTTGCGATTCTGGATGCGCTAGCAACAGCCAATCTCGATTTAAATCAAACCAATAGTGATTGGTTCGGCCTGAGGGCCACCCTTCGTCATGTTCCCTATGGCGAGAGTCAGACACTAACTGTTTACCCTTGTGCATATTTGCCCATTGCGCAAATCGCGATAAGCCATCGGGGTTGAAAGAGGGATCAAACAACACAATATTATTGTCCAACAAGGCGTCTATTTCCTCTCCTTCACCCGCGGTAAGGTAATAGGCAAGGGCGAGTGACGCATTTGAACCAGAAGGTTCATTACCGTGAATGCTGTAACCCATGTAGAAAATAAGTGGCGCTTCATCACTCACAGACTCACCACTTTCCATGGCATTTATGTGTGTTTGTCGCATTGCATCAATGTTATTGCGGTTTTTGGGTGCAGTGATTGTTAGAAGCAACAACGGTCGATTTTCATGTGTACGGCCTGTTTCTTCAATTGTGACACGGTCGGATGCAGCCGCGAGCTGCTTCATGTAATCAACCAGCTGGTCGTGACGTACATGCCATTCACCGATATTGGCACCTAATACCGATTCCGGTGTAGGGATCTTCGGGTTGTAAGTCACCGTATCAGGCAAGTATGCGTGAACGGGTTTGCCGCCACTATCAGGGGTGATTGTAACTGACTTAGCGTGAGCGGTTTGTGGCGTCAAAGCACCCAATGTAAGCGCGCCAAAAGCAAGCGTTGTGGCCAACGCCAAACGACTCTTTAGGGCACACTGGTACAGATTCACTAGCATCGCGTTTCCCGTCTTGTTGTTATGGTTGAAGCGACCCTAATGGGTAACGCATTCAACAAATACGATTTATTGAAATAATTTATTTAATTAATACCTGACTGTTTTACTCAGGTAAATTTGATACACTATGTCTAACTTTTTAAATTTGTAGGACTTGCTGATGATAACTATATCAGAAGAAGCCCAGGCTCACTTCGTAAAACTGCTGAGTAAACAAGAGTCTGGCACGAATATTCGTGTATTCGTCGTAAACCCAGGCACTTCTTCGGCAGAGTGCGGCGTATCCTACTGCCCGCCAGACGCAGTAGAACCAACTGATACGCGATTACCGTACAATGGGTTCGATGCCGTCGTCGATGAAGAAAGCGCACCTTATTTAGATGAAGCTGAAATTGACTATGTGACCGATCAAATGGGTTCACAGCTAACGCTGAAAGCGCCCAACGCGAAGGCACGAAAAGTGTCTGATGACGCGCCACTAGTAGAACGCATTAACTACATGATTGAGTCTGAAATTAATCCACAGCTAGCTAACCATGGTGGTAAAGTTATGCTGGTAGAAGTCACTGATGATGGCTACGCCATTTTGCAGTTTGGCGGAGGTTGTAACGGCTGCTCGATGGTTGATGTAACCCTAAAAGAAGGCATTGAAAAACAAATGCTTGAACAGTTTGCTGGTGAATTAAATGGCGTTCGTGACGAAACTGAGCACCAAGCAGGCGAGCATTCTTACTATTAATTGCTGCTAACTGCGTTTTAAAAAGCCATAGCAATCATGCTATTTCAAGACATTCACCAAAGCTGGCAACGCTTTAAAATAGGCCTCTCTATTTTTGTTGCCGGCGCGGTGCTTTTGTTCACTATTAGTCATTTTAACCTTTACCTCTATTACTTCTCTTTGGCCGTCCTCTTCATTGGCTTTGGCCTGGCGATGCTTGGTTACATAGGCATCTTCATTCAGCGCTTCTCTTTTATTAAGAATAAAAAACCACCCCCTAAGTTTTAGCTGACACAAAAGAAATTCTAACTTGTAATGCCTACAGTGAAACGGCACAGTAAATGTCCGATAATTTTGGTATTTAGGTGCGACAGACGTATGAAAAAGCTTGGTCTTATTGGTGGCATGAGTTGGGAGTCTACGGTGAGTTACTATCAAGCCATAAATCGCGGCATTAACCATGCGCTTGGTGGCTTACATAGTGCAGAAATCTTGCTTTCAAGCGTTGACTTTGCGCCTATTGAACAACTCCAGCATCGCAACAAATGGGATGAAATGGCAAACATACTTAGTCGTGAAGCAAAATGCTTAGAAACTGCAGGGGCAAGCGCTATTCTCATTTGCACAAACACCATGCACAAAGTAGCGCCTCAGGTTGAACAATCTATCTCTATACCTTTACTTCACATTGCCGACGCAACGGGGCGCACGTTGCAGCAGCAGGGTATATCAACCGTCGGCCTCTTGGGCACAAAGTTCACTATGGAACAGCCTTTTTATGCGGCACGTTTAAAAGAGAAATATGGCATTGAGGTGCTCATACCTAATGAAACTCAGAGGCAGCAGGTACATAACATTATTTATGAACAATTATGCAAGGGCGTGATTTGTGTTGAATCACGCAACGCGTATATTGATGTTATTAACGCCCTGTCTGATCAAGGTGCCCAAGGCGTAATATTGGGGTGCACAGAAATCGCGTTATTAGTACAACAATCTCATACCTCTGTTCGCCTTTTTGATACGACAGCCATCCATGCACAAGCTGCAGTGGACTTTGCACTGACGTAAAGCAAAAAAGCAGGCAGCAATAAATAATGAAGAAAGGACACAATTATGTTTAGCCATGTAATGATTGGAGCGAATGACCTGGACGCATCAAAGCGTTTTTACGACGCAATTCTTGGCGTGTTAGGTTATGACGAAGGGGTTTTTGATGAGTATGGTCGTGTGTTCTACTACACACCAAAAGGCATACTGGCGTTAACTAAGCCCATTAATGGCGAAGAAGCCACCCACGGTAATGGTACAACCCTTGGTCTTGCAGCACGCACACCAGACATCGTTGATGAATGGCACAAAGTGGGCTGTGAAAATGGTGGTGTAGCGTGTGAAGATCCTCCGGGCATCCGTGGCAATGATAAGAGACAGCTGTACCTTGCCTATTTGCGCGATCCGTCTGGTAACAAACTATGCGCGACACATATCGTACGTTGATGGCTAAGGCTGCCTGTCAGTAAAACCATAGGGCTACCCCGCAACCCCAAGGCAAATGCGTAACTCGCACGACGCCATTACGCCATTGCCAACCCGTGATGGTTTTAATCGCCGGAACGGGGTAGCTACTTACGCAGGCAACATTAGGCCAGTTTATCCATTTTATAAAACGACCAACCCAACGTAATGCCTCTTGCCAGTAAAAATGCCAGCAAGGCATACCACAAACTCACATTACCCAGATGTTGTGTGAAAAACCACACTGGAAAAAATACCACAAGTGCGCTGATGAGCATGGTATTTCGCATAGAACTAGCATGCGTGAGCCCCACAAAAACACCGTCATATAGAAAACACCAGTGCCCCAATAACGGCAATAGCACCATTAACGGTAAATAAGGGGTAGCCGCATTTATAATGGCGTTGTGCTGCGTTAGCGTTGCAACAATATCTTCACCCGCAAAATAAAATAGTACGCTGTACAGCAGCGCGAACAGCGAAGACCATAACACCCCCTGATATGTCCTTCGTTCAATTTCCTTTTTGTCTTTTGCGCCCTTTGCTTCCCCAACTAATGCTTCAACACCGTATGCGATACCATCGAGCCCTAGGGCAATAAGTACAAAAAACTGCATGAGAATAGCGTTTACTGCGGCAGATGTTTCGCCATAGCGCGCGCCTTGAATGGTAAGAAAAGCAAGGCATGCTTGTAATGCTAAATTGCGAATGAGCATGTCGCCATTGAGTTTCAGCAACACTTTGCGCGCCGCGCGATTAAACCAGTCACGAGATACTTGCACACCTCCCACGCGTTTAAGTGCAACAAAAAGTGACATTATTGCCATGGCATATTCCGCACTCACACTGGCAAAAGCGACCCCGGAAACTGAAAACCCGAGGCCGAAGACAAACAACACATCGAGTCCTGCGTTGATAAGGTTTCCGGCTATTTGAATCACCATAACACTGCGTGTTCGTTGTTGCCCTACCAGCCACCCCACAAGAGCAAGGTTTAGCATGGCAGCAGGAGCGCCCCATACTCGAGCACTAAAGTAGTCTTGAAGGTGAGTAGCAACCGCATCGTTGGGATTAGCAAGGGCCACCCCTATCTGAAGAATAGGCCCTTGCAGTATTAATACGAGTAAACCTAAAACCATCGCAACTGCAACGGTTTGCCACAGCACTTTGGCCGACTCTACCTGTGCATTGTCGCTCCCTTTTGCCTGTGCACTTAAACCGGTTGATGACATACGCAAAAAGCCGCAAACCCAGTATATTTGAGTTAGAATTAGCGCCCCTACTGACGCACCAGCTAACATTGCAGGAACCGACATATGCCCCAGAACAGCGGTATCTACAAGACCAAGTAAAGGCGTGGTAATGTTGGCCAAAATCATAGGCAGCGCTAGCGCTAATAGACGTGTATGATCGCTAAAAAAAGCATGCTGTAAATGGAAAGAACGAAACATTGGCTAATCTCAATTGTTCAAGGGCGTTTATCACTGTGACATTGATCGCCGTGGCATGAATAAGAGTGGCATAAAAGAGGAGTGTATCATGCTATTTAACATTATCAGGTCTTGGTTGAGTCTGGCATTACTGACTCGTTGTGCTAAGTCTTCAATTACAACACTTTTTGTTGCGCTATGTCTGGCAGTTGTCGCGTATACCCCCAATACAGCTCGCGCCGAGACTGACAATAACAGCGTGTATCCTACCAATGCGGTCATATTGCTTTATCATCATGTTTCAACCAAGACGCCTCGCAGTACCAGTATTTCCCCTAGCGATTTCAACGCGCATATGGAGTATTTAAAAGCGCATCACACCGTGGTGTCATTGCAAGACGTGGTTGATGCATTAAAAACGAATACCGCACTACCAGATAAAGCCGTCGCGATTACATTTGATGACGGCTACGCAAACATTTTAGAGAACGCACACCCGATATTGGCTGAGCTAGCCTTTCCATACACTATCTTTATTAATCCCGCTGAAATAGGTGTGGGCGCCAAACAACTCACTTGGCAACAAGTAGAAGATATGCACAATCAAGGCGTTACTTTTGCTAACCACACAATGGACCACTTGCATATGCTCAACGGCGCCAAATCAATGGGGAAAGAAGCGTGGTTAGAGTATGTTTGGCAGAACGTATTGCAGGCGGAAGAACAAATAGAAAATAGATTGGCGATAAAACTCAAGTACCTTGCTTACCCCTTTGGCGAGTACAACAGTACGTTAGAGCAAAAGCTTAAGGACAATGAGTATATAGGCTTTGGTCAGCATTCAGGTGCTGTCGGACCTTATAGTAGTTTACAAGCTCTACCGCGTTTTCCAGCAGCCGGGCCTTATGCCAACCTTTCGAGTTTGAAAACTAAACTGAACAGTTTGGCAATGCCTATCATACACAGTTCTTTATCAAACCCTCAGCTTGACTCGAGAACACTTAGCGCACCAATACGTTTAACGATAGAAAGCCAAGATATGCGCACTTCACAAGTAACATGTTTTTTTAAAGGTAAGCCAATTGAAACAATCACAGAAAATAAAACTGTGTCATTTAAACTTACTGAGCCATTGCCAATAGGGCGCTCTCGAGTTAATTGTACCGCACCATCGATAAAGCAACGCGGTCGCTATTACTGGTACTCTCAACCATTCTTTGTGGCAGGTGCCGATGGCAACTACCCAGACTAAAAACGATAACGGTTAATACTAATCTGCTAAACGTGACGCAAGCACATATAAGAAAACGTTTACCTATACAGGGCGAGCGAATCGAATAAAACCTTTGTTAATAGACTCTTCAGTAAACCCAGCACGCTGGTAAAAACGAATAGCGTCTACATTGGTGAGCTCAACATCCAATACTAGCTTTCTTTTGTTGAGCTTTTCCGCTCTCGCGTGCATAGACTCTACAAGCGCGAACCCTATCCCCTTTCGCTTAGCATTCTCTGCCACCGCCACGTGGCCTAGCATTAGCTCGGTATTACTTGGAGGTGTCAAGTTCACAGCAACAGTTTGATTGCGCATCAGCACAGCCATAGCTTCGTCCAAGGTAAAATAAGACGTAATGCTATCAAGCGTGGCGCGGTCGAATTCCGCACCCAACTTGCTGTGCCATGACGTTATCACCCCTAAGATATTATCACCTTCTTCGGCAACCCAATGATTTTGGTAGCCGTATTGCCCGCCGCCGAGTCTCCAAGCATGGGATAGGTAGCCGTCAGCGGTTTTACTTTGATTGTGTCCGAAAATAGAAACTAACAGTGACTCCGC
Organism: uncultured Alteromonas sp.; assembly: GCA_964454185.1. Classification (GTDB taxonomy): domain Bacteria; phylum Pseudomonadota; class Gammaproteobacteria; order Enterobacterales; family Alteromonadaceae; genus Alteromonas. The sequence continues at coordinate 43,977 of CAYVST010000008.1, forward strand.
GGCACTTAAAATAAGAGGAGCCGTTTGAGCGGCATCAGACGCCACTCCTTGCCTGATTTTGATATCCATATTACTACTTCGAGATTATAACTGGCATATCTTCCAGTATTTGCTGAGAATCACTTATCGACAGCTTTCCTGGTTCCCTTCTGGGTTTAAACCTTCCTGTTACGCGAGCTTGCGGATCGATAAGTACGACAGACGCACTATGGTCAACTAAGTAGTTCGGGTTGTCTGTACTGTCAGCAATAGCGTACATCATGCCTAGATTACGAACGAAAGGAAAAAGAGCTTTATGCTCACCAGTAACAGCAACGAACTCCTTATTAAAATAGCTCACATACTCAGAAAGTCTATTTATTGAGTCACGTTTGGGGTCAACAGACACAAAAACAACGCGTATGGGCTCTTCACTCTCTAGTGCTTGAAGCTGTGGGTAAATACTGTTTAGCTCAGCCATTGTGGTGGGGCAAATATCTGGGCAAAACGTGTAACCGACGAACACTAAGCTCCACTTTCCTTCAAATGAAGCATTGGTAAACGTATTGCCGTTGTGATCGGTCAGTGTGAAGGGCGAAAGTGCCCTCGGTTCAGGGTATACCTGAAAATACTTAGGCGCATCGTTGTTTTGTATCCCAGGGGGCGCAATATAAAGCGCCCCAACAATGCCGGCACACAACGCTAGAAATGCAACAATGCCGACGAATATTCTTTGATTCATAAACTTACAGGTACATAGTGGTCCAATAGCAATACCACAAACAATACCATGAGATGAATAATGGAGAACCTAAAAGTTTTCATTGCGGTTTGACTGTCAGCAGCAAACTTAAGCTTAAGCGCATACGCTAAGAACCCTATATTGAGTAAACTTGAACCAACAAGATAAATAAGGTCGCTCATGCCAATCAAATAGGGCAATAGGCACACTAAACCAAGTAGCACGGTATAAAGCAGCACCGAGGTTTTAGTAAACGAGATGCCGTGCGTTACTGGCAGCATAGGCACTTTGGCTTTGGCGTAGTCTTTCTCACGATGAATGGCGAGCGCCCAAAAATGCGGTGGTGTCCATGTAAATATAATGAGTACTAGCAATAACGCATGAGCATGCACTTCACCCGTAACCGCTGTCCAACCGAGTAAAGGAGGCGCCGCGCCAGCTAAACCACCTATAACAATGTTTTGTGGCGTCGCTCGTTTTAGGTACATGGTATAAACAAATGCATAACCAACAAGACTGGCTAACGTTAGCCACGCTGTCAGCATATTCACAAATAATGCAAGCACTGCAAACCCTGCAACACCAAGCGCAAACGCAAACCACAGCGCATTATTTACGCTTACTTTGCCTTTTGCCACCGGGCGATTGAACGTGCGAGCCATAACGCTATCAATTTTGTGGTCCACAACATGATTAATCACTGCCGCAGACGCAGACAGCATTCCGATACCAGCCAACCCACATATTAGTGTTACTGCGCTCACCCAATTAGGCGTCGCTAAACACATACCAACTAATGCAGTTAACAGTAGTAGCATCACCACATTGGGTTTCGTCATTTCATAATAGTCTCGCCATGTAACCGCTTTATGGTCTCTCGCGGTACGAGTGGCAATTGATATTGTTTTAGCCATGGAAACCTCCGGGCGCCTTGGTAAGAGAATGGGCAGTAAAAGATGCAGAAGGAATTGCTGAATCAGACATTTGTTGCGAATATCGGTGGCTATTAGGCTCGTCTAGTGCACGGTTAACCACGACCATTTGCGAATAAAGTGTAAACACCAAATAAAGTAGCGAGAGTAGCAATAGTGCAGCAACCGCGTTGTGCAATACGGCAATCGCTAGCGGCAACATAAACACCACATTGCTAATGCCTAAGGCTACTTGAACAAAAAGCGCAGCCAACATCACTACGCCAATGCGCTTTTGCAGAGCACTTGTTGCTTTTGCCAAAAGAACTGAAACGCCTAGGGCAAGTAAATAAACAAAAGTAACTAGTGCGCCTGCACGATGCACAATATGCATGGTCACACGCTCGCCATAGTCGTGTGCACCAAATTCGTAATTCTCAGCATCTGGTACGCTGTAAGCGCCAGCAAAATCTAAACGCGTTTGCCACCCGCTTTCACAGATAGGCATTTCCGTACAAGCCAAAGCGGCATAATTTGCTGATGTCCAACCGCCAAGCGCAATTTGTGTGACGAGTACAGCAACCCCAATACACGCAAACACTCTTAATTTGTGGTGGAACGCGGGTGCCACTGATGATGTTGGGGTTTCAGTAATTTCAGTGGTATTGTCTTGAGCCCGCAGCCGCAGGTACAAAATGAAAAGGCACGAAATGACCGTAAAGCCGCCTAACAAATGCCCCATTACCACAACAGGTAACAAGTTTAGTGTTACCGTCCACATGCCCAGCGCAGCTTGAAAGACAATTAATCCAAGCAAAAACAAAGGAAGCCTCAATGGTGTGCCTTGCTTTCGTTGTCGCACGGCAATAACGGCTATGGCGAGTACACACAAACCCAGCGTACCTGCAAAATAACGGTGGATCATTTCATTCCACGCCTTAAATGCTTCCACTGGGCGCTCTGGATAAGCCGCATTTGCCTGAGCTACTTTGTCCTCGCTCAAAGGTACTGTGAGGTTTCCATAGCAGCCCGGCCAGTCAGGGCAGCCCAGTCCCGCGTCAGTAAGACGAGTATAGGCACCGAGAATAATCACGACAGCAGCTAGGAAGAGACTAAATAGGGTAAGCTTTTTCATAACGTTTATCCTATACGAGAGAGTTTCAGTAGTTTTCTAATATCTGCCAGCATGTTGCGGCTTTCCATTACGGCCTCTTTTCTATCGTTCTTAATTTCGTAAAACAGCATGGCATTGTTTTGCGTATCAACAATGTAGACACTATTGGTTGCTAGCCCAGCATCGCTTGAAAACGTGAAAGTACTCACATTAGGGTATTCAGAGAGTGCTGTTATCGCAGATTTGTCGCTGTTTTCATTAAGTAGTACCAAGGCTTCCGCTCTATCTGATTCTTTACCCAACGCCAGCCACACCTGATTGATACTAAATAGCGCGTTTTCACAGATGGCGTCACATTTCGCGGGCATCACGTAAACCAAACGCCATTTGGGAGAGGATGTGGCAAGTGCCTCACTCATATCAATGGTTGGCGTTAATAGCTGACCTTTATTGGTAGCTGCTTTTGTGAACCAATCATTTTCAAGGGCTAGTTTTGCCAAAATGACAGGAACGACAAACACCGCAACCATTAAAAGAAGTGTTTTCTTTGATGCTGTGTTTTTTTCTGATGCAGTATTACTCATGACTACGTCCTTTCTTACTAATTGCAAAGCCACCAATAGCGGCCGCGGCTATAGCTAAACCAAACCATTGCACGGCATACCCAAGGTGCTTTTCTGGCGACATCACAACAGGCTGATAACTGCGCACAAACGCTGGATTTTCTGATGTGAGTTGAATAACAACGGGTAATAGTTGAATACCTAAGCCCTCACTCAGCGCAGCAAAATCGAGCTGCTGAACCAGTGCAGGGAATTGCGATAAATCGTTATTTGTTTCGGTAACAAGTGGATTGGCACCAGGCACCGAGATCACACCTTCAAATGCCAACAAGTTATTATCTAATTCAATACTCGGCAGTGTGCGCATAAAGTCTGGCGCAGGAACCCAACCGTAGTTCACTAAGAGCCATCCGGCGTTGGTGTTAACAGGGACAACGACATCAAAGCCAACCCGTTGATTATGAATTTGGTTATCTAGATAGATCAGGCGATTGGCATTAGGCACGCCATTAAACTGTACGTTGATGTCTCGTGGGTCATCATGTGACAAAGCCGCCATCAAACTCATACTTCCATTGCCTTGCTTTTGCGCTATGCTAGCTAAACGTTGTTGTTTTTGTACCATGCGTTCAAGTTGCCAATACCCCAGTGCACACATAATCGCAACGCTAATTGCGGTAAGTAGCCATGGAAGTAACGTACCCGAGCGCGACGACATAACTAGCAACCCCTGCACAATCCAAAAAGAAGAACAGAGGTGTGAGAAATGATCAAAATTATCCTTGTTGCCTTAGTGCTATACATGATTGTTAACTTATTCATGGCAATGCGAGTTATGATGAGAAATGACCCTAAAAACGGCCCAATGAGTAAGTACATCGGGCGCAGAGTACTCACCTCCGCAGTAATTGTTATTATTATTCTTGTTGCTATTAGTACAGGGCTAATCACACCGAACCCTAGACCATACTAGGGCTCGAAAACATTGGGTTAGAGTACGTAAACAAAGATGTAGAGCATTACCCACACCACATCAACGAAGTGCCAATACCAACTACCGGCCTGAAACGCGAAATGATTTTCAGGCGTAAAATGCCCCTTCAACACTCTAAAGAACAATACAATCAGAATAATGGTCCCCAACGTGACGTGCATACCGTGAAACCCGGTTAGCATGAAAAAGGTGTTCCCATAAATGCCCGATTGCAGCGTCAGCCCCAAGTCTTGATAAGCGTGGATATATTCCTCAACCTGCAGGAATAGGAAGCCGCAGCCCAACAGAATTGTAATACCTAGCATCAAAGTAAGTTGTTTGCGCTTATTTTGCTCTAGTCCAACGTGGGCAAAGTGCAGCGTAATCGACGAAATAAGCAGAATAACGGTGTTAATGGTGGGCAAACCAGCAGCACTCATTTCCTGTGTGGTGGTGCCACCAGGAGTCGATACTAACGGCCACATCGCTTCAAACGTCGGCCACAACACTTCATTGGTCATGGCATTGTTTGATGCCCCTCCCAACCACGGAACAGCAATAAACCGAGCGTAGTAAAGGGCGCCAAAAAAGGCGGCAAAAAACATGACTTCAGAAAAGATAAACCAACTCATGCCTTGGCGATAAGACCGACCGAGCTGATCGCTATATAAGCCAGACATAGACTCATCAATTTGATTTTTAAACCATCCAACCAGCATTACCAATAGCACAATAATGCCGGCGGTTAAGATATGGCCACCATAACCAGACTCGCCTTTTGTGGCCTCAACAACAAAGTTGCCGGCACCAACCGCGATTAGAAACAATGCCACAGCACCAACAATGGGCCAGGGGCTTTGTGCGGGTACATAGTATCTTTGATATTCTTGCTGCATTTTTTTCTCCTTGTCCTTGTAGCTACTCACCGCTCTGCGGTGTATCCACCATAAAAGGATTCGGTTTTGTCGTTAGGTCACTTGCTCGCGCAGTGACGTCATATAATGTGTACTGCAATGTAAAATAAGTAATTTCTTCAGGAAGCTGAGGGTCAACGTAGAACTGCATAGGCATGTACGCTTCGCTCCCAGCATCCAGTGGTTGTTGGTTAAAGCAAAAGCACTCGGTTTTATTTAAATAGAGTGCCGCCGTACCAGGTGAAACGGAGGGAATAGCTTGCGCCACAATATTGCTCGACGCAGGGTTTCTAACATAAAACGATACGGTATTTAGCTCGCCTGGGTGTACTTTCACGCGCTGAGTTTCAGCACGAAACTCCCAAGGCATGCCCGTATTGGTGCGGGTAATGAACTCTACAGTTATCTCGCGCGATGTATCGATATCTATCGACTGATACACCGCCGCAGAGTTTTCTGTTTTACCGTTTATCCCCGTAACATCACAAAACACGTCGTAAAGTGGCACTAACGCAAAGCCAAAACCAAACATGCCAAAAACAATGACAATAAGCTTTAGTACCATCTTATTATTCGCATTTTCTTGTGACATCACGTTCCTCCAGCATTGCCCTTGCCTCAGTGTGATAGTGGCCCCCTCTGTTGAGGGGGAGTGGGTCCACTAACTCACCGACTGTTATGACAGTGATTACTTCACTACAGGTGGTGTTTCAAAGGTGTGATAAGGTGCAGGCGATGGAATTTCCCATTCTAACCCTTCGGCACCGTCCCACACTTGAGAAGACACTGGCTCACCTTGCTTTTTGCACGCTTTTATTAGCAACGCTAAGAAGATAAGTTGTGACAAACCAAACGCAAAACCGCCTAAGCTTATCCACTTGTTAAAGTCTGCGAACTGAAGCGCATAGTCAGGAATGCGACGAGGCATGCCCGCAAGACCAACAAAGTGCATCGGGAAGAACAGTACGTTTACTGACACTAAAGAACACCAGAAATGCCACTTCGCCAACGTGGTGTCATACATTTTCCCTGTCCATTTGGGCAACCAGTAGTACACCGCAGCCATAATAGAGAACACTGCACCTGTAACGAGCACATAGTGGAAATGCGCTACCACGAAATAAGTATCGTGATATTGAAAGTCAACAGGCGTTATTGCCAACATAAGGCCAGACAAACCACCGATGGTAAATAGCACTATAAAAGCAATCGCGAACATCATAGGCATTTCAAAAGTCAGTGAGCCGCGCCACATTGTTGCTACCCAGTTAAATACCTTCACGCCAGTCGGCACAGATATCAACATTGTCGCGAACATGAAAAACATTTCCATATATACCGGCATACCTGTGGTAAACATATGGTGTGCCCAAACAACGAAAGACAGCAATGCTATTGATGCCGTGGCGTATACCATCGATGCATAACCAAACAGTTTTTTGCGCGAGAAGGTAGGTACAATTTGCGAAATGATGCCAAAGGCAGGCAGAATCATTATATAAACTTCAGGGTGACCGAAGAACCAGAAGATGTGCTGGAACATAACGGGATCACCGCCACCCGCAGCGTCAAAGAAGCTTGTACCAAAGAACTTATCTGTTAATACCATTGTCACCGCACCTGCAAGTACTGGCATAACGGCAATGAGTAAGAATGCTGTAATGAGCCATGTCCATACAAACAGCGGCATTTTCATCCATGTCATACCCGGCGCACGCATATTGAAAATGGTCACAATAACGTTAATTGCACCCATAATGGATGAGATACCCATGATATGAACCGAGAATACAAACAGGGCGGTAGAATCACCGCTATACGTTGTCGATAACGGAGCATAGAAAGTCCACCCAAACGCTGGACCACCGCCTTCCATAAACAACGAACTTAGCAATATTAGAAAGGCACCCGGTAAAATCCAGAAGCTCCAGTTGTTCATGCGCGGTAGCGCCATATCTGGTGCACCAATCATCATAGGAACAAGCCAGTTGGCTAAGCCTGTAAAGGCTGGCATCACTGCGCCAAATACCATGATGAGCCCATGCACAGTGGTCATTTGGTTAAAGAAGTTGGGGTCGACAATTTGAAGCCCAGGCTGAAACAATTCAGCGCGGATCACCATCGCCATAGCGCCGCCTACCAAAAACATGATAAAGGCGAACCAAAGATACAATGTACCAATGTCCTTATGGTTAGTCGTAAACAACCAACGGGTGATTCCCTTTGGTATATGGTCGTGGTGATCGTGCTCGTCGTGATGCACAGATGAATCTGGCGAAATAACTTCGGTTGCTTTGCTCATAACTCGCTCCTACTTACCCGTTGCCACGGCGTTTACGTCTTTCGCCTGAACCATGTCACCGGTGTTGTTGCCCCATGCGTTGCGTTCATAGGTAACCACAGCTGCTATTTCTTTTAGGCTCAACATCTTGCTAAATGATTGCATAGCGGTGCCCGCTTTACCGTTCAACACAATATCGATATGCCCTTGCTGATCTTCCAGTGCCATTTTGCTGCCCTTGAGCGCGGGAAAAACACCTTGTAACCCCTCACCATTTGGCATGTGACAAGCCGCACAGGTAGCGTTGTACACGCGTTCGCCTTCCTTCATTAACTCGTCCATCGACATATTCATCGATAGCAAACGTTGCTCTTCTTCTTTCGCTACGCGTACTCTCTCTTCTTGTTCGCTCATCCAGGCAGCATATTCTGCAGGCTCTTTTGCGATAACGACTACCGGCATATACCCGTGATCTTTACCACATAGTTCTGCACATTGGCCTCGGTAGATACCGGGTTCATTAACTCTTGCCCATGCTTCGTTAATGAAACCTGGATTGGCGTCTTTCTTTACTGCGAAATCAGGAACCCACCATGAGTGAATGACATCGTCAGATGTGATAAGAAAACGAACCTTCTGACCTGTTGGAATAACGAGCGGACGATCAACTTCTAATAAATAATTATCGGTTTTCTCAAATTTGTTCTCTATTTGCTCGCGCTGAGTGGCTAACAAAGAATAAAACTCTACGTCACTGTCCATATACTTGTAGTGCCACTTCCATTGAGACCCTGTTACTAGCACTGTCATGTCTGGCTCAGAAACATCTTCCATCGCAATGAGAGTATTGGCCGCAGGAACAGCCATAAAAATAAGAATGAGGAAGGGTACAACAGTCCAGGCTACTTCAACCTTTACGTTTTCATGGAAATTAGCAGGCTTAGCGCCGCGAGACTTTCTATGTAAATACATAGAAGCAAACATAACGCCAAACACTACGACGGCAATGCCAACGCAGATAAAGAACATCAGCATATGCAGATCATAAACTTGCCCGCTTATATCTGTAGCGCCGCGCCTGAGGTTTAACGAAGACACTTCTTCTGCAGCCTCTTGCGCAAAAAGGAAATGGGAAAAAAGTAAAAAGGGTATACTTGCAGCCCCTTTTACCAATACGGTCATTAGTTGTTTCACTCAGCACCTCCGTAATGGTAGAACCATTAACGCTAAATGTTTGTGCGCGATGTCCCTACCAAATGATTTGCGAACGATTGACCCACCACTGCAATTTGTAAAACAAATTTAGAGCCATTGTTATTATTTTGTTAATCTCTGTATAAGAATTGCGCAATTATGACGTGCCGTCTAGTCTTTTCTATTAAATTTTTGACGAGATGATTAAAATTTAATCATTTAAAGAAATTGTAATGCACCATGATAGGGCTTCTTGAACGAGGGTCATCGCAACACACCCGACACCAGTCAAACACTCATTTTGAACACTGAGTACCAACCAAACACACGAATTATGTTTTTAAAATCAAGGTGTAAATAAGAGGGATAAACTTTTTTCAAACAAAAGAGCCTGTGGAACAGCTAAAAATGCGCGCTGATTTCATTTCCAGTTGTGTAATTTTTGAAGCACTTATATGCAAATTAAATTAACAATCTTCTTTGTACAAAAAACAACCTTTCAAACATCATAAAGCAAGAAATAACAAAGTTAAGTTATAAAAAAAGCGGCTATAAAGCCGCTTTTACATTAACTTGTCGAAACCTTACATCCAGTCAGCATTTCTGATTACACCAACAGCAATCCCTTCAATAGCGAAAGGTTGCGATGCGAGGTCTACTTTAATGGGTGCAAATTCGTCATTTTCAGCGTGAAGTAGCACTTCTCGACCGCGTTTTTCTAAACGCTTAACAGTAACATCTTCATCAACTCGCGCTACAACCACCTGACCATTGTGAACATCAGTGGTGCGATGAACGGCAAGCAAATCTCCATCTAGAATGCCAATATCCTTCATACTCATACCGTTTACACGAAGCAAGAAATCAGCGTGTGGCTGGAACAACGCAGGATCGACCTTATAGTGCGATTCTACATGCTCTTGCGCCAAAATTGGCTCACCTGCGGCTACTCGACCAATTAAAGGAAGACCTTCTTCCTCTGCGGTTTCATCTTCAAGCGGTATGTTTAACTTAATGCCACGTGACGTACCGGGCAATATCTCGATGACCCCTTTTCGCGCCAATGCTTTCAAATGCTCTTCCGCTGCGTTAGCTGAGCGAAAACCGAGCTGTCGCGCTATTTCGGCACGCGTTGGCGGCATTCCGGTTTCTTGCATTGTTGTTTTAATAAGTTCTAAGACTTCAGTTTGTCGAGCTGTGAGTGGGCGCATAAAAGACCTGTCTGTTCATACAGTTCCTGTAAGTATATACACCTAAATTTAAATAACAAGCGCTATACATCAGCCAACAAAATAAAACTTGAAAATCATCATAATGCTCACATTTAGTACAAATAAATCCTACTCTTACAATTGTAAATCGGGTGCAAACACCATGCTTGAAATATTACCTTTTTCTAAAGACCTAGCGCCTTATTTTGACAGTATCAACAGAGAATGGATTGAAAGTATGTTTGTACTTGAGCCCATCGACGAAAACGTTATTTCATCACCACAATCATCTATTATTGACCGCGGCGGTCACATTTGGTTTGCCAAACACGAGACCTTAGGCGTGGTAGGTACCTGTGCTTTGATGAAAAAAGGCGACGGTATATTTGAACTAACGAAGATGGGCGTAGTCAGTAGTGCCAGAGGACTTAAAGTTGGTGAAGCACTGCTTCAACATGTCATAGAACAAGCGCCATCAATCGCGCACAATAGCTTGTTTTTACTAACCAATAAAAAATGTGAAGCTGCTATCCATTTATACGAGAAAAATGGCTTCATACATTGTAATTCTATTATGCAAAAGTTTGGTGGCGCATATGAAAGGTGCGATGTGGCCATGCGATACACCGGTTTTTGAGCATAATTAATTGACGTAACACATTCAGTACATGTCATGGATGGCAATTCGGCATAGTGCGAGATAATTCGCCGACTGTGTTACACTTCGCCCGTTTTCATTTCATAGGACTACATTATTCATGTCGTGGATGCGAAAAGCCCTTTTGTCGGTGTTTCATTATCCTGTAAAGTTACTGGTCAAAGCGCATAGCATTCCAGTAAACGTTGAAACCGAATTAGGAATAGATAAAAGCAAACCTATTGTTTATCTACTTCCAACTAACTCAGTGACCGATCAGCTGGCCTTGAGAATGTCAACGGAAGCACTTGGACTACCAAGCCCAACAGACACACTCACGCTCGCTGGACGAGATTATTCGTCGACGCTGTTTTTAAGAAAAACCCAGCCCATTTTTCGTTCTTCACCCAAGGATACTGACATAGAAGCGGTCTTCACTGACCTGTTTCACCTTCATCGAGACCATGAGAATTTGGATTTGCAGGTAGTTCCCGTGTTTGTCACATGGGGACGCGCACCAGGCAGGGGCAATCCTGGCCTTAGCGACCTAATTGCTGACCGCGCTGCGCCCAGTTGGTTACGCAAACTGTTTATTGTCTTATTCCTTGGCCGCGACAACTTTATCAATTATTCAAAAGCGGTATCGGCACGTGCCATGTCAAACCAGCATGGTAGCGATCAGAGTATTGCTCACAAACTTGTCCGCGTAGCAAGCACTCACTTTCAACGAAAGCGTCAAAGCATGACAGGTCCAACACTATTGGAACGCCAAGAGCTCAATAATAGCGTGTTGGGCTCAGAAGCCGTTCGTCGTGCCATAGCCGAAGAATCTCGCAGCAAAAAAGTGACCCACGAAAAAGCGAAGGAAACAGCACAGTCGTATGTTACTGAGGTTGCCGCTGATTATCGCGAAGGGCTTATTCGCTTCGGCGATCGATTACTAACACGAATCTGGAACAAGATTTATAATGGTATTAGCGTCGGTCACGCTGAGCGCATTAGAGAACTTGCCGCGAACGGACACGAAATCATTTATGTGCCGTGTCACCGTAGTCACATGGACTATCTACTGCTCACGTACGTTATTTATCATGAAGGTATGGTGACGCCGCACATTGCCGCAGGGATCAACCTTAACTTTTGGCCGGTAGGCAAGATGTTCCGCAGAGGTGGCGCATTCTTTTTACGCCGCAGTTTTGCCGGAAACAAGCTTTACACTGCCGTATTCAGAGAATATCTAGAACTGCTTTTCAACAAAGGCTACTCGGTAAAGTACTATCCGGAAGGTGGACGAAGCCGCACAGGGCGCCTTATACCGCCTAAAACAGGTATGTTAGCCATGACAATTCAAGCCATGCTTAAAGGAGTTAACCGCCCTGTAAGCATTGTACCGGTCTACATTGGCTACGAAAACGTGATGGAAGTGAAAAGCTACCTGAACGAATTGAAAGGCTCTAAAAAGAAAAAAGAGTCAAACCTTCAAGTATTTTCAGCAATCAAGAAGTTAAAGAACTACGGTCATGGTTACGTTAATTTTGGCGAACCTCTACAGCTAAATCAGTTTTTAGAAACCCACGTACCTAACTGGCGTGAATGTCGCGACGCAGAGCCAGAGAAAAAGCCAGCGTGGTTAACACCAGCAGTGAATGAGCTAGCAAATAATATAATGACGCGTATCAATCGCGCAGCCGCATTAAATGGCATGGCCCTAACGTCGTTATGTTTACTATCGTCAAAAACACAAACAATGAGTGAATCGGAACTAAAGCAAGCGCTTGGAGATTTCATGTCGCTGTTTAAGGCCGTACCATTTAGTGAAGATGCCACAATACCTGACGTGTCAGCAGACACGTTACTTCGCGATACCCTGAAGCTTGGTCGCTTCGATATTAAGGAAGATGACTACGGACGCCTAATCAGCCCTCAGCCGAAGTCTGCGGTGTATTTGACCTACTATCGCAACAATATTTTGCACTTGTTTGCTATACCAGGCCTTATTATGGCATCTGTTTTCGCACACAAGGGTATTAGCCGCAATGCCATTTTGCAGCTTATTGCCGCACTGTATCCGCTATTACAAAAAGAGCTGTTTTTGCATTTATCTCAAGATGAAGCGCTGGCGCATACCGACGCGTTGATAAACGCGTTACTCGATAACGGATTGCTGCGACAAAAAGACACAGAGCTATTGCCCCCTGACGCGCATTGCAAACAATTCCACTCGGCATGGTTATTGAGCCGCTGTATGCAAGAGACATTGCAACGCTATGCTGTGGTACTGACCATTTTGGACAAAGAGAAAGTGATAAGCCGAAGTGCGCTGGAGCGCGCGAGTAAGAAGGTGGCAGAGCGTCTATCAACACTCTATGGTTTAAGCTCGCCAGAGTTTTACGATAAAAATGTGCTATCAAGCTTCATTGGCGCGCTTAAGGACAACCATTGGTTAGATTCTGAAAAAGACGGTAGCCTGAAGTATTCAGAAGAGTGTGAGGCGCTACGAGAAGATGTAATGGCCCTTATCTGGCCAGAAATGATGCAGCATTTGGAGAATGTCGCCTTACACAACTAGTCTTCGTTGTGCCTTGCAACATAGGTGCTAACGTCCGTGAGCGAACCTTGCGTAACGCTTAATTTTACAAGAGGTTCGCCGATTAAAACGCGTCTTAATATTACGAGAATGTTGGTTTTTTCGACAATATAGGTAATATGAAGACGTGTTTTTTAGAAATTTCCACACCTATCATGTCTAGATACATTCGGTATTTGCAGCTAGTCACGGTTCTACTTGCTGCTTTTTATGTACCCGCGCATGCTCTGTTTGCACAACAGATAGAGCTCCCCTCTGATGTCGTCGAGTTAAAGGTGATTAAGGGCGTGGCTGTTCAGCAGCAAAACATTGAGTACTTTCACCACATACTCGAAGAAGCCCTTGCACTCAATGAAGAGGGTCTCACATATATTCTCAAGCAAGTAGACTTTGAATACCCGCAAAACAGAACGCTACGGCTACTGAATCAAAAAAATGCCTTAGATATCACTTACAGTATGTCATCACCATTTCGTGAAAGCGCTTATATCCCTGTAAAAATCCCATTACTTAATGGTTTGTATGGCAAAAGAAAGCTTGTTGTCGCGGCCGAAGATAAAGCACAGTTTGAATCACTCACAAAAGAGCAATTAAAAGAAAAAATTGCCTGCCAAGGTGCCAATTGGCCCGACTTCGATAGGTTAAAGCAAAATGGTTTTCAGGTTTACGGTGTCAGTGAATACGAAGCCAACTTTAAAATGCTAGCAAACAAGCGGTGTGATTATATTCCTCGCGGCCTTGCAGAAGTCGAATGGGAAATGGCACTTTTTCAAAATAAATATGGCCAAATAGCAACCGTCGATAACATCATGCTTTCCTATGATGCACCCGTTTACTTCTTTACCGGAAAACACAACAAAAAATTAGCAAAAGCGGTAACGAAAGGTCTCCAGCAATTGTATGAAAGAGGCAGGCTTGACGAATTACTAAGAACGACAGATGCGTTTGCCTACGATCGACAATTTGAACGCCAGCCCACTTTGCGCATTTATTACTTGGACTAATTAACCTCTGTTGCAAAAACAATGCTCCATGAGCATTCACGCAACGCATGGCAAACCATATTTCATAAAAAGGCCCAAGCGACAATCCACTTGAGCCTTTCCAAAAATGTCGCTTTACACCGCTCCACAGTAAACCTTCGCTTAACATGAAACGGCGCAAAGCGAAAACCTGCTACTTACGCCGTGATCTAGGCTGCACCTATCTCTTTGGTTGAGATAGGAAAAAACGATAAGCGGGGTTGTCTGTCACTTCTTCCACTTTATAACCCAGTTCAGCAACGTGCTGATTAAAGTCTTCTCGGCTCTCAGGGGCAATATCAAACCCGGCTAAAACAAGGCCTTCTGCTGCGCCGTGATTGCGGTAGTGAAAAAGCGTAATGTTCCATTGCTCACCCAACGTATTGAGGAAGTTAAGCAATGCACCAGGACGCTCGGGGAATTCAAAGCTGAACACTTGCTCATTTAGGATAGTAGGCGGCCTGCCCCCAACCATGTGACGTACGTGAAGCTTGGCAAGTTCGTTGTCGGTCAAATCGACGCAATCATAGCCTTTACTGTGAAGATCACTTTGAAGCGCCGCAAACTCTTGCTGACCACCTTTTAGCTTTACGCCCACAAAAATGTGCGCTTCGCTTTCGCTTGCATACCGATAGTTAAATTCAGTAATGGCTTTGGCACCAACACATTCGCAAAACTGTTTGAACGCTCCCTTAGTTTCAGGGATGTTTACTGCAAATACCGCTTCTTTTTGTTCACCCAATTCACAGCGTTCAGACACATAACGAAGGGTGTGAAAATTGATGTTTGCACCGCATAAAATACCGCCCAATTTCTTGCCGCGCAGGTCGTGCTCTTTGGTGTATTTACGAATGGCAGCCACTGACAGCGCGCCCGCAGGTTCAGCAATAACGCGAGTATCGTCAAAAATATCTTTGATTGCACCGCAGATTTCATCGTTAGTCACCGTAATGGTTTCGTCAATAAACCGATTGCACAACCTAAAGGTTTCTTCGCCCATTACTTTTACCGCTACGCCGTCGGCAAATATCCCAACGTTCTCAAGTTCGACGGGCGAACCATTTTTTCTCGCTTCGATAAAGCAAGCCGATTCTTCAGACTCAACGGCAACAATTTTAATACTGGGCTTAAGCTGCTTAAGATATACGGCAATACCGGCCGCCAAACCACCGCCACCCACAGCAATGAACAAAATATCGAGGTTAGGATTTTGCTCAAGCAACTCTCTTGCGACCGTGCCTTGCCCTGCTATGACATCAGGGTCGTCAAACGGAGGCACAAACGTATAACCATGGGTATGACAAAGTGCTTTTGCATGATTGCTAGCTTGATCAAAGCTTGTCCCGTGAAGCACAACGTTGACATACTCGCCACCAAAGCGACGTACGGCATCAACTTTAATGTCAGGCGTGGTTTCGGGCATCACAATAGTGGCGTGAATGCCTTTCATTTTGGCGCTATAAGCTAACCCTTGAGCGTGGTTACCGGCAGATGCACCAATAACACCCGCTTTTAGCTGTGCATCGCTTAACGAACAAATGCGATTATACGCGCCGCGCAACTTAAAACTTTTTACGGGCTGCTGATCTTCTCTTTTTAGAAAAATCTCGTTATCTAGCTCTGCTGACAATAACGACATATACGAAAGCTCGCTTGCCACCGCTACATCGTAGACAGGGGCGAGCAAGATTTTTTTCAGATAGTCGTGGTCGCTTATTTGCTGGTTTGCCATTATAAGTTTTCCAGCTTACTCACGTCGCGCACAGCACCTTTGTCAGCACTTGTCGCTAATGCAGCAAATGTTTTCAATGATGTCGATACTTCACGAACGCGATTTTTAGGGCGCCATGGCTTGTCACTCGCTTCCATTTTTTCGCGACGTTCGGCCAGCTCCTCATCGCTGATGACAATGTTGATTGTGCGGTTTGGAATATCAATTTCAATCTTGTCGCCATTCTCAACAAGGCCGATACCGCCGCCACTTGCCGCTTCTGGCGAACAGTGACCAATGGATAGACCACTAGTACCGCCGCTAAAACGTCCATCAGTAACCAGCGCACAAGATTTACCAAGCCCTTTAGATTTTAGGTAAGACGTTGGATACAGCATTTCCTGCATACCCGGTCCTCCACGAGGACCTTCATAGCGAATAAACACCACGTCACCCGCTTTTACTTCGTCGCCTAAAATACCTGCTACCGCATCGTCTTGGCTCTCATAGATCCTCGCTGTACCGGTAAAGGTTAAAATAGACTCATCGACGCCTGCAGTTTTTACAATACAGCCATCTTCAGCTAGGTTACCGTAAAGCACCGCGAGGCCGCCCTCTTGGCTGTACGCATGTTCAATCGCACGAATACACCCGTTTTCACGGTCATCGTCAGCGTCATCCCAACGGCAATCTTGACTAAATGCCTGCGTAGTACGAA
>CAYVST010000009.1:0-57711 GCA_964454185.1 uncultured Alteromonas sp.
AAAAAATTAAAGGGCTTGACAAACTTTAAATTAATGAAGTTTAGATGAAATATTTATTACATTTTTTATGCATAAATATTTCATTTTTTACTTCTTTCGGGCATAAAAAAGCCGCATCAACGTGCGGCCATTTTAATTAGAAATTACACCCACTTATTTTTTTAGGCGTCGACGCATCAATACGGCACCAATAAGTGCGAAGATACCTACCCATGATGACGAAGCACCTTGACGTTCGTAGGGTTGATCCTCTTCCGACACATCACATTGGTCAACTTCTCCGTTTGCAATTGGCGTTAACTTAACGGCAATTATGTTATCAACCAACTCAGTCTCACCATCACTATTGATAATATCAACACCGGTAGCGTATTTAGAAGTGCGCTGTACACGAGCATTGGCAATGATTTCGTTATCATCATTGATGTCTACCGCTTCTAACACATCATATTCGCTGTTGCACGGAAGTAAGTCGTTCAGGTTAGTAAACTCTTGTGTATCGATATTGTACATAAACCCGGCGGTCTGACGGATTGTATCTGCACTAGGAACTGAATCAGCCTTGCCAACAATGATATTATTATTGTTAATGGCATTGGGTGTTACCCCGCCACTTACAAATAACCCTTCAGGATAAAATTGTTCCTGAGTATCTAAGTTAAACGCAAATAGTCTTGAACGCGCAATATCATTGCGTGAACGAAGCACCGCACCTGCAACCCAATTGCTATCATTAATCGCAATTGCCTGACTTAGAATATTCTCGTCACGGGGTAGAAGCTCTATTGTCTCACCGTCGCGATATACCGTTGCGACACGCTCATTTTCTATTTGGCCTGTACTGTTAGGTCGGGTAATAGTAATTCGATCGCCAGTTAACGCTTCACCTACTGCAATTCCCTGATCATTTATGCCATACGCGTAGCTAAAATAATGGTTCGTATCGTCTTCGTCAGGCTCAAACAAAAGCGGGAACGTTTCAGTGCTGATAACGTCTCCGGTGACATCGAGTTGCCATATTGTCGCGTTAACTTCTGAAGCCAGTAGATAGTTAGAAAAAGGACGGCTGTTAGTACTAACGTTGACAAAGTAGGTGTCTATGCGCGGAACGACAAGGGTACCATTATATATATTAAATTTGCATCGGCCTTCTGAGATATCTGAACGCGTCTCAGGATCTTCACAGTTCTCCGCTGCTTCATCAACAATGTCAAGAAAGCTCACCGAACTGAAACCAGCAACTTGCAAGCTATCATTGATACTGCGCGCTGAGCCATAGCCTCCAAGGGTATCGTCTGCTGGAGGTAACCGCTTGGTTTCTCCCGAAACTTGAACGAAGGCTTGTTGATTGGAGTTCGCATAGGTGTAGTTAATGGTAGTGCCGTTTTCATCCTCGTAGGCGTCTAGTACAACTAAACCATCTGAATCACCAACAATATAGTCGCCATTAAGGCTGTCTCTACCTGTGGTTTCTACAGAGAATGTGTAATCGTCAAATTTGTCGGTGACGATATCAAGGCCAGGTACTAGAGAAAAGTCCTGCGTGTCAGAAGAATAAGTACGTAATTGAGCTAGTTTTTGCCCTTGAGATGCACTCGTACTTCCTGACAGAAAGTTGACGATAAGGGTGTAATCAGCATCGGTAAAAATGCCTTGTAAAGCATCATCTTCATTTTCTAACGACTCACCAAACTGTGTAAAGAATGTTGTGTCATTTTCTAACTGGTCAACATCAATCGGTGGATTAAACTCTCGTTGAGCAACTGACAGCATGGTGCCCGAGTTATCGATTGACCGAGCAAAGTTGTTAAGAGAGATATCCTGTAACGGAAGAGGCGTCACAGAGTAAGTCGCGGCGATAGCCGAAACACTTCCTGTTGCCAACAGAACGGCGGCGGCAAGCTGAGTTCGTTTCATCTAAAATCCTATTTACTGCTGATTATCTTCCAGCATACTTTCTAGTTCATCCCAGCGCGCATATTTCTGGGATAGTAATTCTTCTTTCTCAGCTAAAGCTGATAACGCTTTAGCTGTAGTGTCGTTGTCTTGCTTAAAAAAGTCAGGGTCGTTTACCTGCTCTTGCATCGCTTCAAGCTCTTCCTCTAACGATTCGAGTTCTTTTGGCAATGATTCAAGCTCGCGCTGATCTTTATATGATAGCTTTTTCGTCTTGCGGGGAGAAGACTTAGCACTAGGACTATTAGAAGAAAGATTAGTTTCATTCTTTACCTTGGCTTTTTCTTCTTTTTCAATTTGCTGACGTTTTTCCTGTTGCTCTTTATACCAGCTTTCTACGTCGGTGAAACCCCCGATGAATTCTCTAAGTTGCCCATCACCTTCAAAAACAAGGCTACTATTGGCCACATTGTCTACAAATTCTCTATCGTGACTCACTAATAAAACAGTTCCAGTGTACTCGTTTAATAACGTTTCCAGCATTTCCAACGTTTCAACGTCAAGGTCGTTGGTAGGTTCATCGAGTACTAATACATTACTAGGTTTAAGCATGAGCTTAGCTAGCATCAGCCTGTTTTTTTCACCGCCAGATAAAGATTTAACCGGTGCATTGACGCGTTCAGGTGTAAACAAATAGTCTTGAAGGTAACTTATAACGTGTCGTGGGTGGCCATTTACCATAAGGTCGCGCTTACCATCGCCCACGGCATCGATTACCGACTTTTCTAAATCTAGGCCATGGCGATGCTGGTCAAAATAGGCCACTTCTAAGTTTGTGCCTTGTTTACAGTTCCCTGCATCGGGTTGAAGTTCGCCAAGGAGTAACTTTATCAGCGTACTCTTACCGCTACCATTTGGGCCGATAAGCGCAAGTTTATCTCCACGCAAAACATTCAAATTGAGCGATGAAACAATCTTCTTGTCTTCTATGCTGTAACTCAGATCTTTTACTTCAAAGACCATCTTTCCTGAGCGCGCAGCTTGGTGTTGATTTACTACAGCACTACCCTGCACAGCGCGTCTTGCCTTGCGTTCTTCACGCAGCTTTTTAAGCGCTCTGACTCGGCCTTCATTGCGTGTTCGCCTTGCCTTGATGCCTTGACGTATCCACACTTCTTCCTGAGCCAGCTTTTTGTCAAACTCAGCGTTCTGAGCAGCTTCTACTTCTAAGTCGTGCTGTTTCTTCTCTAAATACGCTTCGTAGTTACCCGGGTAACTTGTAATACCACCGCGGTCTAAATCAACAATTCGGGTTGCCATTGACCGAATAAAAGCACGATCGTGGCTAACAAAAACAATAGCACCATTGTAATTACTAAGACTGGATTCAAGCCAACGAATCATTTCTATGTCGAGATGGTTGGTGGGCTCATCAAGCAAAAGTAAATCAGGTGATCGTACGAGCGCTCTCGCTAGCGCAGCTTTGCGGCGCCAACCACCCGAAAGCGTTGAAAGCGAGATTTCCGGGTCTAGTTTAAGCATAGTCAGCGTTTGTTCTATTTGTTGCTCAAACTGCCATGCATCACGGGCTTCTAGCGTTTCTTGTAAGCGCTGCAATTTATTCAAGTTTGCTTCGCTGGGGTCTTCACCCACCAATTTTGTTTGGTGAAAGTATGCTTTTAACGTTTCACCAACATCAGCTAAGCCTTCAGCCACATAATCAAACAACGTGACATCAGTTGTTAGAGGTGGGTCTTGCTCTAAGCGCGCTACTACGGTGTTGTTTTCAATGATACGCTGGCCGTCATCGGCGATAATGTCACCCGCTATTACTTTCATTAGGGTTGATTTACCGCTGCCGTTTCGACCTACAAGACACACTCTCTCTTTCGGTTGAACAACCAACTCAACGCCATCGAGTAGCGGTGGATTACCATAAATAACAGTGATGTTTTTTAACTGCAAAATGCTCACTGAAGAAACTCCTCTAAATCAGCTGTTGTAAACGGCCAGCCAATTTCTTTCTTGTTATCATCGCGTTTTAGCACTGGAATACGCGCACCATAGAGATGATAGAGCTCAGTGCTTTGACGAATATTTACCATTTCGATGTTCAGCTGAGGATATTGAACCGTGTTTTTAAGTTCAGTTTCAGCAAGTTCACACAAGCTGCACTGTGGCCCAGTATAAAAGAACAATTTCATGAAGAGAGAACCCAACACTGATGTATATTTCCTTTACGCGCAAAATCCTCTGGGATGGTTTGTTTCGTGATATTTTCTGGCGCTAACCCAAGCTCCCTAACTCCCGCATCATCTAGCTTGAAGCCACGCTTGTTATTAGAAAATATTATTGTCCCACCTTCTTTAAGGCATTGCTTGGCATCACTCAACATCTTTACATGGTCGCGCTGAACATCCCACGTACCATCCATGCGCTTTGAGTTTGAGAACGAAGGCGGGTCAATGAAGATCAGATCATATTTACCCTTATGCGACGCAAGCCATGTGGTACAGTCGGCCTGAATAAAAGCGTGTGGGCCGGTAAGTTTGTTTAGTGCGACATTTTTCTTAGCCCACTCAAGGTAGGTATTAGACATATCGACCGTCGTAACTGACTTAGCGCCACCTTTCGCCGCAAAAACAGATACGCTTCCCGTGTATGAAAACAGATTCAACACATCTTTATCTTTCGATAATTGCATCACTTTCTGACGAGTGTTGCGGTGGTCCAAAAAAAGACCTGTATCGAGATAATCTGTCAGGTTCACTAAAAATCTAGCGCCATTTTCAAATACTTCCATCATCTCGCCAGACTGATTGATTTTTTCGTACTGCTTTGCCCCTTTTTGCTGGCTACGTACTTTTAACGCAATCTGTTTTGGAGAGACGCCGGTTACCGCAGGCAGGTGTAACAGTACTTCTTGTAGGCGTTTACGCGCTTTTTCTTCTGACACGGTTTTTGGTGGCGCATACTCTTGAACGACTAACCAATCTCCGTAACGATCTACCGCTACATTATAATCAGGTAAATCGGCATCATAGATTCGATAACAATTTGTGTTGGCATTTTTGACCCACCCCTTCATTTTCTTGAGGTTTTTCTTAATCCGGTTAGCAAATTCATGATTGTTTGCATCTTCACCGAACTGAATAGTATTTTCGTCATTCAGTTCGTAGTTGGCAAGCCGACATTCTAGTTTGCCGTTGTTCATGGCGTAGTCTTTCGTCGCACGAAGCTTCAAAACACGCAAAAGGTCTCGGTTACTGCTAAGTAAAGAAACATGCCATCCTTTCCACGCTTCTTTAAACCGCTTGCCCCAGTCGCTAAACAATGGAATAAGCGATGTGAGCTCGCCCAAACGTTCACCATAGGGAGGATTTGAAACGACATAGCCTGGTGTGGATACTGGCGGAGACGATTTAGTTGCGTCTTGTTGACTAAAACTTATGTCGTTAAATACGCCCGCAAAATCAGCGTTCGCCTTAGCGATGGCTACCATTTTTCGGTTAAAATCGCCCGCATAAATACCACCGCAAGACGGTTTTTGCACGGCAATAGCGTCGTCAAGTAACTGTTCCCACGTACCTGCTTCATGACCCAACCATTTTGAAAAGCCCCAATAGTTGCGCTTGATACCAGGTGCTATGTTTCGAGCGATATACGCTGCTTCAATAGCAATAGTGCCAGAACCACACATTAGGTCTACTAAAGGCAACTGCTGATTTTCAGTCCAACCACTGCGCATTAGCATTGCGCTTGCGATATGCTCCTTCAGGGGCGCATCACCAGTTTGTTGTCGATAGGCACGCTGGTGCAGGCTAGCGCCAGCTAAATCAATACCGATAATAACGTTGTCTCTATGTAGTCTTGCATACACAGAAATATCTGGTGTTTTTCGCTCGACAGAAGGTCTTGCTAAGCCTTGTTCGACAAACGAATCTACTATCGCATCTTTTACTCTAACAGCGCCAAATTGCGTATTTTTTATGGCGAAGTTTGTACCTATGAACTGGACTGAAAGAGTATGACGCGAGTCCATCTGCATCTGCCAATCAATTCCCATTGCGGTATTGTAAAGGGCATCAGCATCGCCTGCCTTGCCATTGGCCAACACCCAAATGACGCGATTTGCTAAACGAGACCACAAACAAAGTTTGTAGGCGTCTTCTTTACTACCTTCAAACTGAATTGTTCCGGGCCCTTGTTTCACTTGTGCATTTGGACAAAGTGTTAGCACTTCTTGTTTAAGTAATTCGTCAAGGCCGCGACTGGTCGTCACCAGAATTGTATTCATTCATGTACCTGTTTTGGGTGTGCCCATGAAACTGAGCACACTATGGGTTGTGTCTAGTTGGATTATAACGCGTTTACAATGCGTTTAACGAGCGAAGGCCCTTGGTAGATAAACGCTGAGTATACCTGAACGAGCGAAGCACCGGCATCAAGGCGCGCTTTAGCCGCTTCTGGAGAGTCAATTCCACCAACGCCTATTATTGGCATGGCGCGATCCAGTGCCGCAGCTAGCTTACGCGTCACGTCCAGACTCATTTGTGTCATGACCGAACCGCTTAATCCGCCCATTTCATCGCAGTGCATTAACCCTTGTACTGCATCCCGCGAAAGCGTTGTGTTAGTTGCAATAACGCCGTCCATTTTGGTCTTTATAAGTGACTCAGCGATACTTTCAATTTCAACATCGCTCAAATCAGGCGCAATCTTGATAAACAAAGGAACATATTTACCATGGGTTTGGGTTAGTGTTTCTTGTGCCGCTTTTAGTCCGGCGAGCAGTTTGTCGAGGGCCTCACCATATTGAAGATTGCGAAGTCCAGGGGTATTTGGCGACGAAATATTGATGGTAACGTAGCTCGCATAAGGATAAACCTTATTTAGGCAAATCAAATAATCTTCTAGCGCTTTACTTTCTTCGGTGTCTTTGTTTTTGCCAATATTTATACCGATAGGCCCTGTAAACTGAGCTTGCTTCACCTGTTCGACAAGATGGTCAACCCCTTTGTTGTTAAAGCCCATTCGGTTAATAATTGCCTGTTTCTCAGGTAACCTAAACAAACGCGGTTTGGGGTTTCCAGGCTGTGGTCTGGGTGTAACCGTACCGATTTCAACAAAGCCAAAACCCATACTCGAAAATGCATCAATGCAATCACCGTTTTTGTCTAAGCCTGCGGCAAGACCTACAGGGTTATCAAACGTCATACCCGCAATGGTGACAGGCTTCTTGATGGTAGGTGTGCTGTACATCCATTTCAGCGGTGTATGTTGGGTCTTATTTAACCAATTAATGGTAAAATCATGACTTTTCTCAGGCTCACACTGAAGTAAGAATTTTTGCACTAAAGATTGCATAACAGTAATCAACGCTCGTAAATATAAAAAAGCCCTGTCGAACAGGGCTTAAATCATTAAGGTGCGTATATTCTAATGGCTAGACTTCACGCTTAAAAGCATCAATTCACGTAATGCGACAGAAAATTTCGCAAATTCATGGGTTGTGCTTGTCTTAAACTCCGACATCATGTGATACCAGCGTTTTAATAGCACCTGATTGCTTTCAATCCATTCATCCAAAATGATATTCGCATCTTGTGTATCTTTTCTCGATGACAACAAATTAGCGGTAATAGAGCGCTGCTGCCAGTCAAGCTCTTCACGATACGACGCGCGTGCCAATGCTTGCCAGTGGTTAGCCACGGTTTGATTATTAATTTGGTCTAAGAACCAGTGCAGTTCCAGTTTAGAACCAAGTTGATAATACAGTTTCGCTACCACGTCTGTGTCGTAGTTTTCTGCTTCTACAATTTGTGCTAGGTCGAAACTAGAGAACATATTTGAGAAGCTTGCTACTTGATAAGCAATGTCTTGCGGAACACCTTCAGAGCTGTATTTTTGCGTCGTTTTTTCAAGCTGCGCATACTCGCTCTCAACAAGGTAGTGCTGAAGGTTTTTCGACAGAATATCAAACGTACCGCGATAGCTGGCAATAGCTTCCTCAATAGACTGCGCCTTATTGCCATGGCGAATGTACCAGCGCGATGCGCGGCGCATAATACGTCGGGCCTCTTCAAGCAGTTTAAGCTGTAGCTGAGCAGAAATAACGTTGTCCAACTCTTCTATACGTTCCCAGAGCGTATTCATGTTGAATATACCATGAACGATGGCATAGGCATCTGCAATTTCGCTTACACTAGCGCCAGTTTCCTCTTGCATTCTGAAAACAAAATTCAACCCCATGTCGTTTACCATGTTATTGGTCAACTTAGTGGCAATAATCTCGCTGCGCAATGGATGCTGCTCCATATGAGAAGCAAACTTTTTACGAAGCACTTCAGGGAATGCTTCTACCAGCAACTTACCGTGGTAAGGGTTATTGGTAATTTCAGGAATATTAAGCTCATCTTTAAGCACCATTTTGCCATAAGCAATCAATACACTGAGTTCTGGTCGCGTAAAGCCTTGATCCGTTGCTAGGCGATCTGAAATTTCATCGTCGCTTGGAATAAATTCAAGTTCACGGTTGAGCTGACCTTCACGCTCGAGGCCATGAATGAAACGCAGCTGCTCTTTAAGCTGTTTTACGCCCGATAATTCAGTGATTGAAATGGATTGTGTCTGACGGTAACAGTCTTTAAGTACGATTCGTGACACATCATCAGTCATGTCATAAAGCAGCTTATTACGCTGCTTAAGCGTAAGTTCACCATCATTAACCAAGCTATTAAGCAATATTTTGATATTTACTTCATTGTCCGAACAGTCTACGCCACCCACGTTGTCGATAAAGTCTGTGTTAACACGTCCACCGTTAGCCGCGTACTCAATTCTACCCAATTGGGTTAGACCCAAGTTTCCGCCCTCGCCTACAATTTTAGCTTGGACATCTCGACCGTTAACACGTAAGTCATCGTTAGCACGATCACCGACTTCTGAGTGAGACTCTTTAGTACTCTTGATGTAGGTACCAATGCCGCCATTCCAAAGTAGGTCGACTGGCATTTTCAAAATATTGTGAATAAGTTCATTAGGGGTCATCGTCAATTGACGCGTACCCAACCACTTTTTCATCTCTGGCGTGAGTTTTATTGACTTCGCAGAACGATTAAATACACCACCACCCTTTGAAATCAACTTGCTGTCATAATCTTCCCAGCTAAGGCTAGGGTTCTCAAACAAACGCATGCGCTCTTTATAGCTGGCCGCCGCATCTGGATTAGGGTCAAAGAAGATATGTAAATGGTTAAACGCCGCAATAAGACGCGTATGCTTGGAGAGCAACATGCCATTGCCAAACACGTCACCGGCCATGTCGCCCACACCAGCGCAAGTAAAATCAGTCGTTTGACAGTCAATACCTATCTCGCGGAAGTGACGCTTCACCGACTCCCAACCGCCACGCGCAGTAATACCCATCTTCTTGTGGTCGTAGCCAATACTGCCGCCTGAAGCAAAAGCATCGCCGAGCCAAAAACCGAACTCTTCTGCAATGCCATTGGCAATATCAGAGAAAGTTGCTGTGCCTTTATCTGCTGCTACAACTAAATATGGGTCGTCATCATCAAGACGCACAACATCTTTAGGTGGAACAATTTCACCATTAACAATGTTGTCTGTAATATCAAGCAAGCTGGTAATAAAGGTGCGATAGCACGCTTGCCCTTCAGCTTGTATAGCGTCGCGGCCTTGTCCAACAGGCAGGTTTTTACACACAAAACCGCCCTTGGCCCCCACAGGAACAATAACCGTGTTCTTTACTTGCTGTGCTTTTACTAGACCCAATACTTCTGTACGGAAATCTTCTTGTCTGTCAGACCAGCGAAGGCCGCCACGGGCAACCTTGCCACCACGAAGGTGAACACCTTCTACGCGAGGACTGTAAACAAAAATCTCAAATTTTGGCAAAGGCAGCGGCATTTCTGGAATGAGTTCAGGCATCATTTTAAATGACACATACGACTTTTCATTGCCAGCGTCATCTGCCTGATAGAAGTTAGTACGTAATGTTGCTGACATCATATCCAGATAACGGCGAATAATACGGTCGTCATCAAGGTTGCTTACGTTATCTAACTGCGCTTTGATGGTTTCTAGCAGTGCTTCTTCTTTTTTCTCGCTGCGCTTTTTTTTCGGATCAAAACGCTGGTCGAAAAACTCGACAAGTAATCGTGCGATATCAGGGTAATTGGCAAGAGTATTGGCAATGTAATCGCGGCTGAACGAACTGCCAGTTTGACGCATATACTTAGCGTAAGCGCGCAGTACTGTCACTTTGCGGCCCGTCATATTGGCGCCAAGAATAAGCCTGTTAAACGCATCGTCTTCTAGCGTTTTGTACCACACCTTCGCAAATGCATCCTGGAATAGCACTTGGGCATTTTCCATATCAAAATGCTGACCGCTCTTGTGTAACATCGAAAAGTCCATGACCCAATTGCGCTCACCCTCAGCGCACGTCACTTTATAAGGACTTTCGTCAATAACGCGTAATCCAAAATTCTCAAGCATTGGCAGTACATCTGATAGATGAATTGGCTCTGCGCGGTGAAATAGTTTTAGTTTAACAACTTGACTGTCGGCGTCTTCTTCTTGAGGGCGATAGAACAGCATATCCAACGTATGGTTGTCATCGAGCATTTCTAGTTTGCCGATGTCTACCAGTGCAGCAGACGGCAAATTATGTTCCATATAGCTGCGTGAGAACGCGTTGTTATATTTGCGCTCAATGGCTTTGCCTGATGCCTCGCCGTGTGCTGCAGATATAGACGACGCTAGGCGGTCATTCCACGTTTTGGTCAACTCGATAATGTTTTGTTCTATTTCCTTCACATCAAATTCCGCGTTGTTGTCGTTGACTCTAGCAATGTAGTGCGTGCGTGCATACACAGACTCTGAGAAAAACGTAGTAAATTCTACTTCTTCTGTGGCGCCTAACGAGGCCTTAAGTAGCGATTGGGTTTCTTTTCTTAGTTGTGTGTTGTAACGCTCTCTTGGAACAAACACCATACATGAGAAGAAGCGACCGAAAACATCTTTGCGAATAAATAAGCGCGAAATGCCGCGCTCTTGCATCTGGAATATACCCATTACGATTTGCGCTAGCTCTTCAGCAGGTGTTTGCAACAATTCGTCTCGTGGGTAGGTTTCAATAATATTGGTAAACGCCTTAAATGCATGAGTACCTGGCTCAAAACCAGAAAGTGCACAAATGCGGTCAATTTTCTCACGCAATATAGGGAGCTGTGTCACACTGTTGTTATAAAACGAGGCAGAATAAAGGCCAAGAAAGCGATGCTCACCGACAACTTGTCCGTCTTTGTTGAACACCTTTACGCCCACGTAGTCCATGTACGCTGGTCGATGCACTCGAGCACGCGAATTGGTTTTCGTTAAAATCAGCGGATTCTTACTCAGTGCTTCAGCGCGAGCTGACGCAGGTAATCTGGAAAGCAAGCGCTCTCGATCATTGATTGAGTTTTTCAACAAACCAAGACTAGTGTCATTTTGAGGGATCCAACGGTGGTCGCCCTCTATCGCTTTAACGTCGTAATAGCGATAACCCATCATGGTAAAATTATGATCGCCAAGCCATTCTAAATAAGCCTTGGTTTGCTTCTTTATATCAGCGGATACAGGCCAGCTAAACTTGGTGCTGCCTTTTATGACTTCTTGCAACTTATTCGTCATGCCTTGCCAATCTTGTACGGCAAGCAACACTTCATCAACGACAGAATGAAGTTCTTGAGTCAATCCTTCGATGTCTTTTTTAGATGTTTGTCGGTCGACTTCGATAAATATGACGGTTTCTTTCTTTGCGCCGTCAAGTGCCTGCCCGGGTTCTGCGAAAGCTTCAACTTTATTCGCCTTACT
Organism: uncultured Alteromonas sp.; assembly: GCA_964454185.1. GTDB lineage: Bacteria > Pseudomonadota > Gammaproteobacteria > Enterobacterales > Alteromonadaceae > Alteromonas. The sequence continues at coordinate 11,779 of CAYVST010000009.1, forward strand.
TCGCTTGATGCCGATTGGGCTGTGCAAGAATAGATGCGAAGTAATATTAAGACGGTTCAGCAACATTCTTACTGAATCAACCAAAAACGGCATATCCGAAACAATGATTTCAACAATCGTGTGGCTTGAATGCCAACCATGCTTTGCTATTTCTGGATTAAATACACGTATATAGGGTGAAGTGTTATCGAACTTTGCTAATCCGTTCCATAAACTAAGTGTTGCACCATAAAGGTCGCTGTCGTTGCGATTTTCTAAATCATCGCTAGAAATATTTTTATACAACAGACGTCCGAATTGCTGCACAAGAGACTTCTGCTTGGTATCTACTTTTTTATCAATCAATGCAAATACGTTGTCTAGCAGTACTGAGTGTCGCTGTGAGGTGACTGTCATTTGTTAACCTTTTTTTAAAGTGGTAATACCAGTCTCATTGGTATAAGTGCCGAGTACCTAACTATTTTCTCTAATTAATAGCGCTTTTGAAAGCCTAATTTTAACCTTAATTTAACAGGATAGATAAGTATGCAGAAAACACCAAAAAAAAGGGCCTAAAGGCCCTTTTTTATGCGTAGCTATGCAAAAATAATTTATGCATCAGGGTCGCAGTTATTCCACCACAGAAATCTTGCCAATGCAGGCAGTACAATTATTGCGCCAAGCATATTCACAACAAACATGAACGTGAGCAGAATACCCATGTCCATCTGGAATTTCAGTGAAGAGAATACCCAGGTACTTACGCCGATTGCCAGTGTTATCCCAGTAAACAATACAGCACTACCCCGCTCTTTCAGTGCCGCAAAATAAGCGGCTTGAACGGTTGCACCTTGCTTCAACATTAGGCTCTTTGTTGACAGGATATAGATACCATAATCAACACCAATGCCCACCCCTAGTGCGATAACCGGCAGCGTAGAAACGGTAAGTCCAATTTGCAAATACGTCATAAGTGCTTGTGCGAGTACTGAAACAACGTAAAGCGGGATAACAACAACTAGTGTTGCTCTAATCGAACGGAAGCTAATAAGGCAAAGCGCAATAACTGCCCCAAACACATAAAGCATCATTGGGTCTTGTGCCGCGCTAACGGCTTCATTTGTTGCAGCCATAACACCAACAGGACCAGACGCTAAACTGAATTTCATATCGTCTGTTTCGTACTCTGTGCGGTACTGTTTAACGGCGGCTACTACGCGTGAAATAGTCTCAGCTTTGTGGTCTTCCATAAACAGAATGATTGGCATAACTGAACAGTTACTATTTAACAAGCCTGAAGATGTTGGAACACGTGATATTGCCTGAACCAAGGTTTGTTGGTTACGTGGCAATACTTGCCACTTCACATTACCTTCGTTATATCCTGCGTTTACAATTTTAGCGACAGAAGCGAGAGAAACCGCTGACTGAACGCCCTCTATATTTTCCATCTTCCACTGAAAGTCGTCCATTGCTTTCATTACGCTATGTGATGTACATGCTTCAGGCGTGGTTTCAACCAAAATAGATATATAGTCAACCGTGACTTCATATTTGTCAGTGATCAAGAACGTATCTTGATTGTAACGAGACGTCTCATGTAGCGCCGGTGCACCTGCATGCAGGTCGCCAATTTTCATATTTTGAGCTTGAAAATGACCTAGAACAAACAACACAGCGGTGATAGAAAGTATGATGGCTGCCGGCTTTTTACGCGAACAAGCTGCTATTACTTCCCAAAATTTTGCGTTCGCATTTTCTTTACCCGCAAATTTATCCATGTATTTCTGGTCAAGTTTCAAGAAACTCATGAGGACAGGCAAAAGCAATAGGTTAGTCAATATGATAACTGCCACACCCATACTCGCTGTTATAGCAAGTTCTCGAATAATGCCAATATCGATGACCAACAATGTCATGAAACCAACCGTATCAGATAACAGGGCTATACCGCCTGGCACAAGAAGGTTTCTGAACGCCGCCATAGAGGCTCGTTTCGCTCCAATACCGGTTACCGCTTGCTTTTCCACAGCATTGATCATTTGTACGCCATGACTCACGCCAATAGCAAAAACTAAAAACGGTACCAAGATAGACATTGGGTCCATACCAAAACCAATGGAGGTCAGTAAACCCAGCTGCCAGATAACAGCGATAATTGAGCAAACAAGCGGTAGCACCGTTAGCATGAGACTGCGAGAGAAGAAGTAAACCATTATCGCGGTGATAGCTATTGCGATAGCAAAAAACACGAGTACATCTTTTGCACCATCAGCTACGTCACCAATCATCTTAGCAAAGCCAATAATATGGATAGAGGTGTAATCGTTTTCGTATTGACCGCGAAGCTGTGTTTCAAGCTCTGCAGCTAATGCCAACGTGTCCAAAGGCTCGCCGGTTTGCGGGTCGATATCCAGCAGTTGAGCCGTTACCATTGCACAGCTGTAGTCACTTGATACCTGACGGCCAACGATATTGGCTTTCTCTACGTTTGCCGCTACAAGGTCTAGCGCTTCGGGGTTTTGAGAATTGAAATCAGCCGGGATAACCGGACCGCCCGCAAATCCCCCTTCAACAATCTCTGTAAAACGTGTAGACGGTGAAAACAAAGAGATAACCAGTGAACGATTTACGCCATTTATAAAAAACAGCTGGTCATGTACATTTTTTAGCGTATCAAAAAAGTTCTGGTTGTAGATATTGCCATCTTTATCACATACCGAAACCAATATATTGTTTGCGCCACCAAAGTCTTGGCGATGTTCAATATACGTTTTCATATACTCGTGATTAAGTGGAATGTTTTTCTCAAAGCCCGCATCTAAGCGCATTTGAGAGGCTTGATAACCTAAGAAAACAGTAGCTATAGCAAACAGGGCTACAACCAATTTTCGGTTACCAAAGACAAGTTTTTCTAGAAATTGGGTCATAATTCTAATAGCGCCCTACTTTAGCGATAGTGTTTTAATGCCATTGGCCGTGACGGCAATGCTATTACCGTTGAATGTCGTGGCATTAAGCAATGCCGCTTTATCTTTTATTTGCGATACTTCAATGTCATCGTCAGCTTCGCAGTCGGCAGGATTGGCGTAAGGGTCGCGCATGGACGTGGGCAATGGACGCTGCGCCGCTATCATCATACCGTTGTTTCCAAGTGCATATACCTTGTCATTCGATTCGACCAAAATAGAGTTTAGCGTACTAGTAGAACATGTTTGGACATATTCCCACTCACCTTGATCCCTGTTAACAAAGATATTTCCGCGCAGACCCACCGCTAACACAGTATTCGCATCTAATGGCTTAATGTCGAAAAACGACCCGGTGTAATCTACATAGTAGCGCTCCCAAGACTCGCCAAAATTATCACTTTTGGCCAACAGCCCCGCTTCGCCCGCTAGGTAAAGCGTATCACCATCAAGGGTAACTCTATTTAAGTGAGGCAAGATAGACTCGAGTTCTTGTTGATAAAAGTCTTCGTCTTCTTTTCGTATTTCTTCTAAATACTCTCTATCCATTGGGTCAAGAAGACTGGCGTGTCGCTCAGCAGACCAGTTTTGTCCGCCATCAGTAGTACGATAGAAAAGTCCGTAGGCACCGGCCGCAATACCATGCTTATCGTCAAAAAATAAAACATCTAAAAATGGGCGTTCTAATTCGGGCTGGTTGTTTTGTACCTCCCAGCTCTCGCCCTTATCTGAAGAGTGAAGAATGACGGCGTCGTGTCCGACAGCCCAAATGTGATCACCTACAACCGTTGTAGCTGTAAGTGTTGAATGCGTCGGAACCTCTTTTTGAGTAAAAGTTTTACCGTCTTGTGAAACTAATACGTGACCGCGTTCACCGACAATAACGACAAACTTATCAGCGTCTATGTCCAACAGAACTGATTGCTCTACCAAAGGCGCGATAAACGCGTCTTCCGCTAGTGCGCCAGTAGAATGACTGACTGCAAAAGTGGCGGCAATGCACGCTGCAATGGTTTTTTTCATAAGTAACCATTCCCCCTATTTATAATTGTCTGTATACAAAAACGGTTGGCAAAGGCCAACCGTTTGTTGTGTAAGGCGATTAGCGCATACCTTCTCGTCGTAACGCTTGAGGCGTAAATTCTACGTCTCGAGGGCGCACGGTGAAGTCATACATTTCTTCTTCGTTATCAAGGCCAATGGCAAGGTAACGACGAGAGTTCAAATCATGATACGTATCAAGCGTAGACCATTGAGTTGGAACTTCATAATAGTTTACGCCATAAGCGATAGCAACTCGATACAATTCGCCACGATTATCATACATGTCAGCAACTTGAATCTGCCAGCTGTCCTCATCGATGAAGAATACACGTTTTTGATAAATGTGACGGAAGCCTTCCTTCAGCGTCGCTTCTACAACCCAAACGCGGTGTTTTTCCCAACGCGTTAAGTCAGGGTTAACATGGTTTGGTTTCAAGATGTCTTCGTATTTTGCATTGTCAGAATGTAGTGCGTAGTTGTTATACGCAACATACATTTCTTTCTTGCCGACTAATTTCCAATCGTAGCGGTTTGGTGAGCCGTTAAACATATCGAAATCGTCGGTTGTACGTAGACCATCCGCTGCTGTACCTGGCGTGTCATAAGCAATGTTAGGTGCTAGACGAACACGGCGCTGCCCAGTATTGTAAGTCCACGCTTTACGTGGCTCTTTAACTTGGTCTACCGTTTCGTGAACCAACAGTGCAGTACCCGCCAAACGAGCAGGCTTAGTCACTTTTTGCTTAAACATGAAAAGCACGTTTTCATCTGTTAGCTTCTCAGGTGTTGCGCCTTCTTCAGCGTATTTAATTAACAGTTGCTCATCGAAACCGATGACGTTGTAATCACCGCCCGTTGTTACTGCCGCCTGTCCGCCATTACGTTGAACAGCTTCGCCACGATAGCGAAGGATGTGATTCCAAATGGCTTCGAGCCCGTTTTGTGGAACAGGGAAAGGAATACCTAACACCGCACCTTTGATGCCATTACCATCGTCAAGCAATTCAGCGCGAGTGGCATTCACCTTGGTTGCATCATAAATCGCCTGCGGGTTCGACGCAGAACGACGCGTTGGATAAACCGGCATACGGAATGTATCAGGGTAAGCTTCAAACAGTTTTATCTGCCCTTCAGAAAGGAAATCAGCATACTCTTTATAGTTTTGCGCCGTAATTTCAAACAGCATTTTGTCTTCTGGAAATGGGTCAGGATGGTGATCACCTACCGTATAACCCGCAGGAGCGGCGGTGATACCGCCAGTCCATGCTGGAATGCTGCCATCTGCGTTAGCAGCTTTTTCGGCACCAAGAGGAGTAAGCTCATTACCTAATTTATTGGCCTCTGCATCAGAGACCTTGGCCATAGCGCTTGTACCTGTTAAGGCAAGTGTTAACGCAGCGGCGATAATTCCTACTTTTCTAATCATAAAACCTACTCTTTAAATTGCATATCGGATGTTAAATGAGACAAAGTCTCGGTCAGCGAGACCATTAGTGGTACCGATACCACCCCAGAATGCGCTGTATGATGCCGTCGCTTCAAATTTACTCAAGTAATCGAACGTAAAAGAAAGCGCAGCAGACTTAACATCTTCTGTGAAAAGGAATAATGGATCAGGTGTCGTACCTTCAACATCGTGTGAGAACACAGCACGAACACGTAAGTTCATACCAGCTAAGATAGAGTTATAGTCGGCAACAGCAAGTAAACGATAGCCCCATGCATCATCAGTCGCAAACGGGTTTGTTTCTGGTCCATCTGACAATGCCTGATGTAGGCCCTGACGCTGATTACCAGTAGGCGTTGGCTCTAAAGACGGAGTACGTGCTGTGCCCGGCGCGTTAAGACGCAAAATGCTTGGGTCAGGCATATCCATAATGTTCACATAACCTGCCTCTCCAAGAAGGACAAAGTTATCCGCACCAAACTTAGGACCAAACACATGTGAAGCCGTAAACTGGATTTGATAAGTATCAGAGAAGATAAAGCCTTCTGCTGTTTCACCTGGGCCTACGCCACGGCCGATGTTATTAAGCTGAGAAATGCCCGCCAAATCTGGGCGTAATCCAGCGTTTGCCAACTGTTCAGGCATACCCATGTAAAGCAATTCAACATCATCAATTTGAAGCGGCTCATCAACACGATATGCGAATTCACCTGCAAACGCTGTGGTGCCGATGTTTGTGTTAAAGCTCATACCGTATAACTTAATGTCTTCTGGGTAGAAGAACTCTGCTTGAGTAAACGCACCGAGCTCAGTGATGTTGTCACGTGTTACCGTATTTTGTGCCAAGAAAGCTAAGTCAGCACCGATACCTGCTGCGGTAAAGTCAGACGTAACACCCGAGATCAACGGGCGCTGACTGTGATAATTGATGTGATAGAAACTGAATTCAGTTTCATTTAGCTCTTCCGCAAACCACGTTAGACGTAAACCGTATTGGCCCTGGTCATCGGCGTCATTATGTGCAGAATCACTAAAGCCGCGAATAGCTACTCTTGTTGGGTAAGCAAGGTATGCTTGAGATATCTGTGAAGCATCCGCACCAGAACGCAACAAATCACCGTAACCGTTTAGCGCAGTCAGAAGATGGTCTAAATCAATATCAGGGTTACCACTGAAACCAAGCTGTACATTATTTCGTTGACCGCCTTCACCAGCAAAATCATTCGTGGCGAAATAACTGCCTGCAACAGGCAACCAACTTTCTTGCCATTCGTATTGGTAATAACCAGACACGCTCAGTGTATCCGTTAAACCTAATGAAGCGTAAATCATACCAGCAGGCAAGAACACCTCGCGAAGTTCAGCACCTGGAGCACGTGCACGCGTAACGTCTACTGCATTAGTGGTGTTGATACCGTGTTGAATGAAAGTACTTTCACCCCAGCTAATTACTTGCCGGCCGATACGCAGTGTAAGCGGCTTATCACCTATCCACCAATCACCGTAGAAGAATGCATCGTAAAGACGAATATCGGTGCAAAGAAGGTCTTTCGCTTCTGGGTCTTGGCAAAGGTCATACTGGTTGCCCGTGATAGCATTCGAATACGCACGGTCTCCGTCCATTTGCTCAAAATCATAAAACCAAAATCCGCGAGCGAAGAAACCATAATCACCAAAATTAATATCTAGCTCGTGAGTACCTGAAACCTGTGTTGCGAAAGCGTCGCCTGGATCGTGCGCTAGATTGCCAAGATCACCGTTTGTAGAATACCCGCCATCAGCAAGGCCCCACACATCACCGCTGGGATACAAAGGATTGAACGCTGCGTGATAACCATTCCAATCAAACTGAGGATGGTTACTATTACCAATCAGATCAAAATCCCTTGCTTCTGTACGGATGCTAGTAGCAAGCGTAAATGTAGAGTCTAGCGTGATACTCACATCCCCTACTTGCCAATTCGCAGCGTGAGCAGGTAGTGCTGCTGCACCGAGCAGCGAGAGAACGCCTACTGCTACTGGTGACATTTTAAAAGCGCTAGGCCTGTTTTTCATATTTTTATACTCCCAAGTCGACGCGAATGATTGCGTGACGTCATGACCAACCATTACGATTAACAAAATCATTACATCATTTTGCCAGAACCGCAAGAACTAATCCTACCAGTTAACAACTTTTACAACGTTAACCGTATCAAATAGTTAATGGTTTATCCTGAGTATAAAACGCATTTATATTCTTGCTGAAAAAACCATCTGGTAATGCTGAAAAATCACACATTTTGATAAATTGATAAAATTACTAACGCACGCGTTCAAACGACTTTATTTTGTTTGCACTGTTCACCACCATGCGAAATCGTCCTCTTACACCTGTTGATGTCACAAATTGCCTGAGGCGACTGGTGGGAATTTGGACGTTTAGTCCTGTTTCACTCTGCATCACCACATTAGGTATGGATGGCGAATACAGTGCCTCACATTGATTGTAAGGCACACTAATAGAAAAATAATAAGTCGTGTCACTATGCCTAATGTTTGTCATAGGCGAGGCTTTTGCTGACTTTTTCAAATACGTCCTTGCTTAGCCCTTTGTGGTTTAATAAACGACCTAATTGCTGTTTCATCAATACTTGATGCTCATGTGCAAACCCCTGCCATTGCGTTAACGGCGTCACTATGCGAGACGCTACTTGAGGGTTTATTGCATCAAGTTGTAACAAATAGTCTGTAACAAACTTATACCCGCTACCGTCAGTGGCATGAAACTTTTCGCTGTTATAAAAGGCAAAACTCCCCATAACGGCCCGTACACGGTTAGGGTTACTCATCGTGAATTGTGGGTGTTCACATAACATAGTGATAGTGGCAAATATATCATCACTAGGCTGAGTAGCATGCAGCGCAAACCACTTGTCCAGTACTAGAGGATCATGATTCCAATTTGATTCAAATATCGCCATGAGTTTGTCAAACGTGTCTTTGCTGCTGAATTGAGCGGCTTTCAACGCGCCGAGCGTATCAGTCATATTGTCAGCATGTTCAAAGTGCTCGACAATTACATTTTTATGAACTGGAAGCCTAGCGAGGTGCCCAAGGATGACGTTTTTACAGCGACGTTGGTTAACCGCATCTTGCTCATAGGAATAGGGTTCACGTGTGATAGCACGGTACACATCAAGCAATTCGTTTTCCAATGCGCTAGAAAACTGACGGCAGAACGACTCTCGTGCTTTCGCGAGCTCCGCAACTCTTACATCAGTACGTGTTTGACAAAGCGTTTCAAATGACGGAATAACAAGGCATTCACCTAACAACTCAACATTTTGTTTTTCTTGTGTAATTGCCTGTTTAATGCCTTCCCAAATGGTGTTCCCAATCGCGCTACCTGGAGATGCTTCCAACTGCTTTATACAACGATCATACAGCGTCTGCATTGCATCCCATCGGCTAAATGGATCAGTGGCGTGCGTGAAAATAGTTAATAGCGAAAGAGTATCGAGCGTATTGTCGACTTTAGCCGGTGCCGAGAAATTGCCAAGTACAACCGGGATAAGTGACTTGTCAGGAGCGTCGATAGTAAAGCTTATGGCATCATCGTTAAGAGTGACCATACCATTTTTGATGAAACCTTCATTATCAGTATACTGATTTCCTTCACTATCTATTATTTCGATATTGATTGGTATATAAAGGCTTACTTTGTCAGCTTGATCCGCTGTCGGAGCCGTAAACTGTGATAGTGTAAAGGTATGTCGCCCGTTATCCACTGAATGCTCTACAGTAATCGTAGGCGTACCAGATTGACTGTACCAACGTGAAAACTGCGTTAAATCTAGCTCTGTTGCTGACTGCATTGCAGAGACAAAGTCATCACACGTAACTGCTTGACCATCGTGGCGTCTGAAATATTCGTCCATTCCTTTTCTAAAATCTTCGGGTCCCAGCAATGTGTGGAACATACGGATGACCTCAGCACCTTTGTCGTACACCGTTACCGTGTAGAAGTTATTCATCTCTATCACTTCTTCAGGACGGATTGGATGGCTCATAGCACTGGCATCTTCAGCGAACTGATGTTCACGCATCACTCGAACGTGCTTTATTCGATTGCTTAGCGCTGATGTCATATCAGCACTAAACTGCTGGTCTCTAAAGACAGTCAACCCTTCTTTCAAGCTTAACTGAAACCAATCTCTACACGTTACTCTATTGCCCGTCCAGTTGTGAAAGTACTCATGTGCAATGACAGACTCAACATTAAAGAAATCATCGTCTGTGGCAGAGCGCTGGTCTGCGAGCACAAATTTACTATTGAAAACATTTAACCCTTTGTTTTCCATCGCGCCCATATTGAAAAAGTCTACCGCGACAATCATGTAAATATCTAAGTCGTATTCTAGCCCAAAGACATCTTCATCCCATTTCATGGCGCGCTTTAGAGAGGCAAGTGCAAAGTCACCTTGTGATTTCTTACCTTTATCAACATACAACTCTAGCGCCACTTCTTTTCCACTTACGGTTGTGTATGTGTCGCTCAGAAGATCAAAATCGCCAGCAACAAGCGCAAACAAGTAACACGGTTTTGGATGCGGGTCATACCATTTAACGAAATGCTGGTTTTCTGGTAGTTCCCCCTTTTCTACGGGGTTCCCATTGGCTAACAGCATTGGGATTGACTTATCACCTACCACCGTTACCGTGTAGACAGACAAAACGTCCGGACGGTCCATGAAAAAGGTTATACGTCTAAACCCTTCAGCTTCACACTGCGTGCAATAGGCTCCACCGGAAAGATAGAGTCCTTCCAAGGCTTTATTACTTTCTGGTGAAATAGTGGTTTCAATTTCAAGGTCAAACGTATCTAGGTCGCAATGTAGCGTGAGCGAATCGTTGTTCAACACATAAAACTGTGTATTATCGCTGTCGCTGCTAACCTCTGTGCCATTAACTAGAAGGGAATTAACAGGAAGGTTATCGCCATCAAGTACCAAAGGTTGAGAATGATTGCCCTGCCTCATTACTGAGAGTTTGCTTAAAACACGGGTGTGAGTTGGGTGTAGCGTTATATGTAGGTCAACTGTCGCTATTGAAAAAGCGGGCGGCTGATAATCCGCCCGACGTTTAGCTTGAACTGACATAGATCCTCCTAAAAGAAAGCCTACGTTTGATTACTGATTACCTTGGCTGTTTACTGCAACCGTCGGCGGTGTTATGCGTAATATTTTAATACCTAAATACGCGTAAACCACAGCTAAGATCGGATTGATAACATTGAAGAACGCATAAAATACATAATCAAATGGGTTAACAAGCAATACGCTATGCATGTAAGCGCCGCATGTGTTCCAAGGAATAAGCGGTGAAGTTAATGTACCGCCATCTTCTAAACTACGTGACAAGTTTAACTGGTCTAGGCCACGTTTTTTGAATTCTTCTTTGTACATACGGCCAGGCATAACAATAGAAATGTATTGGTCAGCAGTGACTAGGTTTGTACCAAAGCATGTCAAAATAGTGCGGCTCACCATGTCTCCTGCAGACTTTGCACCAAGTAAAATGGCAGAAACTGCGCGCTTCAACAAACCTACTCGTTCAAGTACTGCACCGAATGACATTGCACAAATGATTAACCAAATAGTATTCAGCATCGAAGACATACCACCGCGCGATAGTAGGCTATTTAAATTTTCGTCGGGCGTTGAAAAGCTCACGCCGTCGAACAACGCTGTCCATACCACCTTTAAAGCGCCTACATTCACACTGTCATCACTGCTTGCCATCGACGTAACCACGTCCCATTGGAACACAACGGCCCATACACCACCCAACAATGCGCCTAAAAAGACGGCAGGAAACGCGGGCATTTTCTTAATCGCCAAAGTAAGCAAAACAACAAGCGGGATTAATAAATGCCACCCCAAGTCAAACGAGTCATTGAGTAACGTTTGCATTTGTTCAATTCTTTCTGCTTTGGCATCGCCCACTTCACTAAACCCAAGTACCGTGAATAGTACTAATGCAATGACGAAACTAGGGATCGTAGTCCATAACATATAGCGAATATGATCGAACAAATCTGTTCCAGCGACCGCTGGAGCAAGGTTTGTTGTTTCTGACAAAGGTGAAATTTTGTCGCCGAAGTAAGCACCAGAAACGACCGCTCCCGCTGTAATTGCACTCGACATTTCCATGCCTGCTGACACGCCCATAAGCGCAACACCAACGGTTGCTGCGGTTGTCCATGAGCTTCCAATACTCATTGCTACCACTGCACAGATAAGACAAGCAGCAGCGTAGAAAAAAGACGGGTTTAGCAATTCAAGGCCAAAATAGATAAGCGTTGGAACTGTGCCTGCTAACATCCATGTACCAATTAACGAGCCAACAGCCAAAAGAATAAGGCAAGCCCCCAACGACATTGAAATACCATCAACAATGCCCTTTTCAATGGTCTTCCATGTAAAACCATTCTTCATGCCAATAATGGCCGCTAATCCCATCGCTAACAACAGGGCAATTTGATTTGGCCCATAGGATGAGTTGTCTTCGAACAAATACACCGCACTGCCCATCATGACAACTAGCGCTACAATGGGAATAAGGGCGTCAAGTAGTGACGGTGTTTTTAAATCATTGTTTGTCATTATTTTTGTTTTAAAACCTTATTTTTATATTTATTGGCTAATTAAAAACCGAACGGTAAAACATAAGCGCGATAATAACTGGACAGACGAATCGCACGTACCAAGGCCAAATTTTCCAGAAAACACCATGTTCGGCATACGCGTTACCTTCCTTGAGTTCAGATAAAATGGCGTCACGCTTCCATACCCAACCTGCAAAAATACAAAGTGCAAAACCAAGCAGCGGTTGACTGTATTCTGTTGTAAGCGCAATAACAAAGCCAAAAAGGCTATCGAAGTTAAAAATTATTATGCAACTGAGTGCAAAGATAATGCTGGCCATAAGAAGCACAGCTTTTTTGCGTTTAAGACCTTTGCTTTCAACCATAAAGGCAACCGGTACTTCTAACATAGAAATAGAAGACGTAACTGCCGCAATAACCATAAGAGCGAAAAACGTAAAGGCAACAAACACGCCAACGGAGCCTATGGTATCGAAGAGCGCTGGAAGCACTTTGAAAATTAGTGTATCGCCTTGAATAAGCGCGCCATCGGGTGTGAAAATTTCGACGCCGTTGTTTAGCGCAACGTACATTGCTGGGATGATAAGCATCCCAGCAATGACTGCCACACCTATATCAACCAACGCCACTGAAGCACCTATGCTAGGAAGATTTTCATTTTTACTAAGGTAGGAACCATAAACCAGCATGGTACCTACACCAAGCGACATCGAGAAGAAAGCTTGCCCCATTGCGTTAATAAGCAAGTCTGGGTCAAGTACACGAGAAAAGTCTGGAACAAGGTAAGCGCTCCACCCCTCTACTGCACCTGGTTGTAAACTCACGTAAACAATAAGTGCAAGGATGAGTATGACCAGTGTTGGCATTAATCGTACCGACCACTTTTCAATACCCGCTTTGACGCCACCTACCACAATAAATGCGGTTAAGCTCATGAATAACAAACAAAATATCACGTTACGCGTAACCGATGAGGTCAGTAACCAGTCGCTTGCAGACGTGAGTCCTACGATATTAACTGCCGCATCAGCGAAGTATACGAGCATCCAACCACCCACAATGGCGTAGAATGCAAGAATCAGGGAAACGGTAATACAACCCCATATTCCTGTTGCTCTTCCAATGAAACTACCTGATATTTTCCCTAGTGCATCTACCATATTCGAACGCGTGCTGCGTCCAATAATAAGTTCTGCCATAAGAACGGGGTAAGCTAGAACAAACGCCAGTAAAAGGTAGACAAGCACAAATGCTGCGCCTCCATTACTCGCTACTTTGGTAGGAAACCCCCAAATGTTACCAAGCCCTACTGCCGAGCCTGCTGCCGCTAGCACGAATCCTATTCGAGAGGAAAATTCACCTCTGATAGCCATGTTTTTTCCCTTTATTATTGTTTTAATAATTTATAGACACAAAAAAAGGGCTGGCCATAGACCAGCCCCTTTTCCGTTATCACTTAATTTGTTGTGATTGCGTAGCGGCCTGTTTCGATCATGTCGAATGTAATATTGGCTGCTTCATCTAAGAACGGGTCTAATTCTTCCATATCTTCGGGTAGGTCGTCCAATGACGCAATACTTTCTAATCCCATTCGCTGTAAACGTTCGTTAGCACGTTCAAGCGCCTTGGCTTCCGACTCTTTCTTATCAGTTTCACGCTCTGACTTTACCAACGAAATAAAGTTTTTGTCTTTGTTCTCTTTATACTCGCTAATATCACTATAGATATACGCGAACTCTGGGTCTTGCATTATACGCTTGTTGTGTTTGGCAGTAAGCACGTCAAGCGCCGCGGTACCGTCAGCAAACGTGGTGTAGTTAGCACGGTTAATACTGTCCCAAGGAAGCGCGTTTTCTGCCTGACTCTCTCCCCACTCAGATGGCTCTATTGCAGAGGGATATAGAATATCAGGGATAACACCTTTGTGCTGTGTGCTGCCGCCGTTGATGCGGTAGAACTTAGCGATAGTAAATTGAACACTACCAAGTGGGTTATCATATAAGTCATAGATTTTGCCTAATCCGCGGTGCTGCTGAACCGTACCTTTACCAAAGGTTTGTTCACCCACGATTAGCGCGCGATTGTAATCTTGCATCGCAGCCGCAAAAATTTCTGAGGCCGAGGCACTGTACCTATCAACCAATACGGTTAGCGGACCGTCATAAGCCACTACGCCGTCGGTATCGCGATTAACACTAATTTTTGACTGCCCATATCGAATTTGTACTACAGGGCCTTTCTCAATGAATAGGCCAGATAGTAATGTAGCTTCGGTTAGCGAGCCACCACCATTACCACGTAAATCTACAATGATACCTTTGACGTTTTGCGCTTTAAGGCTTTCTATTTCCTTTGCCACATCAACACTAAGGTTATTGTAGAAACTCGGAATAGTAATAACACCAAGTGTTTCATCTGCGTGTGGACCTGTCTCTGGTACATAGACTTCTGACTTTGCTGCGCGGTCTTCAAGCTTTATTTTGTCTCGCGTTAAACTGACAACAGAAGCCGATTTTGAATCCGAGGCGCCCTTTTCGATTTGCAAGCGCACTGTACTGCCTTTAGGGCCTTTGATTAATTCAACGACCTCATCTAAACGCCAGCCGATAACATCTACAAATTCCTCGTCGTCTTGCGCCACACCGACAATTTTGTCCTCAGGCTTAATTGCGCCAGACTCATCGGCTGGGCCACCGGGCACCACGCTTTTAATGATTGTGTAATCATCTTCGCTTTGTAATACCGCACCTATCCCTTCAAACGAGAGGTTCATCTCCATCTGGAAACGGTCAGCATTACGAGGGGATAAATAACTGGTATGTGCTTCAATAGTACGCGCAAATGAATTCATCGCCGTTTGAAACACATCTTCGCTTTTTGCTTGTTTAGTTCGTTTAATCGCACGAGTATATCGTTTTGTTAGAAGCTCTTTCGCTTCTTCCCACGTTTTGTCTGCAAGGATTAAATTTAGCGCATCGTACTTCACGCGTTGGCGCCAGATCTCGTCGAGCTCGTTCTTTGATGTGGACCACTCAGCGTCTTCGCGATCATAAAAGAACTTATCGTCCTCTTTTTCAAAATCAAAGGGGCCTTTGTCTAACAATGCTAATGCATATTCATAACGTTCTATGCGTCTTTGAGCACTAACGTTATACATATCGTATGCGACAGAAAGATTCCCCTTGCTCAGTGCATCGTCAAACAAAGTGCGATACTTCTCAAAACCAACAACATCTGAGAGTAACAACACTTGTTTATTGCGGTCTAGCGATTCAATGAAACGCTCATAGACTCGAGCAGAAAGCGCATCATCCAACGATATTTCCTTGTAGTGTGCTCGTGTAAAGAGCGCACTAACCCGTTTGGCAGCAACACTATGCTGAGACTCCTGTTTCAATATAGGAAGCTCTTCTACTTCAGGTGTTGTTGTAACAGCACCAGCGCCTACCCCAACGGTAAGAAATGCGCTAGCAATGGAAATTCGAAGGATGTCTTTCATATTTACGACCTCTTGGAGCGTGCCAAACGTAAAGCGTCTGCGTTTACTTTTACCACCATACCCGAATCTAATTGAACATGGATGCCATCTTTGGCTACTTCAGTGATGACAGCAGGCATTGGAGCTTTGCCCAACTTAACGGTCACTTGAGTACCCTGCTGCATATCACTATCGGTCAATTTTGCAGGTGGTGTATTGTTTGGTCTGTTATTTTTCGGTTTAGTTCCGCGCTTACTATCAGCATGGTCCGATTTTTCAGATTTTTCACCTTTTGGGCGATTAAATTGACGTTTTTCTTTACGCTTTGGTTGAAGGGCTTGTTTCGCTTTGCGCTTCTCAGCAGCTTTAGCTTTGCTCTCTTCTAATTGCTGTTGTGCATGGTCAGCGTGTTCCTTCTCGATAGCATCACCTTCTACACCATCAAGATCGACGCGATTAGCGCCTTCTTTAACGCTATATAAATAGCGCCAGCTGTTAGTGTAGTGGCGAAGCGTTGAGCGAAGTAGTGTTTTACTAACGCGCTCGTCGTTCTCTAAACGAGAGGCTAAGTCTTGAAAAATGCCAATCTTAAGTGGGCGGGCCTCGCCTTCAATGCTAAAACATTTTGGAAAGGTCTCTGCAAGGAAAGCAATAACTTCCTTACTTGTTGTAAACTTCTCTGGTGATTCCATTAACTTTCTAAATTATTCAGGAGATTTCATCGTTAGTTGCATCATCCCAAGTTGCCAGCGTGTGGTCAACCCAATCGAGCAATTCGTCGTCATCTATTTCTAATAAATGCTTATCTTGTTGCCAAGATTCCCATGCGTAGTGCAATATTTGCTCTAATCGCTGTGTTTCAATATCTTCTTCGGCGTTGTCGTACACGGCATGAAGAATAAAGTTTAAACGCTCAGATGCCTCATCAGGTTCATCATGAAAGTCTTCCATATCTTCAAACGTGGACAAAACAACGTGAATATCAACACTAGATTTCATGATTACTTTTGAGAACTCATCAATATGCTTGCTATTTCCACTAAACCATCTTCGTCCTCTTGGGTAAATCTTTCAAACGTGGGACTATCGATATCTAATACACCAACGAGTGTATCGTCTAATACAAGCGGTATTACAATTTCGGAATTTGACGCTGCATCACAGGCAATATGACCGGCAAACTGGTGGACATCGGCGATACGTTGCACAGTACGTGTTGATGCACTGGTGCCGCATACGCCTTTACCCATAGGAATGCGAATACAGGCAGGCTGGCCTTGAAACGGGCCTAAAACAAGCTGGTCTTCTTTATACAAATAGAACCCCGCCCAGTTTACATGCTCTAGGTGGTTAAATAAAAGCGCGCTGATGTTCGCCATATTGGCAATTAAGTCACGCTCACCAGAAACCAAGCTTTTTGCTTGGTTTATCAACTGGCTGTATTGTTGCTCTTTCAAACGAATATCCTGTGTTATTGAACAATTTTAAATGATACGTTTACGTGAGCTTCAATTTGCTGTTGCCCAGGAAGGGACATCGACATGTCTTTTGAAAATGCTTCTGCACGCATCATTGGTATCGGCATATTGCCACTACTTTCAGATATTGCAACAACTTCACCCACTTCCACATTTAATTCTTTTGCCACTAGCTGTGCACGTTGCTTTGCATTGTTGATGGCTGACACTAACGCAAGCTCATAAGCATTCTCTTCACTGAGTGCGATAAAATTGAACTGTTGAATACGGTCAACACCGCGCTTTAACACGCCGTCTAGAACTCGGTCGTACGTTTCAAGGTTTTTAGAGATAATTGATATTTCGCGAGAGAGTGTAAACCCTTGCTCGATACGACCTTGTGGGCTGTTGATGTATCGCGGGTTTAAGCGCACCTGCATGCTTTGAATGTGTTTTTGCTCAATGCCCTGACCTTGCAAAAATGTGACGATATTGCGCATATCTGACGCCAATTCAAGGTTAAGTTTACTGACTGTCTCTCCTTGTTCTTCTATGACAAATGTTACTTTGTACGCATTGGGTGTTACATCGACCGCCGCGCTGCCTTGCACGTTAATCACCCCATCTTCTGCGCTTACAGCGGTGCATACAGCCAACGAAAATACTGCACAAACAGCAAAGAAACGAACCCACTTTTGACACACTTTCATAATCACTCTCAAACAATTTCTAATAAAGACATAGTCTAGCTTACGATATGAATCTGAATCTAAGGTGAATGTTCACTAAATAAAATACGTTAATTGTAAGCTACTGTTACATCGTCAGTTTGTTTTGCATTCAATGAAAAAAGCCAACCCAGAGGTTGGCTTTGTGACGTCAAATCTACGCTTATTTTAAAACAGCTTTTAGTGCTGCAAGGCAATGATCTATGTTTCGAGGTTTACAAGCATACCCCATCAACCCTATTCGCCAAACAGTACCTGCATGTGCACCTAAGCCAGCGCCAATTTCTAAATTGAATTCATCAAGAAGTTGTTTGCGAACCCTACCATCATCAACGCCTTCAGGAATGCGCACAACATTCAGTTGAGGTAAACGATAAGCCGCGTCTACTGTAAGTTCTAGACCAAGATCACTCAGCCCTTGAGCGAGTTTTTGATGTCCAGCCGCATGACGTTTCCATGCATTTTCTAGCCCTTCCTCTTTTAAAATAAGTAAGGCTTCGTACATAGCATACATGCTATTCACAGGAGCAGTGTGGTGATAAGCACGTTTCGCGCCCTTTCCCCAATATCCTACGATAAGGTTCATATCCAAAAACCAGCTTTGCACTTTTGTTTGTCGATTTTGAATAACATTCACTGCCCTGTCACTGAATGAGACAGGTGATATACCTGGCACACAGCTCAAGCATTTTTGTGAACCAGAATAAATTGCATCGATGTTCCATCCATCAACATCAAGTTCGATACCACCAAGGGAAGTCACGGCGTCAACAATGGTCAAGCAATCGTATTTTTTTGCAAGTTCACACAGTAGCTTTGCTTCATTTCGAACGCCTGTTGATGTTTCAGCGTGAACAAATGCAAGTACCTTTACATCAGGATTTGCTTTTAACGCATCCTCCACCGCATTAAGATCAGTCTGCTCGCCCCAGGTGTTACTAACCGTAATTGCTTGAGCACCACAGCGTTCGACATTTTCAACCATACGCATGCCAAACACTCCGTTTATACAGACGAGTGCTTTGTCACCAGGCTCAAGGAGATTTACGAAGCATGCTTCCATACCCGCTGACCCGGGCGCAGAAATCGGCATAGTCAATGCATTCTCTGTTTTGAATGCGTATTGAAGTAGTGACTTCGTCTCATCCATTAGCTCGATGAATAATGGGTCTAGATGTCCTAAGGTGGGTCTCGCCATGGCGTTAAGTATGCGCGGGTTTACATCGGATGGACCCGGGCCCATAAGTGTTCTTTCAGGGGGAAGAAAAGTAGAAAGCGATTGCATATTCCATCCTTTTTCATTCATAAAGTAGTTGGCTAGCCATACTACTAGGAAAGATTATGTGTACAACCGCTTGTACTCAATATAAACAATATGAATACAAATCTTGAGGTGCATTCAACTAAATAAGGTGGATAAAATGTGGACAGCGAGTGAACAACCAATGTATAAATTTCAAGCAATATAGAACAAAGATCGGACCAGTTTCTAGGCTATTGAAAACTCGATAATAATCTCGACAAATAAAATCTTTTTAGAAGTGTAAGATAAAATTCACACACAAATTGTTTATAAAGTAACCAAATGTATTCTATAATCATTGTCCGTTTGAAAGATTTTACATACACTCTCCCTTGTAAAAGTTAGCGCACGGCTCAGCAATGAGCCATTCCCCTAGGCCCGGAACGTTTGTTCTGGGCATTTTTTATGGGCCGCATTCAGTTTGTGTTTTAGACTTTCTAGTTAAACTCAAAGCTAGACTCACACAAAGTCAAGAGCAGGATATACCTTTCGCTAGCGTGAATACGGTGACTCAAATTAATTATTTGTTAATCGCGTTGCTCTAAGGCGTTTGCATAATGCTGTGCATTGCTGCAGTAATGCACAGCTGAGGCTTCAAGCTTGGGCACAACACTTTCATCAAGCGTCTTAATTATTTTTCCAGGCGAGCCTATCACTAGGCTAAAATCTGGAATGTCCATGTTTTCGGTAATCAACGCATTTGCGCCAATGATGCAATATTTACCTATTTTTGCCCCATTTAGTACAACTGCGTTAATCCCGATCAGGGAATAGTCGCCAATTTCGCAACCATGTAGCATAACCTTGTGTCCTACGGTAACGCCTTCACCAATCGTTAACGGAATACCTGCGTCTGTATGCAGTACGCTTCCATCTTGAATATTTGACCGCGCTCCAATAATGATCTTATCCATGTCTGCGCGAACAACCGCGTTAAACCAGACACTGCTGTTCTCTCTTAACTCAGCGTTACCCACCACGTGGGCACCTGGCGCAATATACGCCGAATCGGCGATATTCGGTTGTAATTTTCCTAAACCGTAAATCACGTTATACCTCCCTTAAATTCATTTAGTCGACTTTACGCATCAGGCCTTCTTGAGTGGTAGATGCAACTAGTTCACCCTTTTGATTAAATATCTGCCCACGCACTAATCCTCTTGAACCGCCACTAAAGGGGCTCTCCATCGCATAAAGCAACCACTCGTTCATATTGATGGGACGATGAAACCACATCGCGTGATCTATCGTCGCAATTCGCAGTGATTTATCGGTGACAGCAACACCATGTGGTTGCAAGGATGTACTTAAAAAGTGGTAGTCTGATGCATAAGCTAATACGGCCTGGTGTAAAGAAAGCGAGCCTGTTAGCGTATCTCTTGCTTTCATCCATATATAGCGAGTTGGTTCACGTTTTACCGGTTGATAAGAGTTCGCTGCATCTACAGTTCTTATGTCTACGGGTTCATGATAGCTTAATGCTTCACGCATTGGTCGTGCGATTTTATCGTAGTGAGCTTGATAAAATTCAAGATCTGATTGAACCTTTTCTGGTGGAGGTACATCAGGCATCACCGGCTGTTGATGCTGCATGCCCTCCTCTGGGACCTGAAATGACGCTGTCATGTAGAAAATATTTCTTCCGTCTTGAATCGCCTTTACTCGCCTTGCAGAGAAACTTCTTCCGTCCCTTACAATTTCAACATCATAGACGACAGGCTTCTTGGCATCGCCAGGTAGTAAGAAATAGGTGTGAAATGAATGTGCGACTCTATCGTCAGCTACGGTTTCATAGGCGGCTGCTAGCGCTTGTCCCAAAACCTGGCCGCCAAAGAGCGCTCGAAAGCCCAAATCCCAGCTTTGTCCCCGATATATTCCCGCCTCAACGGTTTCAAGTTCAAAAAGTGAGGATAGTTTTATCTCCGACATGTCGTGTGTTCTCGTCTTATTCTGCTTTTGGGTTTCTAGGATAATACTTTTCTGGCAGTTTCGCTTTGTGCTCAAAAAAGCGTGTGTCTTTGTAGGGTAACTTCATAAACCCTGAAATGCCTAACCCTTTTATCTGGGGTATCTGCGATACCAGCGTTGCTAACAAACTACAAAAGTTCTCTTCTTGCGTGTGATCTAGCAGCGTGTAGTAGTTGTGAATTTTTAAGTGTGTTGGAAGCGCTTCGAAAATAATACAGCCAGTATGATGAATCGCGTTGAGGTGCTTGATCGTTTCGATAATTCCGTCAGGAAGTTGCAACAATTCATCTGGATCATCACCATCTTCAAAGTAAGAATGCGTTCTGGAGTCATCTTTAGGTGCTGACATTCTCGATAAGTCATAGGGAATGGTTAAGCCGGGTTCAGGTATAAATTCCTCATGCTCACTCTTCCTGTCTATATGCAAGGTATTTTTTGCATTAAACATACAGCATTTAAAAACAGCCGGCTTATGAATGGCGCGTGCCAAGTTTATAACATTGTTTACTGCTAATTCGAATGCCGTTTTTAGCGACTTGTCGTACAAATTTAGACTCGAATCAATGTATATCCCTTCTGGCTCCCAACGCACTGCCATCCCCCCTACTACTGGGTATTTACCCAATCGACTTATTGCTGAAACAAAGGCTTTCTCGGTATCTCCCATGCCTTGAAGGTAATTTTTATAATAACGATCAAATTGTGCATCATCGATGTAACGTAGATCCTGCGCAGTTTGATTTCCGAGACTTGCTTGCTGGCGTAAATAGGATTTTCGAGAGCTGTAAACCACCGTTTCAATGCTCGCCGTTTCATGAGACAACCACGTAGGAATTAACGGTGTGTATTCATAAGCCTTATCATCTGCGAAAACCATATTCTTGAGTACATGGATATGGTTGAAAAGATAGTCACCACCCTGTCGTCTTTTGGTAGGGTCGTCGCTAAGCATATATTCTAAAATATTGGCTAACATTTTGGGTAAGCCTAGTGAAGATGGCGTGATAATCTTACTTCCGTAGCGACAAGACTGCCCTGAGGCCAGCGCATAAAGTGTGCTTGCCAGTCCTTGTTCGTCAAAACGGGGACTGGATAACGCGCCGTTCAACTGCTCTTCACCGATGAAATACACATCACCTAAACGTGCATTGGTTTGGTGAAGCTCACCTGACATCAAGTCCATCACATTATTGCCTACATATTGGCCACTAACGTCCGTTTGAGCAAAAACCGAAGACCCCCAATCGATTAATCCAACAGTTTCATCACCTTCATTCCATACTAGATTAGACGGCTTGATATCGCCATGTACTATAGGCTTGGTCTCACCGTTCTCACTGAATTGTCGGAATAAGGCTAATAGTTCACCGACTTGAACCGCTATTTTAACGATAATTCGTGGGGGTAATGGACCGGATTGTAGGCTAACTTTTTCGAGATCTTCGCCCGGCGCACGAGCCATAACTAAGATAGACTGCTTGCGAATTTGTTGATATTCGATAAAGCGTGGTACATACCTATGCTCAATATGGGAAAGCATGAACGCTTCCTCTTCAAGCCGGTCTTGTACGTGCTGAGGTAACGTTATTCTAGAGAACTTAAATACACGTTCTTCCCCATCCGGCGCAATACCAGCAAATGCAAAGCCGAACGCGCCTTTCCCCAATAACTCTATTTGACGGTAACCAAGTCCGTGAAGTTGACTAATGCACAAATTCACCCAGTCTTTAAGCTTCTTGGCATCAGCATGCGACAGAAGATAAATAGACTGCTCGTCTGGAATATAGAAGTGCTTAAGCCCTTTTAACTGCGCCATTGGTATGTCATTTGGTCAGGTTGAAAAAGAAATTAGGCATCATCGACCAGCCACTGAACATTGGCTGTCGCATGTGGCCCCATAGAATGTACAACCTCTTCTAGCGCAGTGGCTAATGCATCATCAAGTTGCCATGGTGGATTAATTACGAGAACGCCAGAGCCATACATGCCAGCCTCTTCGCTATTAGGCATAACACAGACTTCTGCCTTGAAGCATGGCAAACCGAGTTGCGCCAATTTTTCGCACATCGCCTCGCTGGCACCGTGTTTAGCGCCCGCCCTGCTTGACAAAAGAGGGTACCAAACGACGATTTGGGCTTGCTGCCAACGTTTAATAATTTGCGTGATGCCTTTAACCACGTCATTATATTCACTTGCACGTTCATATGGAGGGTCAATGAGAATAGCGCCTCTATTGGGTTTTGGTGGCGTGAGCGCCCTCAACCCTTCAAAGCCGTCACGCCTATGTGCATGACAAGATTCAATTCTCAACTGAGACAAGTTGTTACTCAGTTTTTCAAACTCTGCGGGATGAAGTTCCATTACGTGCAACGTATCGATATCGCGTTTTGAAACTGCGCTTATTGCTGGAGAACCAGGGTAGCTGTTGTGCGTTAAAAACGTGGCACACAATGCTAAGTAGTCAGCCAATAGAGGCGATGAAGCCGATGTGTTTTTTACGCGTGTTATGCCTGACTCATACTCCTTATTTTTTGACGCCATAGCGTCGTCAAAATCGTAGCAGCCTGCCCCGCCATGGGAATCAAATAATGTGAAAGGCTTGTTTTTCTTTTTAAGCGCATATATCACACCGACCCAACAAAGATGTTTTACCACATCCGCATGATTGCCAGCATGAAACGCATGTTGATAACTAAGCACAAAACCTCAAAAACGTTAAACATTGTAGTCTGCATATATTACCGCAACTTGAAGTGTTTTTGCCATAAGCCGAAACACTGTGATAAACAAACAAGCAATACAAAAAAGGCCAGCACGCTTTAATTACTCGTACGTGCTGGCCCTTTAGCATTTGAAGTTGTTTGGTCTTTTAACGAAGGTGCATCAACATTTTTTCAGGCTGTGTGAGATAACTCATCCAAAGATTATTAAAGCGTACCATGGTTGCACCATCAATAATCCTGTGATCGCCTGACCAGTTTACGGCCATAATATGTTGAGCGGTCACATTACCTTCATCGTCAAATCTCGGTAACTTTTGTGTCTTCCCTAGCGCAACAATGGCTGCCTCTGGTTTGTTAATGACAGGCGTAGCGGTAATACCGCCAATAGCACCAATGTTTGAAATGCTAATTGTTCCGCCCTTTAAATGCTGTCCAGAAAGACGTCCTTCTCTTGCTTGGTTAATAATTTCCTGCATTTGCTCTGCTATTTCAAATAACGATAAATGCTGTACGCCCTTGATATTTGGCACTAATAAACCAATTTTGGAATCAACGGCAAAGCCAATGTTATGGTCTTCAAAATAGCTTATTTCGGAAGCGTCATCACTCAATTGACTATTTATGACCGGGAATTCTGAAAGCGCAAGCGACATGGCTTTTACAAAAAATGGCATGAAGCTAAGTTTTACGTCTTTTGCTTCAAAAACAGGCTTGAGCGTGTTGCGCAGCGACATAAGGTTGTCCATAACCACTTCATCGCTAACGGTAAAGTGTGGAATTGTATATACAGATGCAGACATTTGTTTTGCCATTGCAGCCTGTATGCCGCGCACTTTCTCGGTTCTTTTTCCACCACTTGTTACCGCCTTAGATGACGCTATTGATAGCGAAGAAGACTGTTGCGTGGTACCGCTGTTACTCGAAACATCAGAATGTGAACGCGCTGCAGTCAGAACATCTGTTTTTAATACGCGGCCTTTTTTACCTGTTCCTTCAATAGTAGTAAGGTCAACGCCTTGTTCTCGGGCTATACGTCTAACCGCAGGGCTGGCTAGAATTCTACCGGGGATGGCGATAGGAGGCTCATAGTCACCGTCTTTAAATTTGTTATCTGCAATTGACCCAACTTGGCCCGACGCTTTTGGTTGGACGTCTGAGTTCTTTGCATCCAACGATGATGCACCACCAGTGCCTTCGTTGTCTTTATTCGCCGACTTTTCATGTGTCATGGCGTCGTTGGCTTCGGATGCACTCACGCTAAGCGCGAATAACGGGCTATGCACTTTCGCAATGTCGCCTTGTGCGTAATACAGTTTGTGAACTACGCCGGCATTTTTTGCAGGAATTTCAACCACAGCTTTATCGGTCATCACCTCAACAACTGCTTGGTCTTCCTCGATTTCGTCGCCTTCGTTAACATTCCATTTAATGATTTCGCACTCAACAATACCTTCACCGATATCAGGTAAAATAAAATCCTCAACCAAGTGTGGAGTGCTAGCAGAAAGTGACGGGACTTCTGTCGCATGGTCAACGCCGTTACTGCTAGCTGACGTGCTTTGTTGCGAAGTTTCTTCGTGTGGTTTCATTGAAAAAAGCGGTTCATGAACTTTCGCAATGTCGCCAACGCCATAGTAAAGCTTTTCTACAATACCCGCATGCATTGCAGGAATTTGCACAGTAGCCTTGTCGGTCATTACTTCAGCAACTGGCTGGTCTTCATCGATATGCTCTCCTTCAGCGACTAGCCACTCTAAGAGCTCACACTCAACAATGCCTTCACCAATGTCAGGAAGAATAAATTCGATTGTCATTGTTTGTCCTCCCTAATTTTAGTAATGCAGAGTGCGTTTAATTGCTTCATACGTTTTAGTCTCGTCCGGCATGTACTCTTTCTCATGCGCAAGTGGATACGGAGTATCGAGACCACATACACGCGCTATTGGCGCTTCTAGATACAAGAAGCATCGCTCTTGTATGGTCGCTGCTACCTCACTGGCAAAGCCACCAGTCAGCGGGGCCTCATGATTAATAAGCAGACGGCCTGTTTTCATTACCGACTGCATAACAGTCTCAACGTCCCAAGGCAAAATACTTCTCAAGTCGACTATTTCACATGAAACACCGTCTTCGAGTGCCATTTCAGCCGATTTTTGTAATATTTCAATTTGCGCTCCCCAACCTAACAAGGTTATGTCGCTGCCCTCTTGAACAATATCGGCTTTACCAAGCGGTAACTCATAATCGTCTTCTGGTACATCGGCCACAGAAGCACGATACAAGCGCTTAGGCTCCATAAACAAGACGGGGTTTTTGTCTCGAATAGAGGCAAGTAACAGGCCTTTAGCTTGATATGGGTCACGTGGCATCACTATTTTTAAACCGGGACAATGCGCAAAAAATGCTTCTGGAGACTGGCTGTGATAGTGACCGCCAGCAATACCGCCACCATAAGGCGTTCTGATGGTTAGCGTGCCAACATCGAACTGACTACCAGAACGGTATCGCCACTTTGCTGTTTCATTTACGATTTGATCGAACGCGGGAAAGATGTAGTCACCGAATTGGATTTCAGCGACTGGTACAGAGCCCTGTGACGCTAAGCCGTTAGCAAAGCCAATGATCCCTTGTTCTGTTAACGGCGTGTTGAAACAACGGGCTTTGCCGAATTTTTCCTGGAGATGGCTCGTTGCGCGGAATACACCACCAAAATGACCTACATCTTCACCAAATACCATGACTTTTTCGTCTTCAGTCATCGCAGTAATTAAAGCGTTGTTTATCGCCTGCAATAGATTCATTTTAGCCATTACTTCACTCTCCCTGCTGTCTTAGGGTACATCTGTGGATATTTTTTTATGTGCGCCTTAAGGCTAGTAAGTTGTTCTTTTAGATGCCATGGTGGCGTGTCGTACACATCGTCAATGATATCGTCGATGGGACAAATGTCGGTTTTTTCACAACTTTTTAGCGCGGCAAGCACATCCTGTCTGGCTTTTTCAACCCTAGCGCTGTTTTCTTTTTCATCGAACCAACCTTTGCTTGATAGATAATTTGCCATTCGAGCAATGGGGTCCTTTGCCCGCCATTTGTCTTCTTCTTCACGAGAACGATATCCGGTAGGGTCGTCAGATGTAGAGTGCGCAGCAAGACGATAAGTCATTGCCTCAATAAGGACTGGGCATTTTTCTTCAATCGCTATTTTACGGGCTTCCTTCGTTGCCGCATAAATAGCTAATGCGTCGTTACCATCTACACGAATTGTGCGTATACCGTAACCCAATCCACGAGACGCTATACCATCACCGGCGAACTGTTCTTCAGCTGGTGTTGAAATGGCATAACCATTATTGCGGCAGAAAAATATTACTGGACAATGTAGGACCGCAGCCATATTGAGACCCGCATGAAAGTCTCCTTCTGATGCTGCTCCTTCGCCAAAGTAACAAATAGTGACAACATCTTTTCCTGACATTTTCTGACCATAAGCATAACCAGACGCCTGAGGAATTTGAGTTCCTAATGGAGAGGAAATGGTCATAAAGTTTAACGCCTTATCACCATAGTGAATTGGCATTTGGCGTCCTTTATTAGGGTCCGCTTTATTGCTGAACATTTGGTTCATGAACTGTTCGGTCGTGTAACCGCGGTAAGCCAAAGAGCCTTGCTCTCTATACTGTGACATAATCATGTCATCAGCTGATAAAGCAGCGGCACTTGCTACTGATGCCGCTTCTTCTCCAGTACTAGCCAGGTAAAAACTGATTCTACCCTGACGTTGAGCGCCTACCATGCGCTCGTCCAGCACACGAATGTACTCCATTGTATTATAGATTTTTAACGCTTCATCTTTGGAAAGGTCGGGTTCGCTAGCGTTTTTTAACACGTCCCCTTCAGAAGAAAGTACTTGCAGCATCGGAATGTCAACGACGCCTTTATGAATGATATCGACCGTGTTTGTTGTTTTTACTTGGGCCAAATGATTTCTGTCTTTCACAATTTATCGCCTTATTTTTGAGGGCAAAAACGATTTAAATTCTGATTGATATGCTAGATGAGGTTTAGAAGGAGTGTCTTGTTTATTCACAAGCGAATTGAGAGAGACGTGAAACAGAATGTCTTTTAAATGTTAATTTATGAGGATACACGTCCTAAAAACGTAAAACAGATGTAAAATATATGATAATTCCTTAGGATGTTTATCACCATCTGAAACATCAAGGCACTGTAATTCTCTTTTCCATCCATAAAACGCATGTAGTCGAATATACATTTGTTTTATCGACTATTTTTACCTAACTGACTGCAGATTGACCGTTTTTGACCTGTCAATTTCATCTAATTTCAAATTAATCTTTGCCGTGATTTGTAACAAATTATGTAAATTGTTTCATTCGGAAATACCCATTACAAATAGTCACAAAGTGTGCTAGATATAGTCTGTCACAGCGATATTGTGCATGTATAAAAGGCGAATGACCTTTTAAGCACATTACATAAACGAAAGCTGGACTCCAGGGAACTATTCACACGAGAATATTTATGAAAAAAACATTAATAAGTACGGTAGTGGCCACCGCGCTAGCGGGCTCTGCATTCGGAGCATTGGCTGTTTCAGGCTCTTCACCATTTTCTGGCTTTAGTGTTGAACAAAAAAACGCGATTGAAGCTTCTTTCGACAAGAAAAACATCCTTGCAAATGCGATTCAACCAAGCGAAAACAGCGTTCGCGTTATTATTCAACTTCACGACGCGCCTACGGCACAATTTAGCGGTGTAAACCCTAACGTAAGCAATGTCGCTGCGCATCAAGGTCAGAAAGTTAATTTCAAGTCAAACGCCGCTAAAGAATATAAGTCATTCTTGGAAGCGAAGCAGCAATCGGTAATTAGCAGCATCAAAGCTTTTGATGCTTCATTTAATGCCGACTTGTCATATACCGCAGCATTTAACGGTTTCGCTGGTGTAATTTCTAAAAGCGCGTTAGACCAACTTGCAGCGCT
The DNA here is from genome assembly GCA_964454185.1 of uncultured Alteromonas sp. Taxonomy (GTDB): domain Bacteria; phylum Pseudomonadota; class Gammaproteobacteria; order Enterobacterales; family Alteromonadaceae; genus Alteromonas. Next base: position 40,527 of record CAYVST010000009.1, read on the forward strand.
TTCATCGGTAAAAGCGGTATTTCCAGACACAATCCACCACGCACAAATGGATGCGAGTTTGGATTTGATCGGTGCCATCGAAACTTGGGAACAATTCGGCGGCAAAGAGACTGCAGGTGAAGGGATAAAAGTTGCAATCATCGATAGTGGTATTCGTCCAGAAAACCCGTTGTTCAGCGGTGAAGGATTTGAAGCTGTTGACCCAGCAACGCTTCCTACTGACGACTACTGTTCTGAAGACCCAGATTTTTGTAACAACAAGCTCATCGTTGCGCGTGCAGCACCTGTAGTAGATGGGTTTGACGTTGTTGATGAAGAATACGCTAGCCCTCTTGGTTTCAATGGCCACGGAACGCACGTAGCAGGTACCGCAGTAGGTAACTACGGTGTAATGGCTGAGCGTGACGGTTCAGAAGCTGAAATATCGGGTGTTGCTCCAGCAGCTTACCTGATGGTGTACAAGGGACTATATGCGACACCTGCAAACCCGGCAAGCTCAAGCGGTGCAGGTTCAATGCTACTTTCAATGCTCGAAGCATCGCTTGAAGATGGCGCTGACATAGTAAACAACTCATGGGGTGGCGGCCCTGGTGGTACACCAAGCAGTTTCTACGCTGGTGTCTTTGAAGCAATGAACGACGCAGGCGTTGTGACTGTATTCGCAGCAGGTAATGATGGCCCAGGTGATACTACTATCGGTTGTCCAGGGTGTGATGACAATGTACTTACCGTTGCAAACACAACAACAGGTCGTTTGTTTGCTAATGAAATGACCATTGAGGGTGATACTGCCATAGGTACTATCCCTGCTGTTTACTCAGTGGGTAACCCGGAAATTGTTCTAGATGCAGCGGTTACGGCTCCTGTTGTTTATGCATCAGAAGTTGACCCAGCAAATGTAGAAGCGTGTGTGCCTTTTGCAGATGAAACAGCCTTTGAAGGTGCAATAGCGTTGGTGAGTCGTGGTTCTTGTGGCTTCGTTGACAAAATTACTAACGCTGAAGCGGCGGGCGCCATTGCAGTAGTGGTACATAATGTTGACGGTCGTGGCGAGGCGCCTTTCCAAATGGGTGGTTTGAGTCCAGCGCAAACTGTACCTTCGTGGATGATCCCAGCAACAACAGGACAGGCATTAGCGTCTCTTGTGGTTGAGTCTGACGATCCAGTAAATGTAACGATTGGTAATGAAGTTGTTCGTGTTGTATCTGACAGCCTAGCAGACATTATGAACGAAAGCAGTTCACGTGGTCCAGGCGGGGATCCAACTTTCCTTAAGCCAAACCTAGCTGCACCTGGAACACGCATTTTCTCTGGTGAATCGCCTGATGCTCCAGGGCATGTTGGTGAGAACTTCTCATTCAAAAACGGTACTTCAATGGCAGCTCCGCACGTAGCGGGCGCAGCGGCACTACTTAAGCAAATGCACCCAGATTGGAGTGCACAGCAGATAAAAAGTGCACTTGTCACCTCGTCAATTCGCGATGTGTTAAAAGAAGATGCTGCGACAGCTGCGGATAACTTTGACATGGGTGCAGGTCGACTAGACCTTCCTCGCGCGACTAGCGTAGAGCTTACTTACAGCGACCTTAGCCTTGTTGATGCTGACTGCTATCTATCGTGTGAGATGTCTATCACAGTAACAAACACGAGCGACTCTGATGTTACTGTAGACGCGACGCCAATGTTTAACGACCCACAGATTAGTGCAACTGTAACACCTGATATGGCAACACTTCCTGCTGGTGCTTCTGCTGAAATCATGGTCTCTGTAGATGTTTCAACCGCAGCAACTGGGTCTTGGTCTTTCGGTGGTATTAATTGGTCTGACACAGATGCGGCTACAACGGATTACTTTATCCCTGTTGCTCTATATCCTATTAGCAGTGATGAGCCAAGCTTGTTCAACAGTGACGTAAGTGAAAGTGTTGCGAGCGAAGGTGACGTTGTTGTTACCGAGGCTTATGCAAATAACACTGATGTAACAGGTCTTATAAGCATCAAAGGTACAATCGACCACAAGTATGACATTAACCCGTCTACGATTTCAGCGGTGAAAAACGGCAATCAAGAGCCTGTAACTTACGATGCAGACGCTCGTGAAATTCACTGGGAAGGTGCGCTGAATACTGCGTCGTTCAATATGGCGCCAGCAACAACAATTGGTGATTTACTAGAAGGTTTCGGACTCGGCCGTTACGTTCCTATGGCTTCAATTGGTGTTACGCCTCTAACATGTTCGAGCACATGTGACGACGCTTCAATTCCAATTAACCTGCCGCGACCTATCACTTATCTTGGTACTGAATATACTACCATGCAAGTGTCGTCTAACGGTTACGTATCACTAGGTACAAGCTCTGGTAACACAACCACCCCATTTGCTGAAATTCTTCCAAGCTTAAGTGAGCCTAATAACGTTGTCGCGCCTTATTGGACAGACTTCGACCTTGCAGGCGGAACAGGTACAGGTAGTCTTTATGCAGTTAGTCTTACTACTGGGCACTTCGTTGTAGAGTGGGAAAATGCTCAGCTTTGGGATCAGCCAGGTACATCATTTAACTTCCAGCTATGGTTTGACTATGAATCTGGCGACGTAAGTTATGTATATGGACCTATGAATTCTGCAGTTTACGCAACCGTAGTTGGTGCAGAGAACCAATCTGGAAGTGTGGGTACGACATACGCGTCACTTACTGCAGCCGGCGCACAAGGCACGTTGCCAGTGGAAGGTGATGAGTTCGTGTTGACTACAAGTGCTGGTGATGAGATTCAAATTAGCTACGCGGGTGAAATTGTTGCATCTGGCGACCTAATGGATGATATGTTGCAAGTGAATGAAGATGCTTCAATCACAGCAAATATCTTAGCTAATGAAATGGAAAACACGATCATTAATGACTTCACTATGACGTCATTATCCGGTGATTTCCGCACATTCTCGCCAATCACAATTGATAAGCCTGAACTTGATCCATCAACGGTTGTTGTTTCAACACCTGCAGAGAATGGTTCAGTTACGGTTAATGATGATGGCACGGTGACGTACACGCCTGATGCAAACTTCTACGGTGAAGACTCATTTACTTACACAGTACGTGTTGTAGGCACTACCAATGATGCGGGAGAGCCAGTAGAGGGTGACTTGATTGGTGAAGGTACGGTTGCGGTTGCAGTTGCTGGTGTTCAAGATGCACCTGTTATCTCAATCTCTGCGCCGTCGAGTGTAGATGAAGGTCAGTCATATACCGTGACTGCGTCTGCTACCGATGCTGACGGTGATGATGTAACGATTACTGTTAACGGCCTTCAAACGTCGTCAATCACTCAAACCGCGCCAAGCCATGAACAGGCTTCTAGCATCACGGTTACAGTGACAGCTACTGACGGTATCGATACTACAACTCAAACTGCGACTATCCAAGTTAACGATAAGAGCGGTGGTTCGATGGGTTGGATTGCTCTACTACTTGCACCAGCTGTTTACCTACGTAGACGAGCGAAGCGTGCATAATTGATGTAACACATGTTACTGAAACAAAAGGCCGCATATGCGGCCTTTTTTATTGGGTTGTGTCGTTATTCACATTGTCGACTTAACATCATTACTCATTGTCTCTGTCTGCTAACGCTTGCACCGATTCGCTTAAGCGTTTGTTTGGCTGTACACCTAGCTCTCTGAATTTCTCAATCTGCTTTACAATGTTACCTCGTCCAGTGGACAGCTTATTCATCGCAAGCTCAAAACTTCCTTGAGCACTATCAAGCGACTTTTCTACTTTTTCCATGTCAGCGATGAACCCGACAAACTTGTCATACAACTTAGCGGCTTGCTCTGCGATGTGCTGCGCATTTTGATTTTGATACTCATACTGCCAAATATTGTTAATAGTGCGCAGTGCAACTAATAGATTTGTCGGGCTCACAAGCATAATATTGTTATTAAGTGCCATGGTAACTAATTCTGGCTCTTCTTCTACGGCCAAAAGAAAAGCGGCTTCAATAGGAATAAATAGGAGCACATAGTCCAGTGTCTTTATTCCTTTCAGTGATTGGTAGTCTTTTGCTCCCAGACCTTTTATGTGCCCCTTTAAAGAAGCAACGTGCTGCGCTAGATAATTATCTCTGGCTTGCTTTTCTTCGCTATTATAGAACCGCTCATAGGCCGCTAGGCTAACCTTTGAATCAATAATTACATCTTTATCGTTGGGTAAATGCACGACTACGTCAGGTTGAAAACGACGGCCTTCTTGTGATGTAGCTGCCACCTGAGTCTCAAATTCGTGTCCTTCCCTTAAGCCAGATTCTTGCAAAATACGCTGTAAGACAACTTCCCCCCAATTTCCCTGTGTCTTGTTATCACCTTTAAGTGCGTTCGTTAACGCTGCCGCTTCTTCAGTGATTTTTTGGTTTAATGCTTTTAATCCTAAAATCTCAGTTTTAAGTGAGGCTCGTTCCTGACCTTCTCTTATATGCTGTTCAGAAATTTGGCGCTTAAAGCCTTCAAGTTCAGACTTAAATGGCGCGAGTACCGATTCAATGTTGCTTTTTGTTTGTTGCGAATAGCGCAGCTGTTTCTCTTCAAAGATTTTGTTTGCGAGATTTTCAAATTGTGTTTGTAATCGTTGTTCAGATGCAGCCATGGTGGCAAGCTTATCTTCATGAGCTTCCATTAACGCATTGATACGGCTTTGCTGTGCATCGTTTTGTGCCTGTACTTTAGCCAGTTTTAAACGCTCATCATTGAGAGCGTCCTTAAGCCGCTCACTGTTCAATCTCAATTCGTTGATATTTTCACACTGCGTTTCCAAGATACGTTGTTTTTCAAGCAAACCATTATTTTGCGTTTGCGACACATTGAGGGCTATTTGTGCATCATCAAGTGTTCTTTTAATACTGATGTAGCGCATAACTAAAATGGTACACAAGATAAAAAGGCAGATAATAAGACAAGACATCAACAAGGCAGGAGTTGATGAAAACAAGTTTTGTGTCATAGCGCATACTCTATACTGTTATTATGTACAGCACTATAAACAAAAAGCGAACATAAAAACAGGTACCCTTGGTACCTGTTTTTGTGTTTCTCGATAAGATAGGAACTTTTTGCTTATTTAGATAGCGTCTTATCTAAATCTTCAATTTTTGCTTTCCAAATTGCTGGACCATTTTTGTGAGCATTTGCACCAGTGCTATCTACTGCTACCGTCACTGGCATATCTTCTACTTCAAACTCGTATATGGCTTCCATACCCAAGTCTTCAAAAGCGACAACACGTGATTTTTTAATCGCTTTGGAAACCAAGTAGGCCGCACCGCCAACAGCCATTAAATACACAGCCTTATGTTTGGCAATTGAATCAACGGTTGCGGGGCCACGTTCTGCTTTACCAATCATTCCGATTAGACCGGTTTTCTCCAGCATCATATCCGTGAATTTATCCATACGCGTAGCCGTTGTCGGACCCGCAGGACCAACGACCTCATCACCCACGGCATCAACAGGGCCTACGTAATAGATGAATCGGTTAGTTAAGTCAACGCCCTCTGGAAGGCCTTCACCGTTTTCCATCATCGTTTGAATACGCTTATGTGCAGCATCTCTACCCGTCAGCATTTTACCTGACAAAAGCACAGTTTCGCCCACTTGCCATTCTTGAATATCTTCTTTGGTGACGTCATCAAGATTTACACGTCGTGTATTTTCACCTACTTCCCATGTTACTTCAGGCCAGTCTTCGAGCTTTGGTGGTGTCAATTCTGCCGGTCCTGAGCCATCAAGATAAAAGTGTGCGTGTCGCGTTGCCGCACAATTTGGGATCATCGCAACTGGTTTAGATGCAGCGTGGGTTGGAACAGACTTTATTTTAACATCTACAACGGTTGTTAAACCGCCTAAACCCTGAGCACCAATTCCAAGTTTGTTGACGCGATCAAAGATTTCCAGTCGCAACTTCTCGTCAGTATTCTGTGGCCCACGCTCTATAAGTTCTTGAATGTCCACAGGGTCCATTAAGCTCTCTTTTGCTAGCACAGCCGCTTTTTCCGCTGTACCGCCAATACCCAAACCTAACATACCAGGTGGACACCAACCTGCTCCCATTGTTGGTAACGTTTTTACAACCCAATCAGCAATATCATCGCTTGGATTTAACATTACCATTTTCGATTTATTTTCAGAGCCACCGCCTTTGGCAGCAATCATAACCTCAATTTTCTCTCCAGCAACCATATCAATATGGACAACTGACGGCGTATTATCTTTTGTGTTCTTACGTGCGCCAGCAGGGTCAGCAACAATTGAAGCGCGTAATGGGTTATCAGGGTTGGTATAGGCACGGCGTGTTCCCTCATCCACCATCTCTTGAACCGTCATATCGGTTTTATCCCACGTCACCCCCATGCCAACTTTAACAAAGCAGGTTACGATGCCTGTGTCTTGGCAAAGCGGGCGTTTACCCTCAGCTGACATCCGTGAATTTATCAGAATTTGTGCCATAGCGTCTTTCGCTGCTTGGCTTTGCTCTCTGTTGTAAGCCTCTTCAACGGCTTTCACATAGTCCAGTGGGTGATAGTAAGAAATAAATTGTAGGGCATCTTCAATGCTGTCAATGAAGTCTTGTTGACGAATAACGGTCATGACATCCTCTTTTTATTAGGCTTTCGTGGTCTTAGCTAGCTAAAAAAGCGTATACTAGCGCATCTAATGACATCGCACCATGTAAAACACAAGGCTTAAATACGATTGTGACAATATGCTGCTGAAATAGTCATATCCTCTTTTTCAAATCGAAAGAGAGACAAGTTTACCAAGTAGATATCGCTAGCACGCCTTCGTGCCTGATATTAATTAGTAGAAGTACACAAAGCTTAGTATATGCACCACGCTCTTCAACAAGTAACAGTAACCAAATTAACAAGAAAAGAACTAGTGACGCTGTGCCCGCCAGCGACAAAAGAGACCGATGTGTTCAATTCGCTGTTTGAAACCATTGCTGACAAACCATGGTCGCTGCTTTTAGATACATCTGGGTCGAATAAAAGCGATGGTCGTTTTAACATTATGACGTATTCGCCTGCCCTCGTCGTCGAAGCGCTCAACGGGGACGTAACACTTCATGATACCCGTGAAAAATGTACTTATAAGCTGAACGAACGCCCTTTCGAAGCAACTAAAAAATACCTGCATGAAAAGGTAAAAAACATCGCATTGGTAAGTGACTGTGATGTTAGCCACCTCCCCTTTATTATTGGCGTTGCCGGCATCGCAGGCTACGACACTGGGAGGTTTTATGAGGTATTGCCAACTAACGCTATAAGTGATTACAACAGCCCCGATTATTCTGTAGGTTTGTATTTATTTTCTTTGATAGAGGACACACAAACTGATGAGATATACTATTGCGCCTGCGATGGCAGCACTTTCCCAACATTGGGGGATAACACTAAAACCAAACACGCGACGTCGTTTTCATTAAATACACCATTTGTATCGAACTTAAGCAAAGACAAATACACAGCGAGTCTTAATATTATCAACCGCTATCTTAACGCTGGTGACTGTTATCAAGTCAATATGGCTCAACGTTTTTCCGCTACCTATACAGGTAGTTTGTGGCACGCTTATAAAGAACTGAGAATACAGAACCAAGCGCCCTTTTCTGCCTATTTTAATTCATCTAAGGGAAGTGTTGCGTCTATATCTCCAGAGCGTTTTTTTCGTGTAAAAGACAGAAGCGTTGAGACTAAACCCATAAAGGGAACGCGTCCGCGTTTTCAAGATGCTGAAAAAGATAAGCAAAGTGCTGAAAATCTATTAGGGGCAGAAAAAGACCGAGCCGAAAACCTCATGATTGTTGATTTATTGCGTAACGATATTTCAAAGCACTGTAAGCCCAGTTCGGTGGATGTCCCGGCTCTATTTTCCCTAGAGAGCTATCACGCTGTGCATCATCTCGTAAGCACAGTAATTGGAGAATTGCATGATAGTGCTTCACCTCTCGATTTACTGAAATCTGCTTTTCCTGGTGGCTCTATAACTGGGGCACCTAAAATAAGAGCAATGGAAGTCATTGATGAACTTGAGCCTCACCGACGACACATCTATTGCGGTAGTGTTTTCTATATGGGTTTTAGAGAAGATATGGATTCAAGTATTTGTATTCGTACGCTACTGGCAGAACAGGGCACTTTATATTGCTGGGCAGGTGGTGGTATTGTTCTAGACTCTATTGCGAACGAGGAGTATCAAGAAACGCTCGATAAAGTGTCAAAGATAATTCCTGTTCTTGAACAGTTTCTTGTGCCCTAAGAAAAATGATTTAGATGATAATAACGCCATGACCAAAGACGAGTTTATATCGCACTTTCACCATTTCAGGGTCCCACATGTTGAACCAGACTACCCATTAAAGAAAGCTGGTAGACCCGCTGCGGTTTTAATTCCCCTTGTAGACTATGGAAATGCCCTTTCTGTTTTGTTAACGGAACGCGCATATCACTTGAAACATCACCCGGGTCAAATTAGTTTTCCTGGTGGTGGTGTAGACAAAAGTGATGCATCGTTATCTGACACTGCATTAAGAGAAGCGCATGAAGAAATAGGGCTTCCACCTACCAATGTGCAGGTTATTGGTTCGCTGCCACGCTACAGAACCATCAGTAAATATGAAATTACGCCTGTAGTAGGCTTTGTTAATCCAAACTTCAAACCCGTAGTCGACAAAAACGAGGTAGAAAGTGCGTTCGAAGTCCCCCTAGCCCATGTTCTAAATAGAAAAAACCATCTTGTGCATACTACGCATAGAAACCATCAAGCGTTCCCTATTTACTTTATACCGTGGAAAGATAAGATGATTTGGGGAGCAACTGCGGCATTACTTCGCAACCTTTCACACCATATTCACCCCTAAAATAGCAAGCCCATACTTGACTAAATAAGAAATTGTTTACAGCATATTAGCAAAACTAATCATGCTATTAGCATTTCTGTATTGTAGTCAACGCAATGCAGATGCATGATCTGAACATTAATGCGTTTTAATGATGAAATATTATGATCAGTGTATTTGACATGTTTAGTGTGGGCATTGGCCCATCTAGCTCTCATACCGTAGGCCCAATGAAAGCCGGGGCCGAGTTTGCAAGTGAACTCGCCCAGCAAGCCGCTATATTTGAAAAAATAGACAGTGTTAAAGTTGAGCTTTTCGGTTCGTTAGGGCAAACAGGCATCGGTCACGGCACCGGAAAAGCCGTCATTTTAGGCTTACTCGGTAAATTGCCTGATACCGTCGATGTCGATTGCATTGATGCGTTACTCGAAGAAGTACGCAATACCGAAACATTGACGCTAAACGGCAGTAAGCCCGTTCACTTTCCTAACAAGAATGCCATTGTATTCCACAGAAGAAAGACGCTACCAAAACACGCGAACGCGCTTACGTTTTATGTTTATCATAAAGAACAATTACTGGCTGAGCAGACCTACTACAGCATTGGCGGTGGCTTTATTATAAAAGATGAAGACTTCGATGCGACCAAAGCTCACGCAGCAAGCCTTCAAGCCTCTGTACCCTTTCCTTTCAAAACGGCAGAAGAACTGCTTGCTCTTTGCAAGTCAAACGGCCTAAGCATTAGCTCTTTGATGCTAAGAAATGAATCAACGTTTAGGCCCAAGCACGACGTCACTAAAGAACTACATAATATTTGGCTTGTAATGAAAGCCTGTATACAGCGAGGCATTGAAAGTGAGGGCATTTTACCAGGTGGTTTAAAAGTCGTTAGACGTGCGCCAGGTTTGCATAGAAGACTTCAAACAGAGCATACCAATGACCCCATGCAGACAATGGATTGGGTAAACCTCTTTGCTTTAGCCGTAAACGAAGAGAATGCAGCTGGCGGACGCGTAGTAACCGCGCCTACAAACGGTGCGGCTGGTATCATCCCCGCTGTTCTTCAGTACGTCGATAAATTTATTCGCCCGGTTGACGAAGAAGTCGCAAGCCGCTTTCTGCTAACAGCAGGTGCTATCGGTATTCTCTATAAAGAAAATGCATCAATCTCTGGTGCTGAGGTAGGATGTCAAGGTGAAGTGGGCGTTGCATGCTCAATGGCAGCAGGTGCGCTCGCTGAAATAATGGGTGGAACGGCATCGTCAGTAGAAAATGCCGCTGAGATAGGCATGGAGCACAACCTTGGTCTTACTTGCGACCCTGTTGGAGGTCTAGTTCAAGTGCCATGCATTGAACGAAACGCAATGGGAGCGATTAAAGCAATTAATGCCTCTCGTTTGGCATTGCGCGGTACAGGAGAACAAAAAGTTTCCCTCGATAAAGTTATTAAAACTATGCGAGATACAGGCAATGATATGAAAACAAAATACAAAGAAACGGCGCGAGGAGGACTCGCAGTGAATATTATTGAGTGTTGAGTTATCGACTTCATATTACAAAAAAAGGGGCATCAGCCCCTTTTTTTAATTGGATATCCAACGATTGAAGAATTGGAAGCCTACTATTTCACAGGCAAGGTCACCCCTTTAAACATTTTTTCAACTTCGTCATTATTCTTAAGCATCATGGCCTTTTCCACTTTATCCTTAGTCAGGTGTGGTGCAAAGCGTTCAATAAAGTCATACATATAGCTTCGCAAAAACGACCCCTTCCTGAATCCAATTTTTGTCGTGCTGTAGTCAAAAAGGTGACTAGCATCAATTTTGACCAAGTCGTCATCGAGTTCTTCACTCACGGCCATTGATGCGATAACCCCGATACCTACACCTAAACGAACATAGGTCTTGATGACGTCCGCATCAGTTGCAGTAAATACGATTTTTGGCGTAAGACCAGCCCTTTCAAATGCTTGATCCAACTCAGAGCGCCCTGTAAATCCGAAGACATAGGTCACTAATGGATATTTAGCGATGTCGCTAATATCGATGGTGCCTTTTTTCGACAATGGATGATCTTTGTTTACTATGACACTTCTGTTCCAGTGATAACACGGCAACATAACCAAATCGTTGTACAAATGAAGCGCTTCAGTCGCTATTGCAAAATCAGCTTCACCTTTCGCTGCTAAATCACTAATTTGAGAAGGTGTGCCCTGATGCATATGAAGTGAAACCTTGGGGTATTTATTCATAAACCCTTGGATCACATCAGGTAACGCATAACGTGCTTGGGTATGGGTTGTCGCAATATTGAGTTTACCTTGGTCGGGTAAGGTATGCTCTCTGGCTACCGCTTTAATGCTCTCAACTTTCGCAAGAATCTCTCTTGCAATGTTTATCACATCATTTCCCGCATCTGTCACATGAGTGAGATGTTTTCCGCTACGGCCGAATATTTGCACGCCAAGTTCGTCTTCCAGCATCCTCACTTGCTTACTTATACCAGGTTGAGAAGTATATAGACTCTCAGCTGTCGCCGATACGTTAAGATTATTGTTGAGGACTTCTACGATATACCGTAGTTGCTGTAGTTTCATATTTTACACCGTTTACTGCGCAGGAAATTCACTATACTCTCACCGTTATAACCAAAACCTTTCATTTTTACTAGTTGATATTACCAAACTTGCATAATAAAGTTGAAAAAACACGCTATTTAGCCGTTTTCCCTAAGATGAAGTCGCGTTTTCAACGTTTCTTCTTCATTATAACGAGTAGGCTGTAACAGGATGTTGAATTAGGACTATGGGTAGTAAACACGTAACATCATCTATCGATTTTTCATCGGTGCTCGCCGCCGCTGTGCATGATATGAAAAACTCTCTTTTTCTTCTCATTCAATCCATTGAAGCATTGAGCCATGCCCTGCCCGCTGAAAATAGTCTAGCCCAAGAGCAAGTTGCGAATGTGCACTATGAAGCATCCAGGCTAAATACCAACTTAGTTCAGATTCTCTCTTTGTATCGCGCGGAGCTTGAAAGTTTACCCATAACGGTAGATGAGTGTTTTGTATTTGATCTAGTGCAGGATGTCTTAGGTTCAAACACGCTTTACATTAAACAAAAAGATATTGCTATCGAAGTTGCTATCGACAGTGAACTTAACTGGTATTTAGATGAAGAGCTAATCTATTTATTGTTAAATGATGCCATTATCAATGCAATGCGCTACGGCACGTCTAAAATTAAAGTATCAGCGATGCCAGGAGATACCTATTTAACGCTTAAGGTTGAAGATGATGGACGCGGGTATCCAGACGATATGTTAAATAAAAGCCATGAGCACCTCGCTGACTTCGAGCTAAGCCAAGGACGTACAGGGTTAGGGTTGTTTTTTGCAAAACTTATCGCCAAAGCGCATTCTCAAGGCGAGAATAAGGGCACAATAGCACTGAGTAATGGGGGGGTTTACGGTGGAAGTGTATTTGAAGTAAAAATACCGTAGTATTGACCGATAACAATAAATGAAGACAAAATAACGTTTTAGGCCCATACTGCTTTGAACGTTATAATAAAAAGACAAAAAGAGACGGATTACCCGCATGTACGTGATTATCATTATTCTGATTGTTGTTTTGCTAATCGCAGCAATTTTTATCAACGCAATGCAGCAGCACAGACAAAAGCAAGAAGCGGAACGACGCACAGAATTTGCGAAGCAGCGCACTATTGTCGATGAAACAGAGAGTGTTATTGCAGCCAGCGTAAACATGCCAATTTCCTCACGCGTAATCGGAATCTTGCACAACCGTGTTCTGAATTCGTTAAAAACTATGAACGATCTTGCCAGTACTGCCGAGCTCAAACAGCGTATTAGTAGCACAGAGCAAGCAGCTTCCGTCGCCTCATCTGATAACTCTTCAGCCCCTGCTGATTTCTCGCTTCCAGACAATGACAAGGTAATTATTCAATACATTCAGGCGGTAAAGAAACTTCGAGTCATATTGAGAACGGAACACAGCAAAGGACAAATCGACTCAAAAGTATTCTTAGAAGAAGATAAGCAACTTGAGCGCCTTCAAGTCAAGGTAAATGTCGAAACACTGGTTAAACGCGGCCGTGCAGCACTTCAGACTAATATGCTGGGTTCAGCGCGTCAGTATTTTGAGAAAGCAAAACTGGCTCTTGAAAACCAAACTCCTCAGGATGAGTACTCAGCATCTCGCCTTGCTACCATAAAAGAGTGGCTTTACGAAATTCAAAGTAATCTTAAAAGCGTTAATGAGAAAGATCGCGCTAAAAAGCAAGAAGAAGAGCGCGATGAGCTAGATGAGCTGTTTGCACCTAAGAAAAAGTGGTAATAATCTCGTATTGAAACAAGGAGACACGGTGCGATGCTAAGCAAAAGAGTCTCCTTTTTTTTACTTGTTTTCTTTTTACTAACCTTTTTGTCTTTTAGCTATGCGCTTCAGGACAATCGCACCGTTAACACTGCTTACGATAATACGCAACGCGAAAACGAATCGACGTGTCGCGAAGTTGTTATTTCGGCCCACCCTAACTATGCCCCTTTTCATTGGGAGGAAGACGGTAAAATTGTCGGTGCGTCAATTGCCATTACTGGACAAATCCTTGATGAAATGAATTTGCCCTGGCGCGCGGAGTATGTAGGCCCCTGGAAACGTGTTTTGCAACAAGCTCATTCTGGTAACATTGATCTCATCCCAGCGCTGAAACGAACGGCACAAAGAGAAGAGTTCTTAAGTTTTACCAATTCCGTTTTTTACAGCAACCCTGTTGCTATCTATCGCAGCAACAACGAAGATTCGCAAGCGGTAAGCTCACTAGTGGAATTAGATGGGCTGATTGGTTCAGTGAATGCAGGAGACAATCACGGAAGTCAGATTGATGCTTTCTTATCGAAACAAAATATCGCGCAAATCAAAGGAATAAAAGAGAACTTTGAAATGCTCAAAATGGGACGTACCGACTACTTTGTAATGGGAAAGCACACCGCACAGTCTTTTTTACAGGCCCATAACCTTTCAGATGCGTTCACCATAGTATTAGAACTGAATAACGCCGTCGTGCATCACGGCTTCTCTAAGCGTTCACCTTGTAAAACTTGGCTTAGTGAATTTGATAGACGCATGACTGAAAAATTAATAAGCGGTGAAGTTGACTTTGCTATCGAGCAATACAAAAGTATCTGGCTAGAAAAAAAGCTGTTTGAAGAATAGCGGTTAAACAATGGAAAAGCTGTCAGTCGGCCTGTGAATATGTTTTCACTGCTAAGTCCCAGAGCCCTTTTGCTGGTACTGATAACCCTTTTCTGGCGTTTCTAATCAATCCTATGCGCTTGATTAACGGGTCAACTTCTATATTGATCACCGTTAGCCCAAGGTTTTTCATGTGTTCTTCACATATTCTCGGCATGATTGATATTCCTAAACCGTGTTGTATCAATTTTCCTAATGTTGATAGTTGACCTGTCTCCGCAACGATGTCCAGCTCTCCATAATTTTCTAGCTTACTCTGCGTCCAATTGCGCACCGCCGACCCCCTATTCATCATAACCAAGGGAAGCGATAGGCACGTATCCCACTGTGGATCATCTTGAATAATACTGGCTTGAGACTTGTTTACAACAACCACAAATTGGTCGGCAAAGAGGCTTTCAAAAACCAGCCCATCCTTTCTATCAGGCTCGAAAGAAAACCCCATTTCACAACGCCCATTGGTGACTTCGTTTATGACTTGTTCCATTACAATATCTACGACACGAATGTTTACCTTAGGCGCCGTATTGTGGAATAGACTCAAAAGTGAGGGCAACTTTGATTCTGCAAATGATGGCATTGCACATACTGTTAGCTGCCCTTTAGACATGGCAAAAAGGTTTTGCGTATCGGAAAACGTATTTTCCCAATCACGCATAAGCCGAACGGCATTAGGAAACAAAAACTCGCCTTCAGGGGTTAAGCTCACATTTCTTGTGTTTCGTTCAAACAGTTTTCCGCCAAGCTGTTGCTCCATTTTTTTAATAGAAGTAGACAACGCGGGTTGTGTTAAGTGCAGGTTTACCGCTGCTTCGGCAAATGTTGATGACGTAGCTACTTCAACAAACGCACGGAGTTGGCGGTAGGAAATATCCATAAGTTTAATAAATTATTTTTATCAATTAAAAGATTTATTCGATTTTACATAACTAGCTACAAAGTTAATACTTATTCTTAACATTTAAAGTGGAGAAAAAATTAATGGCAGGTTTCAATAAAGTTGTTGCTAGCTATGAAGAGGCAATGGCGGGACTCATTAACGGCATGACAGTAATTGCCGGTGGCTTTGGTTTATGCGGTATTCCAGAAGGCCTCATTGCACAAATAAAAGACATGGGCGTAAAGGACTTGACCGTTGTATCGAACAACTGCGGCGTTGACGGATTCGGTCTGGGCTTGTTATTAGAAGACAAGCAGATATCAAAAATGGTGTCATCTTACGTGGGTGAAAATGCACTCTTCGAGCAACAATTATTAAATGGTGAACTTGAAGTAGAGTTAACACCGCAAGGTACACTTGCTGAAAAAATGCGTGCTGGTGGTGCCGGCATCCCCGCGTTTTATACTGCTACGGGTTATGGTACGCCAGTGGGTGAAGGTAAAGAAGTAAAAGAATTCGATGGTCGCCCCTACATTTTAGAGCACGCCATCACAGGTGACTTTGCCATCGTAAAAGCGTGGAAAGCGGATACCTATGGAAACTGCGTGTATCGTCATACAGCACAAAACTTCAACCCGATGGCAGCGACGGCAGGCAAAATCACAATTGTTGAAGCTGAGGAAATCGTCGAACCTGGCGAACTTTCACCAAGTGAAATCCACACGCCTGGCATCTATGTCAACCGTGTAATCAAAGGCTCGTTTGAAAAACGCATTGAGCGTCGTATTGTAAGCAAGGAGACCGTGTAATGTTAACAAGAGATCAAATTGCAATGCGCGTGGCGCAAGAATTTAAAGATGGAGACTATGTCAATTTAGGAATTGGCATTCCTACACTCGCGGCAAACTATGTGCCAGACGATATCAGCGTTATGCTTCAATCAGAAAACGGACTCCTTGGGATGGGACGCTACCCTCGAGAAGATGAAGTGGATGCCGATATGATTAATGCTGGCAAGGAGACGGTCACAGCGATAACTGGCGCATCCATTTTTAACAGCGCAGAGAGTTTTGCCATGATCCGTGGTGGTCATGTTGATTTTACTGTTCTCGGCGCGTTCGAAGTTGATGTGTCTGGTAACATCGCGTCTTGGATGATTCCTGGCAAACTGGTTAAAGGCATGGGTGGCGCTATGGACTTGGTTGCGGGCGCAAAAAACATAATTGTTACCATGACACATACTGATAAACATGGTAATTCAAAATTACTACCAGCATGCACGTTGCCGCTTACTGGCGTAAACTGCATTACGCGAATTATTACCGATCTTGCAGTATTGAGCGTAGAAGACGGCGCTTTTGTACTTCAGGAGCGTGCTCCCGGCGTCACTGTTGAAGAAATCATAGAAAAAACTGCTGGCAAACTTATTGTTTCAGATAACGTGGTAGAAATGTCACTTTAAGTCTTTTTTGAGGGCATCTTTATGCCCTCTCCTTTCTTTATGTCTATCATTAAGGGATAATGCGCCGATTCGATTTACTACGAGGCATCCCTTTGCAAGTTTCTGATTTACCTGTTCATCACAAGATCATTTCAAAGCTAGAAAACAAGAACATTTCGACGCTTACTGAAATTCAAGAACGCACTATGTTACCTGCTATCCAAGGTAAAGATATTATTGCGTCATCTAAAACGGGATCAGGAAAAACCTTTGCTTTTTTGGTTCCGGCTATAAATCGCTTGATGTCACAAAAAGCATTGAGCCGACAAGACCCAAGAGCACTTATTTTGGCCCCCACGCGAGAACTTGCTAAGCAGGTCTTTATTGAAGCCAAATCTATGTGTACTGGCTTGAACTTAACGTGTTCACTGGTTGTAGGTGGTGAAAACTACAATGACCAGGTCAAAGCGTTGCGTCGTAATCCGCACATTATTGTTGGAACAGCGGGTCGCGTTGCTGATCATCTGTTAGATAAAAGCGTTTATTTAAACGGCCTAGAGCTGCTTATTTTTGATGAAGCTGACCGTATGCTGGACCTGGGTTTCGCTGCACAGCTTAAAATGATTAACGACTATGCAGACCATAGAAAACGCCAAACCATGCTGTTCTCAGCTACCCTCGATAATATCGAACTAAAAC